>JBEBJH010000332.1:0-3873 GCA_040079965.1 Cyclobacteriaceae bacterium
GCCTCACGCTGGGCACTCAACGACAAGATTTCATTTCATCGACTCATCTTATGGGCCGGCATCTTTCCGCCAGATATGGATTTCAAAAAGGGTCATGAAATACTTGGCGCTAAAGACGTAGTGGAAGTCTATGGAAGCAAAGATCCTTTTCTTACTGACGAACGATTAAATGAGATGACTCAACTAAATAAACGGTTGGGTATAAATCCAAGGCTAGTTCCGTTTGACGGTGGGCATGAAATTAACTCAGAAATCTTACTTCAGCTTCAGTAAATTTAAACTCCCAGATCCCCACCGTCCGAGATCTCCACCAGTAACACCTTAACTTCATCTGCTTTGGCGTGCTCGCCCATTTTTTCAAAGGACATTACCAGATTGCGCAAGGCTCTGCGAACAATCTCAAGCGAATTACAAGGCTCAAAAAATGATTGCTGTGGAACCATATGAAGCTCATGAATATAATTTTCAATATCCTGCTTCGAAAAAATCAAACCTCGATTAAAGGCATTGATATAAAATTGGTGATTGTCATCCTTATACGTAAGAATAAACAGGTTGGGCAAGTTAACACCATGCACAGGTAATTTTAACTTTTGTGCCACCAGCATATAAATCACACACAAGGTAATGGGATTTCCCTTATGAGTTTCCAATACAACGTTGATCATAGAATTTCCGGGTGAGTGGAAATTCTTCGTATTTGCGCCAAACTTTAGCTTATTAAAAATTACGCTGTTAATCACCTTCACCTGATCAAAGGCGTATAGATCTGGTCTGAATTCCAACCAGGTTTCATAATAAATCTGGTCTAATTCCTGCCTGAGTTTCTCCAGTTCTATATCCGGATACTGATAGGTAGCAAGTATCCACATGCCTGTGAGTAAATCCTGATCGGAACCTGCATACCATTTTTTCAGGCGTTCCTTTACCAAATCATATTGAAGGGTATGGATTAACTCCTCAATACGGCTTTGCACAGATGGATTAAGATTACTTTCCCACTCTTTTTCAAGAAAAGGGATAGCCTCGGTACCTAATGACAGAATTTTATCCTGTACATGTGCGGAGATTTGTTTGTCCTCATCATCTAAAAGTGAAACCAACGCTTTTAACTCATTCTCTGTCATCACTGCAAGAATATAAAAAAAATCAATTCAATACACCTGCGTCAGGTCTGAATAACACCCACATTGAATTTTTCTACCGGGGCATGGTTGGCCGCTTCTATTCCAACAGAAATAACTTTACGGGTTTCCATAGGGTCAATCACTCCATCTACCCAAAGCCGGGCAGCCGCATAGTAAGGACTTAATTGGTCATTATAGCGATCCGTAATTTCCTTAAGTAACTGGTCTTCCTCTTCTTTGCTAATGGTTTTGCCTTGTGCCTTAAGCGTGCTTACCCTTATTTGCAATAACGTTCGTGCTGCCGAATTCCCACTCATTACCGCAAGCTGGGCGGTGGGCCATGCATAAATTAACTTTGGATCATAAGCCTTACCACACATTGCATAATTACCTGCACCATAAGAATTACCCAGAATGAAAGTAAACTTAGGCACGGTTGAATTCGCCATGGCATTTACCATCTTCGCACCATCTTTAATAATGCCACCCTGTTCAGCTTTACTACCCACCATAAATCCACTTACGTCCTGCAAAAAGACAAGCGGAATTTTTCGTTGATTGCAATTCATAATAAAACGAGCAGCCTTGTCGGCAGAGTCGGAATAGATAACTCCACCCATCTGCATCTCGCCTTTTTTCGTTTTTACTACTTTGCGTTGATTGGCTACAATTCCTACGGCCCATCCATTGATACGTGCAAAGCCACAAAGGATTGTTTTGCCATATAAGGCTTTGTACTCATCAAATTCAGAATCATCGACCATTCGTTTAATGATTTCGAGCATGTCGTATGGTTTGGCCCGGTCAGCCGGCATCAAGCCATAAATTTCTTCAGGTTTCTCTTTTGGCGATTTCGCTTTAATCCTATCAAAACCCGCTTTATCGGAAGCTCCTATTTTATCAAACAAATCCCGAATGTGGTCCAAACAGGCCTGATCGTTGGGAAATTTATTATCAGTGACACCAGAGATTTCGCAGTGTGTTGTTGCCCCACCCAGAGTTTCATTATCAATGTCTTCTCCAATTGCAGCTTTCACCAGGTAGGAGCCAGCCAAAAATATAGAACCTGTCTTATCCACAATCATGGCTTCATCCGACATGATAGGTAAATACGCTCCACCCGCCACACAACTTCCCATAATAGCGGCTATTTGCACGATACCCATAGAAGACATCTTCGCATTGTTTCTGAATTGTCTTCCAAAATGTTCTTTGTCAGGAAATATTTCATCCTGCATGGGAAGGAAAACACCGGCACTATCTACTAAATAGATAATTGGCAATCGGTTTTCCATGGCAATTTCCTGGGCACGAAGATTTTTCTTGGCAGTGATTGGAAACCAGGCGCCTGCTTTCACAGTGGCATCGTTGGCAACAATCACGCACTGCCTCCCTTTCACATATCCTATCCCGGCAATTACTCCTCCAGACGGACATCCCCCAAGTTCGAGATACATGCCATCCCCTGTAAACAGGCCCACCTCCAAAAAGTATGAATCTTTATCAATGAGATAATCGATTCTTTCGCGGGCAGTTAGTTTTCCCTTTTGATGCTGCTCCTCTATTTTCTTTTCACCTCCTCCAAGCCTTGTCTTCTTGGCTCTTGCTTTCAGCTGAGAGCAAAGTTGCTTTAGCTGGTCCTCGTTTTTATTGAATTCCAGATCCATGTATCAATGCATATTGAGTGAAAATAATTCTACTTCTTTTCCTGGGCTGCGGCCTTCTTTTCCTCCTCTTCCTTTTTACGGTCGCGGTCAATCTTCTTTTTACTCTTACCCAAAGGAGCCATAAAATGATTGGGATTATCATCAAAGTGTCGGGCGAGAGTATCGAGGCTCATCAATAACTTATTTAAATTCACATATAAAGAGTCCTCTGTAAGAAGCTTATTAACTGTGTTATTCCCCTTTCCTACTTTATCCAAGGTTTCATTCAGCTTTGTAAGGGTTTCTTTGGCAGTATTAACTGTCTTATTCAATTCCATTTTTTTAAGGGAATCGGAAAGCACTTTAAAGTTGGCTATTGTAGGCTTTAATTCTGTGAGGGTGCCATTCAGGTTCTCAGCAACCGCCTTAAAACTTACTGAAAGGTCCACCACCTGGCCATTGGCGGTAACAAGTGTTTTATTAAGTAAGTCTGGTGTTGCCTGAAGTTTTAGAAAAATAGCATCGAGTTGTTGTGAGTTCTTGGTCAGATTATCAAGTATCAAATTAAACTTACGAAGTGTGGTCTGGAGGTTATCGGCTACCGGGGTTGCTGTTTCGGATAAGACATCCAACATTCCCTTTGCTACCTCAGCAAGCAGTGTGTCATTGGGCTCTAATGGTTCGGTTACTTTACCAATCGATAAAAGAATAGACTTACCCCCGAGAAAATCGCTATTTAATATCGCTTTAGATGAATCTCCCAACAGTATGTCAGAATCAATCATAAGCTCAACCAGCACTTTGTTTTGTTTCTTTTGCATGATGCTGATATGATTCACTCTGCCAACCGCAAAACCATTTATCAGTACTGGGTTGGAGACCGCCAGCTGATCGATATTGTCGTAGATTACATAGTACTTATTGGTGGTAGAGAAAAAATCAATTCCTTTTAAGAAATTAAATCCAAAATAGAGTAGCGCAATTGCAGCAGCCACAAACAGACCTACCTTAAATTCTTTATTCTTCACAATTATTAATTTATGGCTTCAATTTCGGTTTTATAATCCTTAAACGCACGGTAGATACCGGAAGCAATCAGG
>JBEBJH010000001.1:0-77615 GCA_040079965.1 Cyclobacteriaceae bacterium
ATTCACAGGTTGAAAAAACCCAGGGTTTCACGCTGGGTTTTTTCAACCTGTGAATATAAAAGTGTAGCCTCCCACGATTCTTCTTTCAATAAATAGATATCCCCCAATTCAATTTTAGCTTTTGCTTTCATAGTTGGAGAAACTTTATTGTTATTGATTAGCCGGGTTAGTCCATTTACAGCCGAATCCTTTTGATCAAGATAATACGCGTACAGCAACGATTGGCTAAGAACAGCTTCGTAAGCATTGGGATGATCCGGATAGGAATTTCTAAAATTTCCGTATTCAGAAATTAAATACTTCACGGAATCGCGGTTAACAGGATAAGTCTTTTTTACTTTTGCTTCGCGGGTTTGTATCAACCCCAGCCTGGCCGGTAATTCATTTATCGTATTGGCATATTCCTTTATTACGAATGAAAAACTTTTATCTGCATTATCGAAGTCATTATTGTTAAGGGCTATCTGGGCTATTTCCAGGGTCTTTGATTGTTCCTTCCTGAAGCGCTTGTCGTAAGCCCTGGACTGAATGAAGGCGCCATAAAAGTTTTTCTGTTGTAGATTCACCCAAATCAAAAGATCCGCATACACTTCAGAGTTTTGATTTTTTTGCACCCGATCGTACAGTAATTTTTCCAAACTTTCGAGCTCTTCAGGTTTTGTCAAAAGAATCTGCATCAGATTTTTTATGTAAGAAATATTTGAAGGTGTTTGCGTTACATAATCCAAATATTCCTGTACCATTTGATCGCGTTTGCCAGAAATCCTGTAAAGGTTAGCAAGTTCAAGTGTATACATAGCCGAGTTACCGGAGGAAATGCGGGCCTGTTGTAACGCCTGTATGGAGTAATCAACCAGGTTTCGTGATGCCAGGTAATCAGCTATCGTCTTGAGTTTATAGACATCATCTCCTTGAGCCTTGATAAGATTTTTGAAATATTTGTCAGCTTTAGCAATGTCTCCGGAGCGAACATAAATTGTTCCTAAATCCAACCTGTATGATAGTTTATCATCGCGTTTAATCAATCGCTCAACATAGGTTTCAGCCTGACTAAAGTTGCCGACATCCAGTAACAAATTGAGATAGTTTGCGTGAATGAGCGGAACGTTTTCATTTTTTTTTGCAAGTTGTTCATACAACGTCAGAGCCTTGTCTTTTTGCCCTTTCAGTATGTATTCATTGGCAATTTGTATCTCCTGAACGTCTTGTCCAAATGCGGAAAATGCGATTAGTCCACATACAAACAGTGTGTGTATTTTTATTATTGAATTTTTAAATTTTATGTAATTACTATTATTGATGTGCATTTGTGGATAACTATATTTCTTTTAACGTTCATTGGAAGTTTGTGGATATTTTCTGTTTAGTATTTTTTCCTAAGGACCTTAAAAACGAAGATACAATCAATTTATTAACAATATTTGTCTTTTGTGGATTCAGGTAAGGAGTAATCAACAGGCTGTGGATAGAGTTTTTGAAGAGTTAGTTTATAAACAAGTTCTTGCCCGATTTTGATTGACAGCGTGGTTTATGGTGATAACGGAAAATTATGCACACGTTTCAACAAGTTGTTCAGAATTTTATCACCAGAGGCCCATACTCCCAATTTGCTCTGATTGGAAAGGAATATTTTCCTTCATCTGATTTGTAGAAAATAACCTTTTCAGGTTCTATATGTTTTTGAAAGCTTCCCGGATCCCACTTTCCATTTCCGTTACTGTCTATTATTACCAGTAGTTTATAGTCCCCGGCTTCAACAAATTTTAGATTAAGATCTTTTGGATTTCTAAGTTTTTGCGCAATTGTGTTATCTGTGTATAGTAATTGTACTTCGTAGTTCTTTTCTTTCGTTTCGATTTTTCCAGTAATCAATCCGGTGTCCTCTTCGCTAAGAAACACTATATTCTTTGAGATTGCTTTAGAACTGTCCTCATCAATAGATACAAATGTTCCCTTACCATACCGGAGGTAAGGTCTAAAGGGTTTTACTTTAGCTTGTTTTGAGCTGTCCACTTTAGCCTCCAGTCGGGTTACAAAAGATATGCTATGGTATAAGGTATCAATGGTAATGTTTTGTTTGTTAAGATTTATTGTGGTTAACGAATCCATTTTGATATACAGACTGTCATAATTAACTTGAGAGATGGGTTTGTTAAAGCTTAACCGGTGTTTTAATTGTTTAGTGGAAAGATCGTAGCCATACGTCAGTTCCTTTAATGAGAATGATTCTTTTGCCATCTTCGTTTCTGAATATTTTAAATAGAAGGTTGTATCCAGACTTTGATAGACGCTGTCTTGTGTCATCATCCTGATTTTAATGGAGTCTTTTGAGTCAAAGCTCTGGTAAAAAATGACTTCGCTTCGTGTGTCATCAAATGAATAAATGGCATTTCTCTTTTCAACTCCTTCTATTTTTAGCGAATCAATGCTTTTGTTAAAGCGGACTCGGGTGGTTTTGTCGGTGTATCGAATGCTTGTTACTGTTAAAGGACGCGCATCTACGCGGATCAGACTGATGTTTAACGAGTCGGTATTTCCGGGTAGGTTGATAGGCTTTGCGATGTACCCGAATTGTTCAGTTTTACTCTCAATCTTCAGATTTTTGTTTTTGTCCTCAAAAGCATAGACGTAGTAGTTTCCGGCTTTTAGATTTTGAATAGAGAAGGTCCCTTTTTTATTTGATTTTGTAAAATAGGTTGGGGAGTGATTGAAGATGTTGAACGTATCGCTTTGATAGAGCGCCACGGTGATTTTTTCAGGAATTGCTTCTGAAAAAACAGTGCTTATATGCCCGTTAATTTGAAGTGAGTCTATCGATTCTCCTGTGCTAAATGCGAGCCTGAGGTTCTCTGCTGGATTTCCTTCTGTTATATCCTGAATGCCTTCTCTGAATGTCAAACTATAGGTTGTGCTATCTATCCATGGATTTTCCGGCTCAATGGTTGCTTTATTTCTCTTCGCGGTGTATTTAATATTTTTTCCTGGCGAGGGTGTAATAAGAATTTCTTCCTTTGGGTCTTTAAGTTTTACATCTTCATTGAAGGTTAGTTCAATTACTTTCCCCTTGAAATTTTTCTGGCCATTTGCTGGATTGGATTCAGTGAGCTCTGGCGGGATTTTATCTTGCGGCCCTCCTGTGGGTGTGGTTTGACTGGCACATCTTAAAAGACAAATGATAATAATGAAGGATATAAAGGATCTCAGCTTCATGATTGACGGGCAATATAGATAAGGCTTGAATATTGACCTGTTCTTCGGGCTGAATTATTTGAACTGAGACCACACAGGAATGCGCTTATCATTCGTAGTATGGTTGCTTTTTTAGGTTGCTTATAACTTTCGCTGAGTAATGACACATAATATGAATCAAGCTTCATAGGCATTGTGTTGATAAGTCGGAATCCATTTTTCTCCAGGAGCGTTTTCATAGTTGAATTGGAAAAATGCCATAAATGCCGGGGTACATCAAAACCGGCCCAGAAGGCTCCGTATTTCTGTGCGTCCTGCGATTTATAGTTGGGAACTGCAACAAGCAGGATGCCATCTTTTTCAAGATGATCTTTAATTTCAATTAGCTTTTCGTTAAGGTCATGTACATGCTCAAGTACGTGCCAGAGTGTAATTACATCGAACTTATCATTGATTTGTTTTAGATCATGGTAAATCTCTGTTCGGGTGAGCTCGTGTGCCTTTTTAGCTGCTGCTTCTGACGGTTCTACACCTGCAATTTGCCAGTTTCGTTTTTGAATGTAATGAAGAAACGCACCTGTACCACATCCATAGTCAAGAACGGAACCCAGCGCCTTATATTTTTTGATCAGTTTATATTTCGATCGGAGCGTATAGTTTCGCGCCAGCAGATAAATCCGGTCTATTACATTTTTTCCACTTGAGGTGTGCGAAATATATTTATCGGATTGATAGTAAAGGGCAATCGAATTTTGATCTGGCCTTGGACTTGTGGCTACAAAATGACATTGTTCACACTGCTGAAGAGAAAAATCACCTTGTGTTACTGTGTAGTCTCTTGCAATCATTAAAGGCTTAAGATGATCAGATGAACAGATCGGACAAACCTGAACAGTTTCTAAAGTCATTATTTGCCTAGATAGACGGTTAGTATGGAAACATCAGCAGGTGACACTCCGCTTATGCGAGACATTTGTCCAATAGTTTCAGGTCGGATCCTTTTTAATTTCTCCCTAGCTTCCGAGGAAAGTGCCTTCACCCGATCGTAGTCGAAATCAGCTTTGATTTTATAATCTTCAAGTCCTTCTATTTTCTCTGCTAATTTTTGCTCGCGATCAATGTACGATTCATACTTCAGGTTGATTTCAACTTGTTGTAAAACCTCTTCTGAGAATGCATTTAATTTGACCCGAATCGCTGCGTCAATTTTTTTCAATTCGTTCATTCCTATTTGTGGCCTTCTCAATAAACTTACCACAGGAATTTTCTCTGAGATTGCGGCTGTACTTAATTGATTTAATTCTTCATTCACAACCTCTGGCACTACGCGCATATCTTTTAGTTCTTTAGAGAGACGTGCAATATCATTTTTCTTATCGATCACTTTTCCTAATCGATCATCGCTGGCTAAGCCAAGTTTATGACCTAGTTCAGTAAGACGGATATCTGCATTATCCTGACGAAGTAAAATCCGGTACTCAGCTCTTGAAGTAAACATCCGATAGGGCTCTTGTGTGCCTTTATTCACCAGGTCATCAATGAGCACCCCGATATATGCTTCAGATCTTTTAAGTACGAAGGGATCTTTTTCATGCACTTTGTTGTGCGCATTTATGCCGGCCATTAGTCCCTGGCATGCCGCTTCTTCATAACCGGTTGTTCCATTGATTTGACCTGCAAAGTACAGATTATCAATTAGTTGTGTCTCTAAACTCATTTTTAGTTGTGTGGGCGGAAAGTAATCGTATTCGATCGCATACCCGGGTCGGAACATTTTGGCATTTTCAAATCCGGGAATCTTCCTCAGTGCTTGGTACTGAATATTTTCTGGAAGAGAAGTTGAGAAACCATTAACGTAAATCTCAATCGTGTTCCACCCTTCCGGTTCTACAAATATCTGGTGGCGTTCACGCTCGGCAAACCGATTTATTTTATCCTCAATTGAGGGACAGTATCTTGGTCCCAAGCCCTTAATCCGGCCTTGGAACATGGGTGATTGATCAAAACCTTTTTCTAATTCTTTATGAACAGAATCATTGGTATAGGTTATCCAGCAGCTCAGTTGTTTTTCCAAAGGCTTTGTGTCGGTGTAGGAGAATTTGCTCGGATTCTCGTCTCCCGGCTGTTCTTCCATTACTTTATAATTAAGGGACCGCCCATCTATTCTTGGAGGGGTTCCGGTTTTCATTCGACCAGATTCAAAACCAAGTTGTACCAATTGTTCAGTCAATCCACTAGCTGCTTTTTCGGCAGCTCTTCCTCCCCCAAAACTCTTTTCGCCAATGTGAATTTTTCCGTTAAGGAATGTGCCATTGGTAAGAACCACGGACCTTCCTTTTATTTCTAATCCTAGGGCGGTTTTTATGCCGACCACTTTTTTGTCCTTTACCAGTAACCCAGTAGCCATTTCTTGCCAAAAGTCAACATTATTCGTGTTCTCAAGGGCAAGTCTCCATTCCTCGGCAAATCGCATCCTGTCATTCTGGGTTCGTGGACTCCACATAGCCGGCCCCTTGGATAGGTTTAGCATCCTGAATTGAATCATTGACTTGTCCGATATTATTCCAGAATAGCCACCCAATGCATCAATTTCCCGAACAATCTGGCCTTTAGCCACTCCACCCATAGCTGGATTGCAAGACATCTGGGCAATAGTATTCATGTTCATTGTTACAAGAAGAACCTTTGAACCCATATTGGCAGCGGCAGCAGCAGCTTCACACCCGGAATGTCCGGCACCAACAACTATTACATCATATTCAGGAAACATGTCATGTTTAGTTTGTTCCACGTGAAACAATCAAAATCCAACCCTCAGGCAAAAATTATGTTTCACGTGAAACATAAAATTCACTCCCTAATCGTAGTCTTAAGTTCCACGTGAAACTTATTTGCGCAAAGATAGGCAAGCTTCTTCTTTTTTGCGCATTTGGGCCACTTCAGCTGGCTTCTTGTCTTTGTAGCCCATAAGATGAAGAACCCCGTGAATAATCACTCTATGCAACTCTTCATCGAAGCGCACCTTGAATTTGTCAGCATTATCAAGGACCCGTTCTATGCTGATATAGATTTCAGCCTCAATAATTCCTTTTTGGGTTGAGTTATCAAAAGTGATTATATCTGTAAGTGTGTTATGTCTTAAAAAATCCTTGTTAAGATTAAGAAGGTACTTGTCGGTACAAAAGATGTAGTTGACTTCGGAGAGGTGCTTTCTTTCTTTAGTAATTACTTTTTTAATCCAAGCGGAGGTCTTTCTTGGGTGTTGAAGAGAAAAATCAGTGTCTTCTGAAAAGAACCGAATTGAACCCATTATTCCATATAAAAACTGAGCTCAACCACTTTTCCTTGATCAGAGAAGTCAACCTCATCAGCAAGGTGTTTCATTAAAAAAATTCCCCGACCACCAGGTTTATCAAGGTTTTCAGGAGATGTTGGATCAGGCAGGTTATGAAAATCAAACCCATGCCCCTCATCTTCAACCCTAAATTTTATCAATCCTTCTTCAAGAGAAAGGGCCAATGAAACGTTCTTTCCAGAGTCGCCATTATTGCCATGTCTTATCGCATTGTTGACCGCTTCGGTTACGGCAATCATAATGTTTCCGTAGATATCATCATTCAAATGATATTTCTCCTTAGCGTTGTCGATGAAGCTTTCAATCATCCTGATGTTTTCCGAAAGGGAAGGGATTTCTATACGAATGTTCTTCATGCCAGCCAACTCAGTTTATTTCCTTGGTTTTAATTCGTTTAAAATATTCCCCAACCTCCTGCTTATAGTAAGGATATAGCTTAGGAGGTACGGTCTTCAGCAATTCTACTTCTTTTTCCTTTAATCTTAAATATTCTTCAAAAGCTCGCGGAATTTCATTGGTATAGTCCTTGGCCGTTTCACCTTTTCGCTCTTCATCGAGATCCTGTTCACGCATTGATTTCTCTGTTTCTAATAGTCGGGTAAGAATCTCTTTCTGACGCTTGATGGTTTGTTCGGTGATCTGCTTATTAACTAAATCCATCTCAGTTTGTTCCATTTTACCAGGCAAATCTCCGCCCGGCATTTTACCCCCCTCCTGTTTCATCTTCTCCTGCATCTCCTGAAGCGCCCTTCGAATACGCTCTTGTTCAGCTGCCATTTTTGCAAACTCCTCCGAAAGTTGTCGCCCGCTCTTTCCGCCTTTACGGATCTCTTCCATCTGCTGATTCAACTGCTCTTGTAATTTTCCTAAGCTTGGCTTATTGCCGGATTTTTTCTTGCCCTTACCAGGCATAGCATTAGCCATCATATTCATCATCATCTCAAAATGATCGTTCAACATAAGCGCAAGATTGTTGATGCTGGTCATTGACAATTGCATCTCTGTACTGGCGTTTGCCTTACGTCTTTCTTTAATATTACCTACCGCTTTTTCGATATGGTCATTTAGTTCTCCCACTTCACGGGTTACTACCGAACCCATGAATGGATCCTTTTTGGAAAGAGATAACAAGCTGTCTTCCAGTACCTTAGCATCATCTTTCAGTTTGAGTTGGTTTTGTGAAAGATTAACATACTTAGGGTCTGTTTGCTGGATGGGCGCAAACTCTTTCATTAGATTTTCCTGATCGAACGATAATTTTATTAAACCATGGATGATCTGTCGTAGGCTCTCCAGATTCTGCTGATCCATTTCCATCTCCATCGAGTTTTGCATACCCTCCATCTGCTGCTGCATTTCTTTCATCTTCGAAATAGCCTTCTTTTGCTTTTCGGTTGACTTCTTTGGCTCACCTTTTTCAAGAGACTCTTTACTTTCCTGCTGAGATTGCTCTACCTCCTCCTGTTTTTCCTCATCAGCGGTTTCCTCAGATTTATTTAACTCTTCACCCAACTTGTCTAACTCATCAAGTTGTTTTTTAAAATCTTCAAATTCACTTTTTAATTGTTCTTGTTCTTTTGCCAGATCTTCCGGACTGGATTTTTGTTCATCCCCACGTTGGCTGTCTTTGGATTTTTCATCCTGATCCTTGGCGTCCTTCTTTTCACTCTTATCACCCTTCTTCTCTCCGGTTAGCTCTTCTGTTTTATCGAGTAACTCTTCTTGCTTTTCTGTTTGTGCTTTCAATTCATCAATGGCTTGCTCAAGTTTATAATCGTACTGTAGTTGCTTAAATAACTCAAGGGTTCGTTCCAACTCCTTCTCCAGATTGATCTCATTGCGATCCATCTTGTCTAGCATTTTTTGGATTTGATTTACATCGGCATTCTCCTGCAACAATTTTTCCAGTTCACGGAATTGCTTTTTGGTTTCTTCATCCAGCAATTGATCCATTAACTTTTGAATCTGTTCTGATTTCTCCCGGATTCGCTCGCTTTCTTCCGAGAAGGAGTCTTTCTTCTGCTCTAACAAAGCATTTTCTTTTTGAAGAGTCTGGATTGCCTGATCCAATTTTTCTTTTTGTTTGATCAAGTCCTCAAGCATTTTTTTATCCTGCCAGTCCAGAGTTTGCTTGCCCCTTAATTTTTCCTGAGCATCATCAATTGATTGCTGAAGATCTTTCGCCTTTTGTAGGCTTTGATCAATTTTATTTTCAGTTGATCGCTGCGACTTCGCAATTTCAGTTTTGAGTTCCGCTTCACTGGGCAGACTAAAAATATAGTTTGAACTTCGGGTGGATTTGCGGCCATTCACACCATCGTTATCCCACACCTGCAGGTGATACATAAGTCTATCACCTGGCTGCAAATCAAGTGAGTCAATTTTCCATTGATAATAAAAGTTTTGTTGTTGCTGATTGGCGGCAATTGCAATGGCCTTGATTTTGCCCTGTGATTCTTTGGTTCCCTTAATGATTTGGTAGTTTAACGTAAGACCCGTAACCCCATAGTCATCATTTACAGATCCGCCCAATAGTATTGATTTGAAGAGCACTGAATCCTGGAGATTGTCGACCACAACTTGTGGATATTGATCTTTGATAACGCGTACAGAATAAGAGATGCGATCTTTGTTTTTGCTTTGATCATTTTCCAGAACGATTGAATACTCATCCGGATTTCTGAAATCTTTACTAAACGTAAAAACCTCATTATCTATAAGTTGCATTTCATTCTCACCCTCTGCGGAAGAAAACATCATGGTCGCTTTTTGAGCGTGAGAAGCTCCTATTTTCCACGTTACTTTAGTGCCTTCAGGGAGCTCAAGATTTCCAGCATTATTTAATTCCTGAGATTTCAACCCCAAATAAGCCGGATAACTCAACCCAACTTTAAGCTGAGTTAATTCAGGTCTGTTGACCAGTTGAATTTTAAATGCATCGGAGAAAAAGCCAGAAGCTTCAAACTGAAAATCAATTTCATTCTGAATATTTTCAAAAGTATAAGTGAACTGCGCAAGGGAGGAGCTTTCCATTTTCCATCGCTGATCTCCTGAAACAATGTAGACTGAAGCCGGTAAAGCTTCTCCTTCTGTCTTGACGCTCAGGGTAAAATCTTCATTGAAAAATGCTATCAGATTTTTATTCTGCACCTGAAACTGAAAAGGTGCTTGAGGCGAAAACTCCTGATTGAATTGGACTATTCGTTTTGTACTCTGCGTGAAGATCCCAAGGTTTATGATCATCAGGAATAGGATCAGGAAAAGAGGGATGATAAAATACTTCAGGTATTTTTTATTCTCCTTCAGGTCGATGGCCTTTTCAAAGGCAATGTCTTGAAGTGATACCGTCTTTTGTGCTATACCCGCATCCAGTAAGGCCGTTCGATTTTGCGCAGATGAGAGTTGAATCAGATTTAATAATTTGTCGGAGATATCCGGAAAAAACCGACCAATTAGCCTGGCACTTTCTTCTTTACGCAATCCTTTTTTATAAAGCCACCAGGCGAGAGGTTCTTTTAGGAATCTGAAAACAGAAAAGGCAACAAGGGCAAAAAAGGATGCGAATATTAAAAAACGACCAGTCTTGCCAAGCCATAAATTATATTCAAGAAGTGAGGCAATAAGAAAATAGGCGAGCAAAATGGAGAGCGACAGGATGCCTCCACGAATGGCAATATTGAGATAATATCTCCTTGTAAAGGAGTTTAGTTTCTCGTTGATGCCATTGATCCCCTCACCCATGTTGATCTAAAACGTACTTATGCTAAAGATAGTTTTTTAATCGTACTAAGATAAACTGACCACGCACCAAATCAAACAGCTCATGGACTGATTTTTGAATCGGGAAAATGCCAATCATACTCTTTTTCGAAATATTCGAGCACGTGCATTTTGAGTAGCTTTTCTTGCTCCAATAAATCAAAATGGGGCAACTTCTTTACCAATTTCCAATGAGGCCAGCCTTCAGCATCTAATCCCTCAAGTTCATAGTATCCAGCCAGGCTTAAAACTTTGCAGATCGCAATGTGCATCAGATCCTGCTTCTCTTCTTTAGAAAAGAGCTTAGGACCACGCCCAAGTTCTTGCAGGCCGATTACAAAGAGTACCCCATTTAGGTCTTTGGGCTTCTTTTCAAGAAGCCGCTCTAATTCACTTAATAAGACCTGCCATTTACGCTCCAGGTCCAAATCTCGTTGAAACATAGATTAGTTTAGGATTTGGAGAGTTCTTCCCAATACTCAAAAGCTCTTCGAAGGTGAGGTATAACAATCGTACCACCAACTAACGTGGCAACCCCCATTGCTTCGTGTACCTCGGCCGTTGAAAAGCCGACTTCTTTACATTTGCCCAGATGGTATTTAACACAATCGTCACAGCGTAAAACCAGAGAGCAAGTAAGGCCAATTAGTTCTTTCGACTTTACATCCAACGCACCTTCCTGGTAAGCATTGGTATCTAAATTAAAAATGCGCTTGATGATTAGGTTGTCAGCAACCAGAATTTTCTCATTCATTTTGCCGCGGTATTCATTAAATTGCTCAACGAGTCCCATATCCCTGAATTATTTCCTCAAAGATGAGTTCAATTCGGATGAAATCAAATGCAGTAAACTCAGCTATTGATGTGTGCCGCGATTTTGTTTCGTTGTTTTATCCTCACTATTGTCTCGGTTGCTCACAAGCCTTATACAAAGGTGAAGAAATCCTGTGCACACGATGCATCCGCGATTTGCCCAAGACCGCTTATCATGAGGACGAAAATAACCCGATAAAGTCCAGGTTAATGGGCCGGCTACCGCTTAAGCATGCCTTGGCATTTCTTAGATTCAGAAAGACTGGCATTGTACAACACTTGCTGCATCAACTAAAATATAATAATCACCCCGAGGTAGGAGTTAAATTGGGTCAGATCTATGGAAAAGAGTTATTTGATTTTGGAATGGTAAACGAATTTGATCTTATTGTTCCGGTGCCTTTGCATGAAACACGAAAACGAAGAAGAGGGTATAATCAAAGTGCACGTTTTGCCGAGGGTCTAAGTATGTCTCTGCAGATTCCATGGGATGAATCCATAAGTACCCGAAAAGTCAGTACCACAACTCAAACCCGAAAATCAAAAGTTGAGCGTTGGGAAAACGTCAAAGATGTTTTTGACATTCAGCAACCTGAGAAAATTCAAGATAGCCGCATCTTGTTGGTTGATGATGTGATGACTACCGGTGCTACTCTTGAAGCCTGCGGTAAACATTTGATTGAAGCGGGCTGTAAGGAATTAAGTGTAGCTTGTCTTGCAGAGGCGCAATAAAAAAACCCTCCGTTTGGAGGGTTTCTCTTATAAAAGACTTTCTTAAATTCTTAGTAGTTTGAACCGGCACGAATCATTGCGCAACGGAAACCAATAGTTGCTGTGGCAGAGTCTTCGTCCATAAATCTGCGGGTACCAGGAGACATCCAGTAAGCAACATCTTTCCATGATCCACCTTTATACACTCTAACCTTATCTGAAATCAAAGAGATAAATCCTTGAGGGTTCTTGGTGTATTCAAATGTGCGCATGTTTTTAGTCGTGCCATCAGGCATCGTTACCGTTGAGTCTTTGGGTGTTTTTGTGTAACGGTTTCTGTATTCACTATGACTGTCGATGAAGTCATCTCTGCGAATAGGGTTAAGATCATCGAAATCCTGGTGAGAAAGCGGGCGATAAACGTCCATCACCCACTCACTTACGTTACCGGCCATGTTGTAAAGACCGTAATCATTAGGAGGATATTCATAGATATAAGAGGTAATCAAGGCGCCATCATTCAACCTTCCGGCAATACCAGCATAGTCACCACGACCACGCTTAAAGTTTGCAAGGAATGAACCCATTTGTTTTCCATATGGATTACGTAATGCGTGACCATCCCAAGGGTAAATTCTTTGGTGGGTTTGCATCTCGTCTAACCACTGGGTTCCAATCAACGCCTGGGCAGCATATTCCCACTCAGCTTCTGTTGGCAGGCGATAAGCTGGAATTACAACGCCCGACTCCAAAGGAATGCGACCAGCACCCGTTTCAGGAGCTGCAATACCAGCTTTTTCAGCAAGGTCTGCATTAACTTTAGCCGTTCTCCAACGGGCATATTCATTGGCTTGCTTCCACTTTACCCCCACTACCGGGAAGTAACGGAACCCGGGATATCTTAAATAATGCTCAACATAAGGATCGTTAAAAGCCAGATTGGAGCGCCAAACCAAGGTATCAGGCAAGGCCAGAGAATAAGCTTTTCCACCATCCACCTTTGTAGAGTCAACAGACAAATGATAAAGATATTCAAGCCAGTGAATGTTGGCGATTTCTGTCTCATCCATATAGAAGGAAGCTACTGATACAGTTCTTTCAACGTTGTCTCTGAAAGACATCACATCTTCTTCGAGAGAACCTAAAACGGTGCGACCACCTTCAATTAATACCATGTTCGGGGCATCGGGCTGTGAGTTATACTCCATTACAGGAAAACCCTCTGCGGCATCTCGGGTATACGCCAAACCCGTAGCCGTACTAAGCTGACCAGGGTTTTGAGCAGTGGGCTTGCCCCCTTTATTGCCGAATAATGAACAGGAGCTAATGATAGCCGATAGCGCAACTAAGAACAGGAGTGACTTGAAATACTTCATTTGCTTTTGGTTATACATAAAAGTAACCGCTAATATAAATAGATAAATCAATGTTTTCCAAAGGGTAGCGTTTTTTTGGTAAATCCTTAATCGAAGGTTTTGAACCGGAACCGGTTGCTTAACGCTGGAAATCAGGCATTAGTATTCAATTCCAAAATGGGATTAATATTCCAATCATGGGCCGAAGAAAGTAGCGAAAATGAATAATTTACAAAATCTGCAGGTTGGTACAGCTTTTTCACTTAGAGGGCTAACAAAATGACCAAACCCATGATTTCCATTGAAGATTTTAAGTTAGCCTCCTTTGAAAAGAAGTGTGATCTCATCACCCGCGATACTGATTTTATTGCGTCTAGAACGATGGATGCGGTAAAAGTTTACCTCTACCACACCGGGGAGTTTTTTATCGAGGTTTATTACTCAGTCAGATTTAAGAGAGTTCTGCGAATCCAGGCTTTTACCGAGGTGGACTTCCTTGAGCCTTATACGGTTGAAGTCTCGCTTGCAGATTTAATGGTATAGGAAGCCAGAGGCATAAGAATTTCAATGGCCGTATCCACAGATGGAATTGATTCAATGGTGAGAATTAATTTGCCCGCACTTTCTTTCATACGGCAACGCTTGGGGTGGCCTTGAACGAATGTCAAAATCTTTCCAAAAATATCGGATTTGAAATATTCATCATTTCCGGAGATGAAATAGCCTCTTAATTTTTCATTCTTAAGACTGAGCTTCTCAAAACCAAGAGCCTCACCAATCCATCGAAGCCGAACGGAGTTGATCAATTGCTCGACCGAATCGGGCAAAATTCCAAAGCGATCTTTGAGCGAGTCTCTGAAACCCATTAAACCTTTTTCATCTTTAATATTATCCAGTGTGGCGTAGAGTTGCAGGCGCTCGCTGGTGTTGTTGATATAGGTATCAGGAATTAATATTTCAAGATCGGTTTCAATAGTACAGTCTAATACAATTAGTTTCGCTTTGGCAGAAAGTTCTTCCGCAAACAATTCCTTGAATTCGGTTTCCTTTAGTTCCTGAATGGCATCATCCAAAATCTTGTGATAGGTGTCAAATCCTAAATCTGTAATGAACCCGGTTTGTTCTGCACCCAATAAATTGCCAGCACCCCGAATGTCAAGATCACGCATAGCGACTTTAAATCCATCACCCAATTCAGAAAATTCTTCCAGTGCAGCGAGCCGCTTTCGCGAATCTGATGACAAGACGGAGCTAGGCGGGGTGAGCAAATAGCAAAATGCTTTTTTGTTGGAACGCCCAACGCGTCCGCGCATCTGATGCAAATCACTTAAGCCAAACATATTGGCCTGGTTAATTATTATAGTGTTGGCGTTTGGAATGTCCAGTCCGGACTCAATAATATTTGTTGAAACCAGCACATCGTATTCACCCTCGATAAACTTGACCATTACTTTTTCCAGTTTGTCGCCATCCATTTGGCCATGGGCAATGCCGATACGGGCATCAGGCACTAACTTAAAAATGGAATTAGCCATCTGTTCAATATCGTGTACACGATTATGAACAAAGAAAACCTGGCCTCCCCTTCGAAGCTCCGTACTTACGGCATCTCTGATGATGCTCTCATCAAAAGTGTGTAGTTCGGTAGTAACGGGCTGGCGGTTAGGAGGTGGAGTTGAGATAATACTTAAGTCGCGGGCGCCCATTAATGAAAAGTGAAGCGTGCGCGGGATTGGAGTGGCTGTAAGCGTCAGCACATCCACATTAACCTTAAGTTCTTTTAGACGATCTTTTACTTTCACACCAAACTTTTGCTCTTCATCAATCACCAGAAGGCCCAGGTCCTTAAACTCTACATCCTTGCTAACCACCCGATGGGTTCCTATGATGATGTTTATGTTGCCTAGCTTAACCTCTTTAATGATCTCCTTGATCTCCTTATCCGTTTTGAATCGCGATACATAGTCGATCTTCACGGGCATGGTTGAAAGGCGTTCCGAAAATGTGCGGTAGTGCTGCATAGCCAAAATAGTAGTAGGCACCAGAATAGCAACCTGCTTTCCTTCTGTTGTTGCTTTGAATGCAGCGCGAATAGCAACCTCAGTTTTTCCGAAACCGACATCTCCACATACTAACCGATCCATTGGGTGCGGCTGTTGCATATCCCGCTTTACATCTTCTGTGGCTTTGGCCTGATCCGGTGTGTCCTCATAAATAAACGAAGACTCAAGTTCGGCCTGAAGAAATCCGTCTTCCTGAAATGCATAGCCTGGTGCGCCTTTCCGTTTTGCATAAAGTTCAATCAGCTCTTTGGCTATGTCTTTTACTTTCTTTTTCGCCTTGGCTTTCTTACTGTCCCACTCTCCGCTGCCAAGTTTACTGATTGAAGGGGGCGTTCCATCTTTACCGGAGTATTTTGAAATCTTATGAAGGGCATGAATGCTTACAGTAAGTAAATCATCGTCTCTAAATACCAGACGAATAGCCTCCTGTTCTTTACCATCTACAAATTTCTTTTCCAGGCCCGCGAACTTGCCAATTCCATAATCGATATGAGTAACAAAATCTCCGGGTTGTAGCGTTTGTAATTCCCGGAAGGTTAAGGCTTTTGATTTTGAAAATTTTTCTTTGTGCCGGTAACGATAAAAACGTTCAAAGATCTGGTGATCCGTATAGCACACCAACTTTTGTGTATGGTCGACAAATCCCTCCCTTAAGGAAAACTCCAGCGACTGAAACTTGATTTCAGGATGAATCTCTTCAAAAATTCCATGTAGCCGTTCTACTTGTCTTGGTTGCTCGGTAGAAATGAAGTTACCGTAGCCTTGTTCCTGATGTTCGAGTAGGTTAGCAGCAAGCAATTCAAAATTCTTATTGAACGATGGCTGCGCGGAAGAACTAAATTCATAAACGTGGCGGGCCTCGAACAAGAATTTGGATCCAAATTCAATACATGGTAACTCCTTAAGGCTTTTGATAATGTTCTCGCCTGTATTAAAAAGCTGAATGGGCTCCAGAACAACTTTTGTATTGCCGCTCTCGCGGAGGATTTTATCAAACGAGGCGCTGGCCTTTTCAAAGCATTTTTCAACGATATCCCTTATAAGCTCCACATCTTTAAGCCAGATTCTGGTTGATGGAGAAATAAAATCGAAAAAAGATTGTCGTTCTTCATGAACTAAACGCGTTTGCACGTTTGGCATCAGGTTTATCTTTTCAATAGTTTCTACAGAAAGCTGCGAACCCGGGTCAAAACTTCGAATACTGTCAACTTCGTCTCCAGATAATTCAATACGGTAGGGAAGTTCGTGAGCAAAAGAAAAGACATCAATGATACCTCCGCGTATGGCAAACTGGCCGGCTTCGAAAACAAAATCTGTTTTTTCAAAGTCGTAGCTATGAAGAAACTCTTCCAGAAAACTCCGGTCGAGTATCTCACCTTTTTTGATGAGGAACGTGTTTGTGGCGAGGGATTTCTTATTGATTACTTTTTCTGAAATCGCTTCGGGGTAACTGACAATTACATTTCCTTCAGGATGGTTACTTAGGTGGTTGAGGACCTCGGAGCGCATCAGAATATTTGCGTTCTCGATTTCATCGTACTCATAGGGCCGCTTGTACGACATTGGGAAAAAGAGAACTTCTTTTTCTCCTAACAGATGCTGAAGATCATTAAGTAGGTAGGAGGCTTCTTCCTTGTCTTTCGCAATGAGCAGGTGTGATGCCCGAATGCTTTTGAAAACTGCAGAAAATACTACCGAGTCCAAACTTCCATGCAAACCTTTTAATCGGATATTGGTATGTGCAGACGTACGAATCCCCTCGGCCAGCGTCTGTACCAGGCTGTCCGCACGATAAATAGAAAGAAAATCGTGCGCCTTCACACCAACAGGTAAAAATAGGTCGCAAATATACCATTACGCTTATAATTTAAACCTTGTTTAATAGCCCAATTGAAAATGTTTTGAAAAACCGACCAAAGACTAAGCTTGGTAGTACTTAGTAAGTTTAACTTTGTTGCGATGTATTACGTGCAGTTGTTATTTCTTCTGATCAGCCTGACTTCATTTCTCTTTATGATTCTGGGCCTGATTAAACCATGGATTATGCTTTGGTGGGAAGATGTGCAGAATCGGAAAAAAGTAATTCAACTATACGGAACCTCAGGTTTATTGTTTTTAATCATTTATTTCGTGTTGAAAATTTTTGTTTAGCCATGATCAGAAGATTGTTAATTCTTTTGCCTTTAATTTTTGCTTTATCGCAGTGCAACAAACCAGAGAAGAAAGCTCCGGTTGCCAGGAAAGAAATAAACGAGTTTCCTTACCTGACCTTCAATACTCTGGATGGCTCGACAGCTACAACGCGGGATTTGCCGGGTGCCTCCATACTTATTTTATTCAACGCAGACTGCGATCATTGTCAGCGCGAAGCAAAGTCCATTCAGGAAAAACTGAATTCTTTCAAAGGATACACATTACAGTTTATAGCATCGGACCCAGTTGAAATAATTCAAAAATTTTCCCGTGACTATCAATTGGACAATCAACCTAATGTTCGGTTTGGAAGAGCCGAGGGCGTAGATGTGTACACTAATTTTGGCTCTATACCCACACCTTCAATTTATATTTACTCTAAGGAAAAGAGATTTGTAAAATCATTTCTGGGCGAAACCCCAGTGGATGAGATTATCAATTTCTTATAGCACCAGAGCATAATGCCAGGTGTTTCTTTTGCTGTGTCGAAAAGCCAATCAGAAATTTATTGCCCCCATCAAACAGCTTTAATTTCTTTTTGAGCTCTTCTGGCTTGAGCGGATAATTCCTTGTCATCACATTTACCTGGTGATTGGACAAAAGTTGGTTTAATTCTTTTGAATCCGGATCGAGGACCTCAATTCGAAATGTTCTGCCCGGAAAATCATTAACTAATTTGCTGGCAGTATACAGATGCGTGTTGGGAGCAAGTTTGGTAAGTTGAAACTTTTGAGAGATCAATTTAAAAGCCCCGGATTTCAATATTGCTGAGTTGGGCTCGTATATAAATTCTAAAGGTTCGCCCAATTGAACGGTAGCACACTTCTCTTCTTCAAGAGAAAATACAAAAGCAGATTTAACATTTCCTTCCCGGGTGAGATCAGCAGCTTCAATTGCCACTTCTCCCGAATAATCTTTCTCTGCAAGATAAAGCAGCTCCTTACACTCGTTATCAACAGAAACCACAAACACCTTCTTAACGTGAAGTATTTCGCGCAAGCCCTGTTGAATATCTAAAAGCGGGGAAGTCTTGACCAAAAGGAAAGGGCACTTCTCAAAAATCTTCTCTTGAAGTTTAGAAATGTCAGGTGAGCAATCGGCTAGTTTAAACACTTTACGTGATTGCTGATCTCTCCGGCTGGGATCGAGAAACACAAGATCTACGTGTTGATTGTATGAATCGATAAATTCCTGAGCAGAGGTGTTGTGGTGTATTATGGAGCTTGCACCCAATGTTTGGTGGTTGTGTTGTGCAATTTCAAACAAGTCTTCATTAGGTTCAACATAATGAGCAGGATCAAACATTTGTGAAAAGTAGAAACTGTCTATGCCAAATCCGCCCGTTAAATCAATTAGAGCCAAGTCATTTTTATTGGGGAACAATGACCTGGCAATCTTGACCTTGTAAAGAGCTGCGGCTTCCGAGGATGACTGTTCAAGATTAACTGAAGGTGGATAAATAACGCCCTTTGTTTTGTACCAGGTTGGTAATTTGATTTTTGATTTTCGTCTTCCGGTCAGTTGCTGAGCGATCTGTGAAGCAGGTAATCCCAAGACCTCATTATGCTTTAATACTAAACTTCTTTCATCGTCACCCTCATGACTAAAGATGTAATCCTGCACTTCGGGTTGAGCGATGCGCGAAAGATAATTTGTTGGCATGAAGGCAAAGTTGCAAATTCGCGCGGTATTTTAATTGAATGAGAAAGTCCCCACTGTTTGTTTTATTTATAACCATTTTCATTGATATGCTGGGGTTTGGAATCATCATTCCAATCTTACCCATCTTCACGAAGGAACTAGGAGCCCAGGACTATCAGATTGGATTAATCGCCATGATCTATCCGATCATGAATTTTTTCTTTGCCCCCCTTTGGGGAACACTCAGTGATCGCCATGGACGTAGGCCTATTATTTTAGTTAGCGTATTTATTACAGGCCTTGCTTATCTGGTATTTGCCCAGGTAAACGGATTGATTATTTTATTTCTTTCGAGAATGTTGTCCGGAATTGGCTCGGCTAACATTTCGGTTGCCCAGGCATACATAGCTGATGTCACGACTCCACATGAACGCACAAAGACTCTTGGTTTTTTAGGTGCAGCCTTTGGAATAGGTTTCATTATCGGACCTACGTTGGGTGGTTATCTAAAGAGTATTTCAGCACCTGGTCAGGTTGACTGGGTAGGCTATGTTACCGCAAGTATGTCGTTTGTCAATTTGGGATTAGCGTACTTTTTGCTTCCGGAATCCATGAAGAAAAAACGGGCCGATGCTCCCTTTAATTTCAAAGTTGTAACCGGAATTGTAACCGAATTAAAAAAGCCTTCCATCCGTGAGTTATTGTTGATCAATTTCATTTTCATTGCTGCGTTTATGCTCATGCAGATGGCGTGCTCGCTGATGTGGAAGGAAGTTGATGGCCTTAATGATAAGCAAATTGGATATGTGTTTGCCTTTACCGGGTTGGCAACAGCGATTGTTCAGGGAGCATTGGTAGGCCGGATGGTAAAATGGATTGGCGAAAGGAAGATGCTGACCTATGGAATCTTCTTTATGATTGCAGGGCTCGTGATGCTGCCATTGGTCGGGGAGTCTTACTTTATTCCTTTTGAGCTAGTGGGCCTTGCATTGATTGCGATGGCAAATGGGTGTCTTACACCGAGCATTACATCTATGATTTCAAAATATGCTGATCCCAAAGACGTGGGTCAGGTGCTTGGGGTCAATCAATCGTTTGGCTCCTTAGCCCGAGCAGCCGGCATGGGATTAAGTGGATTTCTTTATGGAATGAATTTTCATGTTCCATTTTTTGCCGGAGCCTTCCTAATGGCAATATGCTTTTGGTTGGCAAATACATTTTCAAAAATTCCAACTCAGTCTTGAATCGAAGATTTAGGAAGCTTCACTAAAGACCAATAGATATTTCTGAGGTAAGCGATTAAACCAAGTCCTTGAGCCACCAACAGAACCGGGTCGTGACGATAGATTCCATAAATTACGACCATCACGGAAGCAAATGCACTGATCACCCAAAAGCCTAAAGGCAAAATTGATTCATTTACTTTCTCGGAGTGATACCATTGATACAGATATCGAAAATTAAGAAGCAATTGGCCGATTGTGCCTATGATGATAAAAAGATCCGTGAAATCTGCTTTGCTGAAAATCTGATCAAAAGTTTCAGGAGAAAATAATCCAACCCATAAAAGAAGCAGCGGTGGAAGAGGAAAAATTATGATCCTCAATACGAGTGGAAGCTTAATCCAGAATCCTTTTAGCTGAAGATTACGGATGTAGATATAAAACGAAATGGTTTGTCCGAAGAGGATTACGAAATCATGTCGGAGGATACCATAGATCAGAAATAGGAACGATCCACAGATACTAAAAATCCAAAATAGGGTGGGAGATACAACCTTGCCCTCTCGTTCAGATTTTATCCATTGAATAATTGTACGGGCACCAAACAACGATTGGGCAAAGAAACCAAGTCCATAAATGAGAAGATCTTGCCACGAAAGTTGTCTGATAGACTCCACCCAGGTTACAGGTTAAGGATATGATTTCTTTTTGCTCTGGATTATTCCTCCACCTTATTTTTCATAGTCATCAGAAGATTGTAAGCCCCTTTAACGACAACTTTTTTATCGACCAAACTCTCACCAGAAACAATTTCGATAAATCCATTTTCAAAAACACCAGTCTTAACTTCATGAATGGAGTAAGCCGCATCACGTTCAGTCAGGAAAATGTACTGATTGTTTTGAAAGCGGACAATGGCCTCTTCCGGCAGAGCATAGACACTAGTGTTTTTGATTTCAATCTCAGCATTCATGTACATCCCTGGCACGAGGGTCTTATCGTAATTTTCAAAATGAGAGTGAACCTCGGTGCTTCTTTCCGCTGATAGATTTTTTCCGATGAGAATAATCTCGCATTCATGTCTTTTATCGGGTTGACTATTCGTGTAAGCAAATAACTTTTGGCCGATTGAGAGCTTGCTCAGGTCTTTTTCAAAAATCGTCACTGCAAGGTGTATGTCTGACGGGTTGATCAGTTCAAACAGCACTTCACTGGGCTGGGTGAACTTGCCAATATTTACATTCACCTTCGAAACATATCCATCAATAGGCGAATAGATATTGATGCTTTTTGAAATCCTATTTTCATCCAGCTTGTCAGGATTTATCCCAATGAGTTCAAGGCGTTCGGCCAGCGACTTCACATTGATTTTTTCAGTTGCGTAATCAACTTCCGTTTGTTGAAAAACCTTGTCGCTGCTGGCCTTGCTTTGATTCAGTTCTTTCTGTCGATTGTATTCATTAGCCGTAAAACTCAGCCGCGCTTTGGCGGTCAAATAGTCTTGCTGTAACTGAATATACTGTTGGTCTTCCATAACTGCAATTACCTCGCCTTTATTTAGATGCATACCCGGAAGCAGTTTGGTAGACTTAAGGTAGCCCCCCATGGGTACACTTACTGAAATCATATTTTGTGGAGGTACATCAACTCGTCCGTTTACCTTCAGCACACTCGATATTGACTTTTGTTCAATTTTACCGAGTACAATCCCGGCATTTTTAAGTTGGGCCGGAGATAGAGTAACAGAATTTTCTACATGTGTGGAATCAGCACTATCAGTCGTCTCGTTTTTTGAGCCGCATGAGATGACGGACGCCAGAGTACAAATCGCAAGAAGGGACCTTATCATGTAACGGGATTTTGTAATCGGATATGTCTGAAGGATATTTTTCATGTGTTAATTTTTATTTTTTAAGGTTCGGTCACATGGAATTCGCATATTAACATACCCTTGGGGATAACGATCTTTATGCTCATTTCATGAAGGATATCTTATTTATAAATGAAATAATTGAGTTGAATAATGCTTTCGTTGAGATTGTTCACCGCAATCAAATATTCGTTTCGAAGGGAGATGGCCTGGTTGGTAAGCATCACCCACTCTAAGTAGTTGATTCCGCCATTCGCAAATTGTTTATTGGCGGTGTCAGTAATTAGCGTTGCGTTTGTTAAACCGGTTTGTTCATAATAATCAACTGACCTGGCGAAGTTGAGGTATTGTGTAATGGCCCTTTGATATTCGGTATTGAACTGTTGCAAGCCAGCCAGGTAGTTTGTTTCGGTTATTTTCTGAATGGATTTGGAGGCGTTGATTTTAGCTCTTTGCGAGCCGTAGAACAGAGGTATTCCAAGACCAATCTGACCTGACTGAAACCGGGCTGAACCACCATATGAGATATTGTCCGCACCGGTACCTCGCATCGACATGTTGTTATAGGCAAACGTGAGATCGGGCAGTAGTTTGGATTTTTCCAATTTAGTGTTCCTGATTGAGATCTGTTTCTGTTGTTGTAACCATTGAATGGCAGGATGTAGTGAGAGGGTGGGCGAATCAATTGTTTCAATTCTACTCATTTTAAAATCATCTTCTTGCGGCACCAGTAATGTGGTTGTATTTAATAAAAGTTGAAACTGTGCCTTCAATAATTCAAGATCAGCCTTCAGTTGGTTGAGTTGCAAACCGATTTGTCCTCGCTGTGTTTCGGCTGTAGTCTTTTCAAGAATATTAGTCTCCCCTACAGCAAATCTTAAATTGGCCTTCTTCAGAAACTCGCTGTATAAACTATCATTTTGCTGTAACAATTTTCGCTTTTGCTCCAGATAGGTAAGCATATAATAGACCTGTGATACCTGCCGCTTGAGTTCAACTTCTTTTATGGCTACGTTCAACATACTGCTTCTCCACTCTTCTCGTAACACAGACTTTTGATTCGAATAAACGGAAGGGAAATTGATATTCTGGTTAATTACAAATCGATTATCAGAGAAGCTACTATTGATCTGACCGTACTCACCGATTACCATTGTCTGAGGTAAGTTCGCACCTGATTTGATCAGCTGATTTTGATATTCCGCTTTTAATCGTTCGTTCTTAACCAATAAATTATTGACCAATGCAGTATCAATGGCCGCCTGTATAGTAATTGGTGTTTGTGCATTTGCTCCTGAAACTGAGGCGGTCAGCAGAGCAAACACTAATAAAACAGCTAGGGGCATCATTCTTTTTTTCTTTCCGAGTTTAGTTTCAAATATGATATATAACACAGGCAGAACAAATAAAGTAAGTAGCGTGGCGATCAGTAAACCCCCGATTACAACGGTGGCCAATGGTCGCTGAACTTCAGCACCGGCACCAGTGCTCAAGGCCATGGGTAAAAAGCCTAAGGATGCAACCAAGGCTGTCATGAGTACGGGGCGTAACCTGAGTTTTGTTCCAGATATCACAATATGGTAGAGGTTGAATTGTCCCTCTGCCTTCAAGCGATTAAATTCGGCAACCAAAACAATTCCATTCAGTACAGCCACACCAAACAAAGCGATAAACCCAACCCCGGCACTTATACTAAACGGCATGCCTCGCGTTGCGAGAGCAAAAATTCCCCCGATTGCAGAAAGTGGAATAGCAGAATAAATCAGTAAGCCATGTTTGACGGATTTAAATGCAAAGTACAGCATAACGAAAATCAATAGCAGCGATACTGGAACGGCAATGCTCAGTCGTTTCTTGGCGGCATTTAAATTCTCAAATGCTCCACCATAGGTTACATAATACCCCACCGGAAAATTTATTTGAGCATCTACCTTTTGCTGTAGCTCAGTCACTATAGTTTGCACATCGCGGCCACGCACATTAAAGCCAATGATGATCCTGCGTTTGGCATCCTCACGCTGAATTTGATTAGGACCTTCTTTAATTTCAACTTCGGCTAATTGATTTAAGGGAATTTGATTTCCCTGTGGAGACGGGATTAATAAATTCTGAACGTCACTGATATTTTTGCGCTGCTCACCGACCATGCGCACAACCAGGTCAAATCTCTTCTCCTCTTCATACACTTGACCAGTGCTTTGCCCGGCAAATGCGGTATTGACAATTCTATTGATTTCAGAAATATTCAAACCGTATTGAGCGATTGCAGCCCTATTATATTTTATAACGATTTGAGGCATGCCACCCACAGCTTCCACGTATAAGTTGGCACTTCCTTCTACGGTATTTATCACATTGCCTAACTTGTTAGCATAGTGCGCAAGGGTATCCAGGTTTTCTCCAAAGATTTTGCAAACCACATCCTGTCTTGCCCCGGTCATCAACTCATTGAAACGCATTTGCACCGGATACTGAAAACCAAACGTAACTCCGGGAACAGCTTCCAAAGCTTTTCCCATTTTCTCAGCAAGTTCATTAAAGGTGGTAGCTGAAGTCCACTCGCTTTTGTCTTTCAGGATTACCATCATATCACTGGCTTCGATAGGCATCGGGTCGGTGGGCACTTCACCGCTTCCTGTTTTGCCAACTACCTTTATTACTTCCGGAAAATTTTCCAAGAGTATTTTTTCACCCTTCAGCGTAGCGTCAACAGAAACACTGAGATTACTTCCTGTGAGCACCCGAGTGTCAACGGCAAAGTCCCCCTCTTCCAATGCAGGGATAAATTCACCTCCAAGAAAAGAAAGAGTAATGAGGGCACTAATGAATAATGCAATAACGGTAAGCACTACCGTTTTAGGAAAGCCCAGCACTTTTTTCAGGGCGGCTTCATAAAGGCGTTCAATTTTTTCCATCATTCTATCAGAAATGTTTTTCGAGTGTTTCACTTTTTTACTTAGAAAAACGGAGCTCATCATGGGAATGTAGGTGAGCGAAAGGATGAAGGCACCCAGTAAGGCAAAGGCAACGGTTTGAGCCATGGGCTTAAACATTTTTCCTTCAATGCCCTGTAAGCTGAAGATAGGAAGGTATACAATCAGGATTATGATTTGACCAAACACAGCACTGTTCATCATCCTTCCTGCCGAGTGGATTACTTCACCGTCCATTTCGTTTTGATTGATCGCATTAAGCGACTTGAACTTTTGGCCATGGGCCAACTGATGCATGACAGCCTCCACAATAATCACGGCCCCATCGACAATCAACCCAAAATCTAAAGCTCCCAGACTCATCAGATTTCCGCTTACGCCAAACAGGTTCATCATGATTACAGCAAAAAGCATGGCTAGCGGAATAACCGATGCTACTAAAAACCCAGCACGAAAGTTTCCGAGGAATAAGACCAGAACAAATACCACAATCAAAGCTCCCTCCATTAAATTTTTCTCAACGGTGCCAATTGCCTGGCTTACCATTTTAGTTCTATCAAGAAAGGGTTCGATTTCTACGCCCTCTGGTAAAATCTTCTTGATTTGCTCGATTTTAGCTTTGACATCTTTAATAACAAGACTGCTATTGGCGCCTTTCAACATCATCACCACCGCACCGGCTACTTCACCTTCACCATTGTAGGTCATCGCTCCATAGCGAATGGCACTGCCTATTCTCACCTCGGCTACATCTTTGATGAATAACGGAGTTCCATTCTCCGTGTTTTTGACCGCGATATTGTTGATATCAGCTAGATTGCCAATCAATCCTTCGCTTCGAATGTATAGCACAGTTGCTTGTCGCTCAATGTAAGCACCTCCGGTATTTTGGTTGTTATTCTCCAGGGCACTGAACACATCGCTAACGGTAAGTCCGTATGACTTCAGTTTATTTGGGTCAATGGCTATCTCGTACTGTTTCAGTTTACCCCCAAAACTGCTGACATCTGCCACACCAGAAACTCTCAAAAGTTGTCTTCTTACGATCCAATCCTGAATCGTGCGTAACTCAGTAATATCGTACCGACCTTCATATCCCTTTTTCGGCCTCACAACATATTGATAGATTTCGCCCAGCCCTGTTGTAACGGGTGCCAAAACAGGCACACCTAAACCCTTTGGAAGTTGATCTTTGACAATCTGTAAGCGTTCGGTTACTTGTTGACGAGCCCAGTAAACATCGGTGTCATCATCGAATACGATCGTTACCAGCGACAATCCGAATCGCGAAAAACTCCGGATTTCAAGAAGACCATGAATGTTGCTGTTTACCTGTTCGATCGGGAACGTGATAAGACGTTCAATATCTGCTGCACCTAATGATGGAACAATGGTGATTACCTGTACCTGGTTATTGGTAATATCAGGCACGGCATCAATCGGCAGCCGGGTGAATTCATAGCTACCATAGCCAATGAGTCCAATCACCAACAGCCCAATGATTAATTTCTGCCTTACTGAAAATTCTATGATTTTATTTAACATCGCTTTTTTAATATAGATCAGAACGGACTTTATTGAGGTATTCTATTCATCTAATTTTTTATTTTTTTTGGCTTGATTAGATAACCAAATCAAACCACATGCAATCGTAGATCCAACTTAGAACGCAATTGAAATCCCAATATGAACAGGTCGGGACAAAAGAACCTAATGTGGCTTTGAGGTATTAAAGAATTCGGGGCGGTTGCCAAACAGACTGACTAAACTCTGAAGAAAAGGCGGAGTGGTAAAAATTGGAATATGTAACTACTGATTCTAATGATACGATTTCCGGTGCTTTGAATAAGGGTAATACTATGACTGTGTGGGTAAATGTGCAATCTGTGGCTTTAAAAGGCAGACCTTGATGCTCTTCATGTTCTTCTTGATCGTGCTGAGCAGCCCCTGAGCCGTAGTGAAGGTTTAAAAAATCAATAAAGGAAACATCAGCGGTTTTGGTCTTATGTAGTTGAAAATGTTCAATTAGCTTCGGTAACTTTACAAAATCGTGCAAATCTAGCATGCTACCCAACAGGGTTACATTAATTAGCAGGATTCCAATTGCCTTGTGAATTGACACGAGATGAAACATTTAGCAGCGTAAAATAAAAAAGAAAATCTGAATAGATTCTGAATGAACTATTTAAAAGGCTTAAAATAGGGTGAAAACCAAAGTAAGCTCACTTCAATGGCTCTAGCTTTTTGAATTGTGTGGAGATCGACCATTTTGGATTAAATTTTTTCTTGCCAAAATTACTCTTGAGTAGATTTCATTTTCATCAACAAGCTATAAGCGTTTTTGACAACCAGCTTTTGAGTAATCAAAACGTTTTTAAGTTCTGTAAAGCCATTGTTCGTCATCCCGATTTCAACAGGATACATGGTAAACACCCCCGTTGATTTTTCTATAAAGACGTAGTATTTATTTTCCCAGCTTACAATGGCATCCTCAGGCACAGAAATTACTTCACTGTTTCTAAGCTCAATTTCCGCGGTAATGAACATGCCAGGGAGAAGTGCCCAATCAGCATTTTCCAGATCGCAGTGTATTTCGCTGGTTCGCTCGTCATTCAGACTTTTGTTAATAAGGTGGACACGCGCGGTATAATTTTTTTGAGGCTGAGCGTTGGAGTAGACGTTTACCTTTTGACCAAGAGCAATCAACGCCATATCTTTTTCGAAAGCAGTGAGGCTAACATGTAACTTGCTTTCATCCACCAGCAAAAGCAAAACATCGGTAGGACTGACGTACTTTCCAACATTGACATAGATACCGGCTACGTAACCGTTGATAGGAGCGCGCAGAGTCACCGATCCGGATAATGAAGTTTCATCCAACAGATCAGGATTGATATTGATTAGTTTTAATTTCTCATACAGCGCCTTCGTTAAAATTTTCTGACCCATGTAATCGCTGCTTGCCTGTTGAAAGGTTTTATCACTGGTAGATTTATCAGCATTTAAATCACGCTGTCGCAGGAAATCTTTAGTAAGAAATTCCAATTTGCTCTTAGCCATCAGGTAGTCTTGTTGTAGTTGGATGTACTGAGGGTCTTCCATGACAATCAGCATGTCGCCTTGTTTTACGCGAGTTCCTGGCAGGAGATTCATTTTTTTAATGTACCCACCGAACGGATTGCTAACGGATATCTTATTGGCAGGAGGAACTTCAATCACGCCATTTAAGCGAATGGCAGTGCTCATGTCTTTTTGTTGTGGTTGGCCTATTACAATCTCAGCATTTTTTATTTGCTCTTGGGTTAGCTGAACAATATTATTTTCAGTGCCAGTTGTTGCTGTATCGGTTTGCGCGGCTTCTTTTTTACAGGAGAACAAAAGCAAGCCCAAGCTGAATACAAATGCAATTCTTTTCATTTGAGAATTTTTTAAACAATTCGATTTGAAAACCATTTCGTTGTGCTGTTGAATAATGTTGAAATATGCTGCCCGGATTTTGGATGGAGAGGTTATTCGCAAAGGGCTCACCTGCTTTATATGTCGAAATTTTTTCCTGTGCTTTCGATGATGCTACATGAAGAACTACAAGAGCCAAAACTAAAATAGCAACAGCTGTTTTTGGTAACGCAAATCTTTTTTCCAGCATGGTATAAAGTACGGGTAGTATAAAAAGAGTGAGCATGGTGGAGATAATCAATCCGCCAATTACAACAGTTGCCAGCGGCTTTTGCACTTCTGCACCCGCCCCCTGACTAATGGCCATTGGGATAAAACCAAGCGCAGGAACAAATGCCGTCATAAGGATGGCGCGCAATTTTGATTTGGTGGCATGAATAACGATGCGTTCTGTATCGGTCCAGCCTTCACTTTTTAGCAGATTAAATTGAGAAACCAATAAAATTCCATTCAGTACCGCCACACCAAACAATGCAATAAAACCGACACCCGCTGATATACTGAAAGGCATATCGCGGATCCAAAGGGAAAATATGCCACCCATGGCAGAAAGCGGAATAGCAGTATAGATGAGCAATCCTTGTTTGATTGATCCAAAAGCAAAATAGAGCATGAGAAAAATAAGAAGCAGGGCGATTGGAAGAACAATGGTCAATCGCGCCTTGGCTGCATTGAGGTTTTCAAACGCTCCGCCATATTTAATGGTATAACTTGGAGGAAGCTTTAAACTCTTTGAAACTTTGTCCTGCAATTCAGTTACAATAGATTGAACGTCACGCCCACGAACGTTGAAGCCCACAATAATTCTTCTCCGTGTATTTTCACGCTGTATTTGATTAGGGCCAACAATCTCTTCGATGTTGGCCACCTGATATAATGGCACCTGAGTACCGTTGTCAATGGGGATCAAAAGATTTTGAATGTCTTTGACATTTCTTCTCGATTCGTTTTCAAGACGCACCACAAGATCGAAGCGTTTTTCGCCTTCATATACAAGCCCGGCACTTTGTCCGGCAAAGGCGGTATTTACGGTGTTGTTAATGTCACGCACGTTAAGTCCATACATGGCCATTGCTTCGCGGTTGTAGGTGATAACAACTTGTGGCATACCCGTTACCGTCTCCACATATAGATTAATCGCACCATCAACGGTTGAGATTAGCTCACCAAGCTTTTTGGAATATCGTGCAAGCGTATCCAGATCTTCACCGAAAATTTTACAAACTACATCCTGCCGCGCACCGGTCATGAGTTCGTTGAAGCGCATTTGAACCGGAAATTGAAACCCGAAACTTACGCCTGGAATATCTTCCAGTTCTTTGCCCATTTTTTCTGCGAGCTCATCGAACGAGGAGGCCGAAACCCATTCACTTTTATCCTTTAGTATCACCATCATATCGCTTGCCTCCAGTGGCATGGGGTCTAGGGGAATTTCAGAGCTTCCGATTTTTGTGACCACTTTTTCAACTTCCGGAAAACGGTCCAGTAAAATTTTTGCTGACTTCTGCGTGGTATTTATCGTGTTGGTAAGACTGCTTCCTGTAAGCAATCGCGTGTCGATTGCAAAGTCACCTTCTTCCAATTCAGGAATAAATTCACCACCCATGTTCAAAAGCACGAAGACTGAAACAGCAAATAAGCTTAACGTAGTAGCAATCGCTGTCTTTGGAAACGTGAGAACTTTATGAAGGAGCGGTTGATATTTTCTTTCCACCCACGCCATCATTTTATCAGCCACTGTTTTTGCGTGACTTATTTTTTTGTTAAGAAACAGTGAACTCATCATGGGCACATAGGTAACGGAAAGAATGAAGGCGCCTAAAATGGCAAACGCAACCGTAAAAGCCATCGGCTTAAACATTTTACCTTCTATACCTTCAAGAGAAAGAATGGGGATGTAGACAATGAGGATGATGATCTGACTGAAGACAGCAGACTTGATCATTGAGACCGTTGAATGCTCAACTTCCTGATTCATTTCTTGTTGAGTGAGCACGCCTACTTTTGCAAAATGTTGAGAGTGCGTAAACCGATGAAGAATAGCCTCTACGACAATTACGGATCCGTCTACAATCAGCCCAAAATCAATAGCACCAAGGCTCATCAGGTTGCCGCCAATTCCAAACCGGTTCATTAGTATTATAGCGAAAAGCATGGAGAGCGGTATCACTGAGGAAACAATCAGTCCGGCCCGCAGATTTCCTAAGAAGAAGACCAACACAAAGACTACAATGAGTGCGCCTTCTATAAGATTTGTTTTAACGGTATTAATGGCATTGTTTACCATCTTGGTCCTGTCGAGGAAGGCTTCAATCATGACTCCTTCAGGAAGGGATTGTTGTATCTCAGCAATTTTTGCTTTTACATTTTTTATTACTGCCGATGAGTTTTCGCCTTTCAGCATCATCACAACAGCGCCCGCTACCTCACCCTGATCGTTATAAGTCATGGCACCGTATCGTGTTGCATAGCCAAGACCAACCAAAGCAACATCCCTCATGAGCACAGGCATGCCATTGGCTAATTTCCTCACAACAATTTTTTCGATATCCGGAATTCCTTTGGTGAGTCCTTCTGTGCGAATGTAAAGTACTGTTGGCCCCTTTTCGATGTAGGCACCCCCCGTATTTTCATTATTATTTTCAAGTGCCAGGAAAACATCAGCAATCGTTACCCCATACGCCTTCAATTGTTCTGTTCGCACCGCGATTTCATATTGCTTGAGTTGACCACCAAAGCTGCTCACATCGGCTACACCGGGAGTGCCCAGCAGTTGCCTTCTTATCGTCCAGTCCTGAATTGTGCGCAGCGACATGGCATTATACCGGTGCTCATAACCGGGCTTGGCCCGCACTACATATTGATAGATTTCTCCCAGACCCGTAGTAACAGGTGCCATGTCAGGAATGCCAATGCTATTCGGAATGGTTTGTTTTACCTGGGCCAGACGCTCACTGATTTGTTGTCTTGCCCAATAGATGTCGACACCATCTTTAAATACGACTGTTACCAGTGATAGACCAAAACGTGAAAAGCTTCTGATATTTTTTAGTCCCGGGATATTGCTGCAAGACTGTTCGATAGGAAATGTAATCAAACGCTCAACATCCGTTGCACCTAATGCAGGCGAGACCGTAATCACCTGCACCTGGTTGTCAGTTATATCGGGAACGGCATCAATGGGCAACTGGGTAACCTCATAGCTGCCATAGCTGATGAGTCCAATAACGAACAGACCGATAATTAACTTTTGTTTTACAGAAAATTCTATGATTTTATTTAACATCGCTACTGACTTTACAGTTACTGGGATCGCTGTTTTTGGCAACATCCAGGGAAGCAAACAGAAGAGGATCGAAAATGAACAGGCGTGGTTAACGTTCAATAACCTGTTGCATCCCAAATTTTAATTTCGTGGAGGTTGCCAGATAGACTCACTAAACCCAGTGTAGAAATTTGACTGATAGAAATTTGAATAGGATCTGTAAAAATTGATGGAGGTTATTTCGCAAGCATTGACATTTGAAATGACACTAAGGATATGAGAAAAAGTACAAGTGCTTGATTTAAACGGAAGGTTCTGATGTTTGCCGCGTTCATCCTGATCATGCTGATTAGCCTGACGGCCATAGTGTAAGCTTAAGAAATCGACTAAAGAAAAATTGGACACCCTATTAAGGTGTTCGTGATAATGTTCAATAAGTATAGGCATCTTCACCACACTATGTAAATCCACTATACTACCCATTAGAGTTAGCGACAATAGCAGAATGCTTGTGGATTTAGTCATATATAAAAATACCATGCTCTGGTAACTTAAAATATGATTTATATCACCCGGGCAATTGATTAGACAACCTAAAACAAGGAGAGATTCCCGCCTTTGCGGAATTTTGTTAAGTCATAAGCAGGCATCTGCCTTCCTGAAAAGTACTTCTTCTTAGAGACTCGATATAATTGATGAATAGCATCAGCAATGTTTCCTTCTCCTGACATTCGCCTGCCGAATTGTGAATCGTTTACATTGCCACCATGAAAAGAGCAGATCTGGTTCCAAACCTTATCAAACCGATCCGGAAAATTCTTGCGCAGCCAGTCCTCAAAAATTTTGCCAATAGAGCCATTGAGTCGAACAACCGTCATGCCAGCAGCCAGCGCTCCATGATCGGAGGCTGCTTTTAAAACATGAGGTATTTCATGATGATTCAGGCCAGGAATAATTGGGGCATTCATCACGCCTACGGGTACACCGGCCTTCGAAAGTTCCTCAATCGTTTTTAATCGTTTCAGCGAACTGGCAGTGCGCGGTTCAAGAATTCGTCTTAGCGATTCGTCTAATGTGGTTATTGAAATGAATACCTGCACCAGGTTATCAGAGGCCAGGTCTTTCAACAGATCAAGATCGCGAAGTATTAAGCTATTCTTGGTGATCATTCCTACGGGGTGACGATAGGTGGCAAACACCCTCAACAGATTTCGGGTGATTTCAAATTTTTTCTCTTGCGGTTGATAGCAATCTGTGTTGCCGCTGAGCATAATAGGTATTGCATTCCAGTTTTTGTTAAGCAGGTGTTTTTCGAGTAGTGCCGGAGCATTTTTCTTTACAATGATCTTGCTTTCAAAATCTAACCCGGCACTAAAGCCATAGTATTCATGTGTGTTTCGTGCATAGCAATAAATGCATCCATGTTCGCAGCCTTGATATGGGTTCATGGAATACATCATACTTAAATCGGGGCTGTCTACTTTATTCACAATCTTTTTCGGAGTTTCGAAAAAGATTTGCGTGGTGGGCGATTCCAGCAAGGGCTCATCAAGACCTTCGATATGATCGGTGACATACTGAGATTTTAGAAACCGGTTTTCGGTTTTTATCTGGGCCCCACGACCTTTGAAATAAGATTCATCCATAAAACAATAATACTAATTAATTTAGTAAAACATTGATCAGATACCAAAAAACAACTATTTCTGAGTTGAAAAGCGAAATAATTGAGCAATCAGGGGTCAGGCTTTTGATAAAAAGAGAGTATCAAAACCATCCCATGGTGTCGGGCAATAAATGGTGGAAGCTCAAATACAATCTGGAGGAGGCATTAAAAGCCGGACAAACTACTTTGCTCACGTTTGGGGGAACCTACTCGAATCACATTTACGCAACCGCTGCAGCTGCGCATGAGTTGGGTTTGAAATCTATTGGAATTATTCGGGGTGAAGGAACGCTTCCATTAAACTCCACCCTTTCATTCGCGAAAGCGAGAGGTATGCTACTTCATTACATTTCGCGTGAAGCATACAGAAACAAGACAGAAGCGTCATTCATGGAACAATTCCATAATCAGTTTGGGGATTTTTATCTGATCCCGGAAGGAGGAACGAATGAACTTGCTGTGAAGGGTTGTGCAGAGTTTGCAAAGCAACTAAGCGCTGAGGTTGCTTTTGATTATATCTGTTTACCGGTGGGAACGGGCGGAACGATAGCAGGAATAATTGAAAGTCTGGATGAGTCAAAGAAGATCATTGGGTTTCCTGTATTAAAGGGAGCAACATTTCTGGAAGATGAAATCAGAAAATATACCTCAAAAACAAACTGGCAATTAGTTTTCGATTATCACTTTGGTGGCTATGCAAAAGTGACTAAAGAGCTGAAGGAATTTATGGATCAATTTGAAAAGGAATTCAGCGTACCATTAGATCCGGTCTATACAGCGAAGATGATGTTTGGAATCATTGATTTGATTAAGAAGAAATTCTTTGAAGCAGGCTCAACGATTTTAGCAATTCATACAGGAGGTCTTCAGGGAAGTGCAGGCTTTAATTCCTGATCACGCCACGCAGCCATGTAAAGATCCTTAATCCTCCACGCTCCTCAGGCAAAGCACCACTTTCGGCAGCAGCCTTGACTTTTTCTATCGTGTAGAACGCGGTTGGGATTAGTTCTTTCAATTTGTTGAGCAAATCATCTAAACGTTCACGTTCAAGAACCGTAAACACCAACGTTTCATGGCCATCTGGGCCTTCGGCATTTACTCTAGTGAAACGAAAGTGTTGTGTGTTGAGGTACTGGATGAGTTGGGTAACATCTTTGCGCGTAATAATCCGCACAATCACTTTTCCGTAAGCAATTCTTTCTTCGATGATCATGCCCACAAAAATTCCGCAAGCAAATCCGGCAGGATAGGCCACATAGCAAAGCCAGTTATCCAGGTGTTTGAAGATTTCACGAATCACCAACAGCCAGATGAATGCTTCGAAGAATCCGAGTAGTGTTGCAGTCAATCTTCTTCCACCCAACATATAGATAATGCGAATCGTGTTTATAGAAACATCGCAGATTCGCGCAAGAAAAATAAGCAATGGTAAAATCAGGAAACTGAAAAGATCTGGTGAGAATCCAAGCGTATCAGTGAAGAATGATTCCATCAGGCAGATAAAATAAGATCATCATATTCAAAATCTGTGAATCAGTGGCCAGCTCACTTAAATAAATCTTTAAATACTTCTTCCAGTTTGCCAAAGGTCTTCACCGTGATTTTTGCCTTCTTCAGATCCAACGACTTCTGACTGTATTTTGAAATATAGATTTCCTGGAACCCCAGCTTCTCTGCTTCAGAAATCCTCTGATCAATTCGGTTTACCGCACGAAGCTCACCACCCAACCCTATTTCCGCGGCAAAACATACTTTATCGCTTACGGGAATTTCTTCCATCGATGATATGATCGAAATGCATAAAGCAAGATCAATGGCTGGATCCTCAACGTAAATACCCCCGGCCATGTTTACAAACACATCTTGTGTGCCCATTCGAAAGCCACAGCGTTTTTCAAGTACGGCCAATAGCATATTTAACCGCTTCTGATCAAAACCAGTGGGGGTGCGTTGCGGTGTGCCGTACGAGGCCGGACTCACCAACGACTGAATTTCAATCAACAAAGGGCGATTGCCTTCGATGGTCGCTCCGATAGTAGCACCACTGAGCAGTCCGTCTTTTTGAGAAATTAAAATTTCAGATGGATTAGAAACTTCACGCAAGCCGTTGCCCAACATTTCATAAATGCCAATTTCAGAGGTAGAGCCGAAACGATTTTTAGTGGTGCGCAGAATGCGATAGGCCAAATGACGATCGCCTTCAAATTGCAACACCGTATCCACCATGTGTTCCAATACTTTGGGTCCTGCCAGCATACCATCTTTGGTGATGTGGCCAACCAGAAATACAGGCGTGTTGGTTTCTTTGGCAAACTTCATCAGCTCACCGGCACATTGACGCACCTGGCCAATGCTGCCCGCTGAGGAGTCGAGCATGTGTGAGTGGAGTGTTTGGATTGAGTCAATGATTACCAGATTAGGCTGCACGGTTTCAATCGCCTGAAAAATATTTTTAGTGCCGGTCTCTGCCAGCATATAAAAATTCTCATTACTGCCTTGAGGCTTTGTTGAAAGTCGTTCGGCTCGCATTTTTATTTGCTGCTCGCTTTCCTCACCTGACACGTAAAGTATTTTAGCTTTCTGAAGCGAAAGTCCGAGTTGAAGCATCAGTGTCGATTTGCCGATGCCGGGTTCGCCACCAATCAGAATCAATGAGCCAGGCACAATACCGCCACCCAAAACCCTATTTAACTCTTCGTCAGGTGTAGCGATCCGGATTTCTCCGGTTGATTCAATTTCATTGAGCGTCTTAGGTTTGCTTACTCTGCTTTTGGTAGAATCTTGTCGCCAGTCATTTCGATCGGTTTCATTTTTTGAAACAACTTCTTCTACAAAGCTATTCCACGACCCGCATGATGGGCACTTCCCAATCCACTTGGGCGACTCATAACCACAGCTTTGACAGAAGAAAAGAGTTTTGGATTTGGCCACGCAGATTTATAAATAAATGGGTTAAAAGTAAGACAATCTTACATGCTTAATTCTTTTAGCAATTCAAATAATATATTTATTTTCACTTAACCTAAACTCCTCCTTATGAGAAAAGGATTTACGCTCATCATTATTCTTTTATTTCCAATCATTGGCTATTCTCAGAAACCACCAACGAAATTTGGTGATGTTACTCTGGAAGACATAAAAATGACTCGGTATGACAAGGACTCATCAGCAGCAGCCGTTGTTTTAGTTGATTATGGGGAATCGATGATCCAATACGATCAATCCAATGGATTTACGTTACAATTTGAGCGGTTAACCAGAATAAAAATTCTTACTAAAGATGGTATGGACTGGGCAAATTTTAGTATTCCGCTCTATCATGACGGCTCGGATGACGAAAAGGTAGTTGGGTTAAAAGGGATAACGTATAATCTTGAAAACGGGAAAGTAGTAGAAACCAAACTAAAGAATGACGCAATTTTTAAGGAGAAACAGGATGCAAACATAGAAACCACAAAAGTTACTATGCCCAATGTAAAAGTTGGTTCGGTAATAGAATTAACATATAGTGTGCGATCAGATTTTATTTTCAATTTTCAGGATTGGGAATTTCAAAGCACTATTCCAACAGTTTGGAGTGAATATCGTGCAAGGATACCAGAATATTTCCACTATGATAAATACATGCAGGGTTATATCACGCTAGCTGTAAATGAAGAAAACCAAGTTCCTACAAGCATAACACTTGTTTCTAAGGAAAGAACAGGGCAAAGAACAACCCAAACAACATTTAGTACTGATAAAATAAATCTTCAGGAATACCGATTTCGTTGGGCGGCTAGAGATATACCAGCATTTAAACCCGAACCATTTATTACCACCTCAATAGATTATATTTCTAAAATCAATTTCGAATTGGCATTCACCCAATACCCGAATCAACCCATCAAAAAATATATGGGAAGTTGGGAAGACATTAATAAGCAGTATGCCGAAAGTCCTGAATTTGTTGGGGAGATAACCAGTAACGGATTTTTGAAACGCACCGTGGAGGAAGTCACAGCCGGAATGGCAACTCCAGAGGACAAAATTGGAGCCATCACCAACTATATTAAACTAAATGTTGTCTGGGACGGAACAAGTCGAAAATTTATATCCAGGCCTCTTAAAAAAGTATTGGAAGAAAAAAAAGGAAGCTCGGCTGAAATAAATCTTTTGCTAGCCTCTATGTTGGATAAAGCAGACATCAAGGTTTCTCCAGTTCTACTAAGTACCCGCAATCATGGATTTGTTCGTGAGGCCACACCTATTTCATCGCAATTTAATTATGTGATTTGTCTTGCGGTGGTTGGGGATAAATCTTTTTTATTGGATGCAACAGAGAGACTTTTACCTACAGGAATGCTTCCAGAGCGATGCTTAAATGGCAACGGCTTTGTGGTATCAAAGGATGGTTATCAATGGGTAAAATTGCAGTCCAACACAAAGTCGAGAACCGTTGTAAATGCAGACCTCAAATTGGATGGATCGGGTGATTTAATAGGGAAGCTTCAAATTGATCGGGGGGGATATGATGCTCTTACAAACCGAAAAAAGTATCAGTCAAAAGACGAAGCAGAATATGTAAAGGATTTCTTAGCGGGTAGATCATGGGAAGTAACAAAAACGGAAATAGGCAATGTAAAAGATATCAATCAGCCATTGAAAGAGACCTATGAATTGATTATGAACGAACATGTTGTTTCAACCCCAGATGCGCTTTACTTTAATCCCTTGCTTATGCATAGAATTGAAGAGAATCCATTTAAACTAGAGACCCGCGAGTATCCTGTTGATTACAGTAGCGCTTTTGAAAGAATTTACATGTGTAGAATTTCGATGCCAGAGGGTTATCGGGTTGATGAACTTCCCCAACCAAAAGTACTTGCTCTACCTGCTAATGCCGGGAGATTTACTTATAGCGTTACCCAAGCCGGTAATCTGTTGAATGTTGTCAGCAATTTCCAGATAAACAAAAGCATTTTTACTCAAGCGGAATATCCAAATCTTCGCGAGTTTTATAATCAGGTAGTGGCTAAGCAGGCTGAGCAAATTGTGTTAAAAAAGAAATGAGGTTATTATTTTTTTGCTTCCTTTTGGTTACGCTTCACGTACATGGAGCCGATGAGCCAAAGTATCCGGTGAGTCAGATTTCTGAAGAAATGAGGAAAGGCATGTATGCCGTAATCAGACACAAAGAAGTGCGCCTGGACATTCAGTCAAAAAACATGTCATCGTATTATATCAAGCAAGCTATTACCATTTTAAATTCAAAAGCTAAAAATTATGCAATTGTTAGTGTGGGATATGATAAGCTTCGCACGATAAAATTGATGAAAGCAGTTGTTTACGATGCCGCAGGAAAAGAGATTAAGAAACTAAGACAAAGTGACATAAAAGATGAGAGTGAATATGACGGATTTTCTTTATTGAGTGATAACCGTTCAAAATCAGCCGATCTCAGTCAAGCAACATATCCTTACACGATTGAATTTGAATTTGAACTACAATTTAGATTCTTATACTCGGCACCTGATTTTTTTCTTTACCGAGATGATGAAATATCCACACAGAACCTGATCTATTCTATTAACTATCCGGATGAATTAAAACCGCGTTACAAACTTTTTAAAATAGAAAACCCAACTACGGAAAAGTTAACAGAAGGTAGAAGCAAGATGATGTGGAAGTTTGAGAATATCATTCCTCAAAAATTTGAAAAGTACTCAACAGATTTTGAAAAGTCAGTGCCGAATATATGTGTGTCGCCTGTTGAGTTTGAATTTGGAGGTTATCCGGGACGAATGGATACCTGGAAAGATTTTGGGCTTTGGCAAGCTAAATTAAATGAAGGGCGAGCTCTTTTGCCAGAAGAAACAAAGCAGAGAGTTAAAGAACTTACCAAGGAGGCCAAATCGAGAGAAGATAAGGTCCGTATATTGTATGAATACCTGCAGAATAAAACACGCTATGTAAGCATTCAGTTAGGTATTGGTGGCCTGCAGCCCTTCGAGGCAAGAACGGTTGACGAAACAGGCTATGGAGATTGCAAGGCGCTCTCTAATTACATGGTAGCACTTCTTCAGGAAGTAAATGTCAAAGGTTACTATACAACAATTAAGGCAGGGGCCGGTGAATCAGCGGTTGATCCCGACTTCCCAAGCGATCAGGCTAATCATGTTATTGTCGCGGTGCCAAACGAATCAGACACCCTCTGGCTTGAATGCACGAGTCAAACTAATCCATTTGATTGGATGGGCAAATTTACTGATGACCGTTATGCTATGATGGTGACCGAACAGGGGGGTGTACTTGTGAAAACACCATCACACCCCGCAGAAAGAAATATTCAATCACGAGAAGCCGAAGTATTCCTTGATGGTTTAGGGAATGCAAAGGCAAAAGTTAAAACCAGGTATCATGGGCTTCAATATGAGAATGACGGGTTAAACTTTGTTATTAACAAGCAGCATGATGAGCAAAAGAAATGGATTCAGAACACCACGCAGATTCCAAGTTTCGACATAGAAAAATTCTCAATGAAGGATAGTAAAGAGAAGATTCCTTCTGCTGAAGTTGGAGTAGAACTTATATTAAGTCGATTAGCCACCGTTAGTGGCAAGAGAATATTTCTTACTCCCAATTTAATGAATCGTTCAACGTATATCCCTGAAAAACTAGAGAAGCGAAATACGAACATTGTTTTACGAATGCCCTATATTGATCAGGATATAGTTCGCTATAACTTACCCGAAGAAATTTATCCTGAATTCATTCCAGAAACCATTACCCTGAAGTCACGCTTTGGCGAGTATGAATCTAGTTTTAAAGTGGATCAGGGCATTTTAATTTACACGCGCAAGATCAAAATGAACAAAGGTGAGTTCCCTCCCGATTCTTACAACGAGCTAATAGATTTCTACAAGAGTATCAATAAAGCGGACCATGTAAAGATGGTCTTCATGAATAAAACCTAGACCTTACTTAATAGGAGAATTTGTCTCTTTGGCCATAACATAATGGACGAGTTTATCTGCCATGGAGGGCCACCATTTGTTAAGCCAAACGGCCAGCCTACCCTGACCTGTAAGCACCAGCGTTCGCTTTCGTTTTAATACAGCTTTATAGATATGATGAGCACACTCCTCGGCTGTCATCATTTTTTCTTCAGTGCGGGGCGACTCCCCTTGTTCATGGCCATCTTTGGTTAACGCATGCTTGCGAATATTGGAGGCTGTAAAACCCGGGCAAGCTGTGAGCACATGAACACCGGTATCCAAATGCTCATTTCTCAATACTCCTAAAAATCCATTTAACGCAAACTTTGATGATGAGTAACCAGTCCGGCCCGGCAACCCCACAAAGCCTGCAATGGAAGAGATCCCAACAACAGATCCTTTGTTTCTGGTAATTTCGGGTAAGCAGTATTTGGTGGCATACAATGCCCCAAAAAAATTGGTATCCATTACTTTTCTTACTACTTCCAGATCAACTTCGGAAAATAATGCCCGCATAGAAATACCCGCATTGTTAATCAGAATATCGATCCTTGCATAAAGGCGAAGGGCTTCCTCGGCCATTGCTTTATTGTCCTGCTCTTTGCTAACATCAGCCTGAAAAGCATGAATGATTATTTTTCGATTTTGAAGTTCGCTTACGGTTTCCTCTAACAATTGCTTGTTGCGTCCTGTAATCAGAATCTTTGAACCCTTAGCTCCAAACTCTTCTGCAAGAGCCCGGCCAATTCCGGAAGAGCCGCCCGTAATAATGACTACTTTATCTTTCATGATAGAATGTGCGGTAAAAGTAATCAAAACATTGTTTTATTTTTGCGGACATGTTTGTCCTTAGGTGGCTTTCCCGTCTTCCTTTCCCGGTACTTTACGCTTTTTCAGATTTTTTGTTCTTTGTTAGTTACTACTTGATTGGCTATCGAAAGGCGCTGGTACGAAGGAACCTCCTGAATTCCTTCAATGAGAAATCTGAAGCGGAGATTAAACGCATTCAAAAGGATTTCTATCATAATCTGTGCGACTATGCAGTTGAAACCATAAAACTTCTGTCAATTACCCCTGAAGAATTGAAGCGAAGACTCGTTTATAAGAACCCCGAAATTGTGAAGCAGTTCTCGGACAAGAACCAATCGATTCTCTTGCTTACATCACATCAGTTTAACTGGGAATGGCTACTTGCCTCGGGTTGCTTGTATTTACCGTTGGGTGTTGATTTTGTATACCAAACGCAGAGTAACAAAACCTTTAATGAGTTTTCATTATTGAGTCGAACTCGATTTGGAGCCTTTCCTGTTGAGCGCTCGCAGGTGGGTCGGGAGGCAATTAAGCGAAAGGATGTGCTCCGTGGAATTGCCGTTATTGCCGATCAGTTTCCGGGTCACTTTCATAACAAAAAATACTGGACTCAATTTCTCAATCAAAATACAGCGTTCTTTTTAGGGCTCGGTCAATTGGCATTTTTGACTCAGTATCCCGCTGTCTTTTTTGGTGTAAAGAAAATTAAACGTGGCTATTATGAGGCCGAAGGTTTTGTGGTATCACAACCGCCTTATGAAAGAGAAAGTCAACAAATTGTAGAGGATTATATTCAGGCCACTGAACGGATTATTAAACAACAACCCGCTGGTTGGCTTTGGTCGCACAATCGCTGGAAAACACAAACGGAATCTGATTAGTTGAGCAGCATCTCAATGTCCTCTCTTGAGAGAGATTTGATTACATTCTCTTCACTCTGAACCAGATTTTCAGAAAGTTTCAATTTATGTTTTTGCAGGGTGAGGATTTTTTCTTCTACAGAGTTGCGCGTAATAAATTTATAGCTGAACACTTTTTTCTTTTGACCTATGCGATGCGCCCGGTCCGTTGCCTGCGCTTCAACTGCCGGATTCCACCAGGGATCCAGAATGAATACATAGTCGGCTTCGGTAAGATTTAATCCTAAACCACCGGCTTTGATGGAAATTAAAAAAACCTTCAGGTTTTGATCTTTATTAAATCTTTCGACCTGTTCTTTCCGATCATTGCTGGAACCATCTAAATAAGCAAACGGAATTTTTCGCCCCTTCAACATCTCCTTAATGATTTCAAGATGCTTAACAAATTGACTGAACACAAGAACCTTGTGGCCTTCCAGTAGTGCATTTTCCAGCATATGCGAAACGTCTTCCAATTTACCAGAATCACCCTCATAGCGAGGGTCAATCATTTTAGGATGATTTGAAAGCTGGCGCAACTTGGTTAAGCCTTCAAGAATCATCATACGAGTATTGTTGATGCCTTCCTTATCAATCAGGTCAAGAATTTTGTGGCGATAAAAGGATTTTGCTTCCTCATACTTCTTTTCCTGCTCTACCGTCATGTTTGTATAGTAGATATTTTCTACTTTTTCAGGAAGATCGGTCGCTACCTGCGACTTAAGCCTTCGCAACATAAAAGGTTTAATGATGGAGTTCAGTTTTTTCACTTTCACTTCATCATGTCTCTTTTCAATCGGTACCTGGAATTCATTCTTGAAAAAAGTTTGGCCGCCAAGTAACCCTGGATTAATGAAAGTCATTTGAGACCATAAATCAAGAGTAGTATTTTCGAGCGGAGTACCAGTAAGCGTTAGCTTGTATCGCGACTTAAGCTCAATTACCGCTTTGGCAATGTTGCTGCTTGGGTTTTTTATTACCTGCGATTCGTCAAGGATGATATAGTTGAAATAGAACTTCTGAAATAATTCGACATCCAAACGCGTGATACCATAGGAAGTAAGCACTACATCATATTTACTGAAACGACTAATGTCCTTATTACGAAGCGTACCGGTGTAGGTTAAAATCTTTAATTCAGGAGTAAATTTGCTTGCTTCCATTTCCCAGTTATAAATCAGGGAAGTTGGCATGATCAATAAAGAGGTTCCGGCATTACCTCTTTCCTTTTCGGCTTGAAGCAAGGCCAATGTTTGAACAGTCTTTCCAAGGCCCATGTCATCGGCCAAGCAGCCACCCAAATGAAATTCATTGAGAAAACGCAGCCAGTTATAACCGGCTTTTTGATAGGGACGTAGTGTACCAACAAATTTTTCTGGAAGGGGATAATCCTTAATGCCACTGAATGATTGAAGGTTGCGTAGGCGCTCGCTCATGTGAACCTTTGCCAGGTTGCCTTCTTCAAGCTCCCGAAGCAGATTGATATGATGTTTCTTTAAAACGGGTTTCTCATGGTCCCCGTGAGTCTCGCTCATCGCGAATAAGTCACCATATTTTATTAGCCACGCCTCAGGAATGATGGCGATTTCTCCATTGGGCAGTTTGAACTCTACTTTCTTTTTTAGGATAAGTTTTCGGAGTTCTTTAAAAGAGATTTCATATTCACCGAAGCGAATCTTGGCATGGATATCAAACCAGTCAATGTTTTCTTTTACCTCCAGTTCTATTATTGCCTTGCCAACAAAATATTTTTTATCGCGATTGTCGGGTTGACTTACTTCAAAGCCGAGGTTAAGCAGGTTTACCCGATTTTCGTTGAGCCATGAGAAGGCATGAGCTTTGTCAACGGCTGTACGAAATCCCCGCAAGGGCAACCCTAATTTGATGAGAGTTTGAGCGTATTTTTTTTCAGTATCCGTGTTTCTCTTTACCCTGTGAAAGACGTAATCATTTTCCTTTTTCTCAACAGTAACGCTTACAGGTCCGAAAGCGTCTCCGCGAAAGCGATGCTTTCCGTATTTGAAGGAAAGGTCAAAGACAATTTTGCCGGCTTCGTCATTGCTTATACCTTCTTCAGGTCCAGTGGCACCAAATAAGGAAGGAACCTCCTTGGAACTCGCAGGAGGTAGTTCAGATATTGTAAGTAGTGGATGGGGATCGTATTCGTTTTTGTTGATTTCAAATCCAAAGGCTTCAATATCATCGAAGGAAGCAATCAGGGGTGCAACAAATCGATTATAATATGTCTCTTCCAGATTCTTAGGAATAACTACGTGCTTCTTACTTAAAAAAGGAAGTAGCTTTTTACCATCTACTGTCTTTTCGAAACCATAGAGTTTTCCATTAAGCACCATCCAGGCGGGTTGTTTGCAGATCAGATAGGCGCTTGGGTTTGGAATATCTATTCGCTTGCCTTCGTAAGTTATGGTTGGGTAGTAATTGGTATTTTCCTCGCTCCTGCGAAAATGAAACTGGATGCTTGCCCGCTTTTCAAGCACATCCACTTTGCGCCAGGTGGGCTCGCCATCGTTGCCCATTTCGAAAAGCATTTTACCTTTCATTTTTTCCAACACCGCAGCCCTTCGCTTTTCCATAAATGCTTCAATCTGCTCTTGCAGAAGTTCATCGCCTTTGTCTTTCTTAAAAACTTTGCTGAAGAACTCATCGGGCTTCATAATTTTCTTAGAAAAATGTCTGAGCACAGCATCCTGGCTCATGCTATCCATCATTTCTATTAATTCAAAATCGCGATCATCAAGCCCCTTAGAAAATTCGCGCGCGTTTTTATGAGAAATGTTTTGATGTTGGTAGGTGAGCTTGCCTTTTTCGTCCAGATGCACGATGAATGATTCAAAAATATAGCCCAGATACTCGTGCTGATACAGCGAGTAGATGATTTGAAAAGGCTGGGCTGCCGAGACTTTCATGGCTATGGTTTACCTTAACTACTGGTTCGATAAGATGCCCCTGATTTTCAAAAGAATTCTAATAGGCTCATTTTTGGCACTTTACAGAATAAGCAGAATTGCAAATTAGGCAATTTTGGCCAATAAATATTGGAAATATAACCTCAAATCATGCTTGATAATTACATCCTACAGGGACTCGATTGAGTAGGATCGGGCTGCCAGGCGGGCCGGGTAAAAGGAAACAAGTATGGTAATGAAAATAATTACCCCAGATGTTAGTACAAAGTCAGCTAGCCGCATTTTAACCGGGTAGTTTGAGACAATGGCATTTTCCATACCCATTCCCACCAATCCAAAGGTATCCTGCAACCAACAAATCACTCCCCCTAGCACCAGTCCGGCAATTGCTCCGATAAAAGCAATCAATGCTCCTTCACTAAGAAAGATTTTCCGTATCAGATGGTCGTGGCTGCCCAGTGCAAACAGTATGGAAATGTCTTTTTTCTTGTCAAGCGCCAGCATCATAAGGGAAAAGAAAATATTTATGGATGCTACGAGCACAAGGAGCGTTAAGGCAACGAACGTAAAAAGTTTTTCAATTTTTAGCAGACGATACAGATCCTTGTGCTGTTCTTCGTTGGTAAGCACATTGAAATTTTCACCTAACGCATCGCTAATCTTTTGTTGAACCCTTTTCAAATCTGATTCCTTATCAGTTTGAATTTCCAATGAGGTCCTTTTGTTGCCATAATTGAGCAAATCTTGAGCAAACTGCAGGGGGACGAAAATGTAGTTTTCATCGTAGTTCTTTTCGATAGAGAAAACACCCCCCGGTTCAATGGATTTGCGGGCATATAACTGCGATGGATCTAGCGAGGAAGACTTCATGTTTTTAATGTAGAATACCTGAAGGGGAAAAAGATTTTCGCTTACCCCAACAGATAAAGCATATTGCACCCCACGACCAATGATGGCATAGTCAATACTGTTTTCTTTTAACACAAGCCGCCCATCAGCCAGATGGTCATCCAATCGGTGTTGATCTATGAAATTATCGCTAACCCCCTTCATCGTTACAACCATATCCGCATCCCGATAACGAACATAGGCATAGTCCTCAATTACCTCGGTAACAATCCTTACGCCTTGGATAGCTTGAATTTTTGCAATGAACTCAGGGGTTACTTCAAAGGACTTTCCTTTCTTAAGTTCAATTTTTATTTCCGGATCAAACGAAGAGTAAAGGGAACGCAGCAATCCTTCCAGGCCATTGAAAACAGAAAGCACGATGATTAATGCGGCTGTTGAAAAGGCAATGCCAATCATGGAAAGCAGCGAAATGATATTGATGAAATTCTTCTTTCTTTTTGAAAGAAAATATCGTCTGGCTATGAAGAGGGAGAGATTCAAATGAAAGTTAAAATAGTTAGAAAGTTTGACGGCTACTCATCTTTGCTTTCTTTGGGTATGTGTAGGTTCTTAATCAGATCTTCCATGCGTTGTGCATTCTCTTCAATTTCGTCAATGAAAAAGACGAGGGCTGGTATAATCCGGGCTTGATTACGGATACGATCGCCCAACGCTTTTCTGATTTCACTTTTATGCGATTCGATATTGGCCAAAACAGCTTTTTTGTCTTTGGCGAGCGTCATGCTTAAATAGACTTTAGCCACACTCAAATCAGGACTCATCCTAACATCAGCAATGGTTATAAATACATTTCCAATAATCCCTCTCTTATCTTTAAGAAAAATGTCGCTTAATTCTTTCAGAATCAACTTGCTGTACTTCTGTTGTCTCACGGTGCCACTCATAGCGCAAAGATACTAAGATAAGCTGCCACATTTTATATTGGCAAAGACTGTCAACTTTTTTATTTTATTTGCGCAACAATTAAACGCCTGTGTTGCTTCGAATTTTTCGTGTTAATGATCCTTATCGGCTTTTGGGCATATTAATGCTGCTCGTTCTTGTAGGCCTTGCCCTGTTCTTGGACCCGGTAGGCATTACCCTAAATGAATTAAGAAGTATCGTTTTGGGGGAGTTGCTAAATGATGGAAAAAGTCTCTATAGTCAACTAATGACCAGCACGCCCCCATTTGCTTCCTGGTTTTCCGGCTGGGTTGACTTGCTTTTTGGCAGATCGCTCACAGCGCGGCATATCTTGTCGTTGCTAATTATTTTTTTCCAGGGAGCTTTCTTTGCGATACTCCTAATCAACAATAAAGCTCAGAATGAAAGCACCTATTTGCCGGCATTAATCTTTGGAGTGCTCTGCTTTTTTTCTTTTGACATGCTCTCCCTTTCGGGGGAGCTTCTGGGCAGCACATTCCTGCTATTTGCCTTGAATAATCTTTTCAAGGAGGTGGAATTCAGAATTCAACAGGATAGCATTTTACTTAATCTGGGGATATATCTTGGAATAGCCTCCCTCATCGTATTTAGCTATTCAGTTTTTTTGCCTGGCACATTGATTATTCTCCTCCTCTTCACCCGTCTAACTATACGCAAGGCGCTGATCTTAATTTTTGGGTTTTTATTGCCTCATGCATTGCTGGCAGCAGTTTATTTTGCGAGAGGAGATTTCAGTTCTCTTTGGTATAATTTTTATATGGGTAATGAGTGGATGAGCAGTAATCTCATCAGCCTTTCATCCATGGTCTATCTCTCATTTATCCCGATTACTTATTTTATCTTTTCTCTTGTCATGCTTAACCGTGATGCACGACTAACCAAATATCAGTCTCAGCTTTTACAAATCATGTTCGTTTGGTTATTGATTGCCATCGCAGAAATAATTTTATCAGGCAAGATGAGCCCATCACGGGTTATCACGTTTGCTCCTCCACTAGCCTACTTCACAAGCCATTACTTTTTGTTGATCTCGAGAAAGTGGATTGGAGAACTGATGATTTGGCTGTTTATCGGTGGAATCTTAATAACCAGTTATCTGGCGCGTTATCAAAAAATTGGAGTCATTGACTATAACAACCTATTCCCTGCAAAGTCAGCATATTCCAACCAGATTAAAGGTAAGCGGGTATTGGTTCTTGGCACAGACTGGGGCCTGTATGAGTCAAATCAAATGGCTTCGCACTTCTATGATTGGCAACTTGCCGAACAAGTATTTACAAAACCTGACTACTTTGAAAACGTAGTCAAAGTTGATCAATCATTTATTCAGGATTCCCCTGAGATAATTGTAGATAAGAGTAATCTAATGGTAAAAATGATGGAGCGAATTCCCCGCCTCAGGCAAGATTACACAAAACAGGGTGACTTATACATTCGCAATTGAATGTGTTAATTTGATAACTTAGTATCGATTTAAATCGTATTAGTACGCATGCGGCTGCTGATTCTTATTTTGTTTTGGTCTACGCTTTTATACTCCTGCAAGGAGATCACTTTTCGGGAGCCACAACCCGCGGGCATTGCCCCCTTAAGAGAGGTGCCTTCAGCTATAAGAGGCCCATACGCTACCAGGGATAAGGCTACCGGAGAAACTGGAGATACACTGATCATTGAATCCTGGGGCTACCATTTTAAAGACAAGGAAGACAAGGATTGGCTTGGGAAAGGGAAGCTCAGCGATACCCTGGTGGTGAAGTTTTACGAAAACTATTACTTCGTAAATTTTAAAGAGGGAGATCAATGGGTACTTCGATTAATAAAGGAAAAATCTCCAGGCGTTCTCGAATTTATGTCGATTGACATTCAGGATGATTCGAAGCGTAAAGAGATGCTTCGAAAAATCTCAAGGAAAGTTCCTATTAAGGAAATTGATCGTAACGATGATACCTTTTATCAGATCAACCCCACTCCTGCACAATTAATGGGGTTAATCAAGGACGGGTTCTTTACAGGAATTGAGCTGAGAAAGATAAAATAATAGAGCCCGTGAGGCCCTATTAAAATTTAAGCATTAATTCTTTTTCTTCTTTTTCAACAGGTTTTGCAATTTATCTTCCAGCACTTTTTGTGTCTCTTGTTTTACATCAGTTTTGGTTGAATCTTTTGGCACAACCTCGCCAGCCTTGGTAGTATCTTTTTTAGGATTCAGCAAATTATCAAGGGCTTCTTCTGGCTTTTTCCCTCCCAAAACATCCTGAATAGCTTGCTTGCCCTTTTCTTCAGCGGCAGCAGTTACAGCTTCTTTTACCTGAGCCTGTTGTTCTTGCGTCATGAGCGTGGTCTTGGGGTCATTGTAGGTACCGCCAAGTCCAATCGTTACAGGAATTTCGGATGTCGGATTGTTAGCGCCCGTAGTTTGATTGACAAAGCCCTGCAATTGCGAACCAAGTTTTCCGGCAGGAACATTCATCTTTAACATATAAGCAATTGACCCATCAAGCCCCGTGCTTCCGCTGATATTAGCTAGGTAATCACCAAACTTTACATTAAACGGTTTAACACTTAAGCGCCCGTCTTTTATGGCTGCTGACATAAGCACATCTTTCAATGTTACTTTATCGGCATCATCCAGCTTTGTTAGCGATGTAACACCCGAAATCAGTTTTGATTGAGTCAGGGCAGCCTGCGCTATTTTGATTAACCCATTTCCATTTACGGTGCTCATCTTCGGCATCATGTCCTGGCCCAATTCACCACTCATTCTAAAATCGGTACCAAAATTTCCGGTCACGAGGCCCGCAATAGGAGCATACGTTTTTACAATAGAAAATGAACTGGCTGCCTGTTGGATTGATAGATGTTCGACTTTAAGTCCAAAATCGTAAAGCGGGTGTTTAATGTCTTTTGTATTGTAAGTTCCATTAACAACAAAGGCGCCCCCCAGCAAGTTGAACTTTATACCATCCAGATTAGCGACCCCGTCTTTTACAATAATATCACCCACTGCATCAGTAATGGTGAAGTCCATCATCTTTGCAGTTTTAATATTAGAATGAAGCAGGAAGTCAATATTTTCAGGAACCGGGATAACTCCGACTGAAGCTGTGTCTAAAGAGGAGGTTGTCTCTTCGGTTTCAGTCATGAATTCATTGAGATCTAAAAGAATTGAATTAAAATTCAGAGTGCCTTTTATGGTTTCGTTGGGACCAAACAGGTAGCCAATATAATTGTTGATAGCTCCTGTTACTTCGAAATCACTTTTACCAATCGTGCCGGTTGTATTTTTCAATTCAATTTTCTTAGGATCAAACACAGCCTCTGATTGACTAATCGTAACAGCATAGGGAAGATCTTTCGAATTGTATTTGAAATCTTTCAGGGAAGCCGTTCCGCTGGTAGGTAATCGATCATATCGGCTGGTTTCCAGATCGGAATATTTTCCCTTGGTTTGAATATCAGCTTTTACCTTTCCGGCTAGGGTCATGCCTTCTACAGGGAATATTCTGGTGATTTTCTCAAGATCAATTCCCCCATTTGCTTTAACGTCCCAGGTATAATCATCCAGGTTTTGGAGAACCAGGTCAGCTTTAAATTTTTCACCATCCATCAACATGCTAAAATCCTTTACAGTGATCAATGTTTCGGCCATTTTGCCACTTGAATTCTGGACAGAAGAATTGAAATGCAGATCTTCAAGAGGTAATGGAAACTCTGATGATTTTACATAGCCGTCTGCCAACGACATGGATGCATTAATGGCAGGAATGATTTTTTTCAAGCTATCATACACACCTTTAGCTGAGGCGTTGATGGAAAAGAGACCTTTCATTTCAAGGCCTTCCAGGGGAAACATCTTACCCAGTTCAGCCAGATTAAGAGAAGCTTTTAAATTACCATCCATGCGGTAATCCTTTAGGTTCTCGATCAACAAGCGCGCATCCACAGGATTAGCTCCAAAATCCAAATGGAGTTTTTTCAGGTCTACAACCGTGTTTTCAATCACTCCGGTTTTATTATCCACCAATAAATCCATGTTGATATTAGAAATTGCAGTAGGTAAATCGGGGTATTTGAACATTGCTTCATTTACATTCAAAGCCAGGTTGAATGCCGGCATTTGAGTATCGCTATAGGTTCCTTTTGCAGAACCGGCAAAAGACAAATCGCCCTTAGTCTCAATACTTCCAAAGTCTTTAGTATAAATTCCCGGAACGAGGGACAATAAACTCTTAAATGTATTCTCTGGGCTTTTGAATTGAAGATCCATGCCATAGTCATTCTCATTCATTTTAAACCATCCAGAGGCACTCATCGCAAAGTCATTGAGCTTGGTCGTATTGTCTTTAAAAGTATAACGTGTGTATTCTTCGCTTATCCCCAGCGTAGCATCTATTTGAGCACGTTTGTTTGTCAGATATTCAACGCCATCATAAGCAACGGTCATTGAATCGGCCACGGTGTTAGTTTTGAGATCAAACTCCTTTTCATTGAAATCTCCACTCCCGGAATGATTTAATCCGCGCAGCGAAGTATAAAATGGGATAGACTGATCATCATAGATAAGTTGACCACCTATAATTGCCCAATGATCAATCCCAAAAGAAAATGAACCCGACTCTCCAGCGGCAACGCTAACGGTATCAGCAGAAGGATAGGTAATGTCATAATTTGCACGGCCATCCTTTAATACCTTTATCGTGATCTGGGGCTTAACCAGCGAGATGCCCTTTAATCTAAGTTGATCCCCAAATAACAGATCCTTAAGGTTTACCTCAACCGCTAATTCCTCAACCACAAAGAGAGGAACTCCTTCAAACGGGGCTCTGTTAAATACACCTAACTCTTTAACCTCAATAGTAAGATTCGGAAAATTTCTGAATAGGGTGAGATCAAAATTATTAACGTCAAAAAGTACGTCAGCATTTACGCTTTTAGCAATTTCTTTATCGATGGCAGCCTTTATGTCGTCTTTGAACACAACCGGAATAATAAAGGCGGCCGCTACTAAAATGATTATAAACACACCCAGACCGATAAGAACCTTCTTCACGATTTTCATAGTAATTTTGATAATTTGAAAGGAATGCAAAATTAGCAAATCCAAAGCCATTCCGGCAGCCAAATCCGGCAACTAACTTAAACTCATTCAACGAATTGTATCTCAAATTGGTGTCCGAACCTGCGAATCATTAAGTGTATTAATGTGTTCAAGCAAACACTTTAAATCTAACAGGTGGGTAATGTTAAATAAATTCGAGCCTTCCAAATACGACAAGGTTGCCAAACTATGAAACCAACATATCTCGATCAAAGACTTCTTGAAATTCATGATGGAACCCTTCAGTGTAGTTTTGTAAGTGAGATCGATTAGTTACAAAGTACATCTTCACTTTTCTAAACAGAGGTAACTGGAACATTACTTCGCCTTTCACTCCTCAGAAAGACCATCAAATAAGCTAATTCTGCTGAATTGCCATTTTTTCGATGAAAAACGTGGTTTTTTTGATAAAATCAACGGTTTGGAAGTTCCTAATGTTAAGTTTATGTTACTGGTAGTTGACTTATGTTACCTGAATGTTAAATTTATGTTATCGAGTTTAACATTTGGGTAATGTATCGCGTGCTTCTCTTGTGCTTTTTGATTGGTCTGCCCCTAACGGGGAGCACTCAGCATAATGGGTTATTGCCAGATCTTCTCAGTAGCCATCCGGCCACGGATCCTGTGGCGATAACCCATAGAATGAATGTGTTTATATCTACCCTTCGTGAGAAAAGAGCAAGGAATTCTGACAAGGAATTTGTAAGACTGATTTTTCGTGAATCATATAGAAAGTTTTTTGATACTTATAAGCCCTATGCTCAGGTTTCAGAAATATTTGAAAGCGGTACCTACGATTGCCTAAGTGCAACCAGTTTACTGAGTGTGATGTTGGAAGAATTTAATTTTGATTATAAGATCATTGAAACCAACTATCACATTTTTCTTTCAGTAGAAACTGACACGGGCCCTATATTGTTGGAATCCACCGATCGGTACAACGGAATTGTTTCCGATCCGAAACAAATTGAGCAACGGATTTCAACATATAGAAATAACAAGCTATTTATCAACCCTTCTCAGTCAGATAAAGATCACTACCAGTACAATTTGAATCTTTATCAGATTGTGCAACCTAACCAACTTCCCGGCCTCCTCTATTTCAACCAGGCAGTAATAGCTTATAATAATAAAGACCTGGTTAAATGTGCTGCTAAACTAGATCAGGCAAGAAAAATTTATGAATCACAGCGCACTTCTGAGTTTGCCATAATCCTCGTAAAATCAGTGGTAGACAGCAACCTGAATGAAGAAGAAAAAAAGGACCTGATCAGGCCCTTTGTCAAGTATCTAAGAAATTCAAATTCTGTAATTGCTTCTCGTTAGTTTTCAAGAACCCGAAGTTCCACTCTTCTGTTTAAGGCATGAGCCTCTTCTGTATTTTCCAAGCTTAGAGGCTGGATACCGCCAAAAGCTTTTGTTTTAATTTTACTCTTGTTTCCGCCTTTGGATATAAGATACGTCTTCACAGCATTTACGCGATCCTGAGAGAGTTTCATATTTAATTTTGCATCGCCCCGTGTGTCAGTATGGCCTTCCAACTGAATAACCATGCGCGGATTATTTTTCAACATCAGGGCAACTTCATCCAATTCAGCATAGGAAGAAGGGGCAATCTTTGCTTTTCCGGCATCAAAGATCAAGTTATCCAGACGCATTACTTTTCCTACTGTATGGGTAGTTTCGGCATTGTTTGCTGCACCTGATGGTAAGTTCAACTCAATATCTTTGATAAGTCTTCGCTCGCCATTAGCTTCTGCAGGATCAAGCATATACTTCGAGGGCGCAAAGCCTGCAGCCTCTACAGTTACAGAGTATTTCTCGCCATCATAAAGTGGAAATGAAAAAGAAATTCCTGAAAGGAAGCCCACTTTACTTCCATAAGGAAGACTCTGATACGAGATGCGAGCAAATACCGGCTCTTTAGTTACTGCATTTACAATCTTGCCCTGAGCATAAATGAGCGTGTCGGGAGCTTGACCCAAAGCTGTCAAACAACAAGAGAAAAAGAGAAAGAAAGAAATAACTCTCATGGTTACATCTTTAAGATTTTAAACTCAACTCTGCGATTTTTGCGATTGCCTTCCCTGGTGTTGCTCGTATCAATTAACTGCGTTTCTCCAAAGAAAGTAGTGGTGATGCGCTCAGCGGCAACTCCCAGTTCGGCCAGGTATCCTGAAACAGATTTTGCTCTTCGTTCCGAAAGCCCCAGGTTATAAGCGTCCGGGCCAACCGGATCTGTATGTCCGGAAATTTCTACCTGCATGGTAGGGCGTTCCTTCATCAACGTTACAATTCGGTTAAGTTCAGGGAATGACTCCTTTTTAAGAATTGATTTGTCGAAATCAAAGAAGATGTTGTTCAATGTAATCTTTGCATTCTCTTCAACAAGGGCTACTCCGATAGGTGCCAAGGTGATGTCCTTCACAGCCACCGCTCCATCCATTGTATAGTTGCGAAGATCTAAATTTTGATTTTCGGAAATATGGTCTTTAGCTTCGGCACGAAACCCATACTGCTGGCCACCGGGCAAGTGGATTTCATATTCTCCTGTTTCAGGGTTGGAATAAGTTACACCAACCTCTTTTCCATCAGAAAGCCGTTCATAGATAATTTTTGCACCTATGGGTTTGCCTGTTTTTGCATCAATAAGTTTCCCTTTAACAATTACAATTGGTTCGGGGGTCATGAACATCGGCATCTTAACCCGGAAGACGTCAGAATTATCGGCCGTGATACCGCGGGAATAGTAAGCATACTGACTCGTTGACGGAATGTTGAAAAACAAATCATCCAACTTAGTATTGATTTCGGGGCCCAGATTTTCAGGTGAAGACCAGTTGGTCCAGGTGTCATCGAGGCGTTTAGACATGTATACATCGCTACCTCCATAGCCACTAAATCCATTCGATGAGTAGTATAAGGTTTTATCATCCGAAGCAAGGAATGGAGCAGACTCTTCAGAGACAGTGTTAATAGTTTTGCCGAGGTTAAGAGGTTGAGTCCAGGTTCCATCGTCTTTTTCAAAGCTTACATAAAGATCTCTTCCACCCTGTGTATCCTCTCGCTCTACGGACATCAGCAGTGACTTTCGTGTGTTGGCTAAAAAGTAGTTGGCCTTCTCATTGTAGTTGTAATCATTTTCAATTTGGATGGGTTTGGGATCGCTCCAGGTGCCACCAATATTATTACTGATTGAAACCCCGGCAACCATTTTACCCTTGTCCAGATACTTGTTTCCAAGTAACAAAACCACCGCCTTACCATCGGGTGTTGCGGCTACTGTATTGACAAAATTAGGTTGGTCATTATTGAATTGAGGCCCTATATTTTTAGCTAAAGACCACTTGCCATCTGACCCGAGTTCAGAATACCAGATGTCTTCTTTGTCGCTGGTGCCGCCTACGTTTTCGGGATGATTCTTACGACTGAAGTAAAGGGTCTTTCCATCCGGAGAGAGCAACGGGTTGTACTCGCTAAAGTCACTGTTTACATTGGTATCAAGTCTCTCTACTACAAGACCTTTGCTAAGAAGTTCAGGTAAATCGATGTTAGCAATAATCGGAATGTGAGAATCAGAAATAGCCACAGCATCCAAAGAAAAGTAATCGGGCAATGCACTACCATCAAACTCTAGTTTCACGGCTACCACCTTATAGGTAGTTTTTTCCACAAAGACATTCAACATGCGGCCTTGCAAAGGAACTACCATCGGATTGAACGTATGCACGAGGTATTCTTTACCAGCTTCATCGTACAGATAAGCCTTAAAGAGTGCTCCGGGATTATAGGATTCGGCAATGGCAATTTGTTGAATTTGTATGGGATTATCATATCCCAATTTTATGAACTCTGTGCGCTTTGGCTTATCGGGTGTCCAGGCGGCTGGATTTTGCCCGCCCGCAGGCAAAACATTTGGTTGACCCAAAGCCTGTTGTGCAGAATATTGAATCGGTGTTAGCTCAGAGGAAACTTCAAGTACTTTCGATGCCCATTGAACAGACTGGCCATTTGAGAAGTGGATCCCTACCAGAACAAGGCACAGGATTAATAGAATTTTTCTCATATAAAATACGCAGGGTATAGCTAAGCGTTTGGATTAAAGGATAAACATAGCTAAAAATTGAAAAAAGGGGAAATAATTACATCAATCAAAGTGATTCTTATTCTAACAGAATTTGATTAAGTAGCTTGTTTTGAGGCAATCACTCCATTGAAGTCTTATTAAAAAGAAGAAACCCTACATGCAGGAGCACACCAAGTTCGGTTTCGTTGTCATCATAATAATTTACACTTAGACTTATAGGCCCCACAGTAGAATGAAGCACAAGACCGGCAGTTGCAGCAAAGTAAATTTTTGTAAGATCGCCATTCAATGTCGCTTCCTGATTTTGTGACATCCCAATGGCCTCAAAGGGCTTGAACAAATATCCTTCTAACCTGAAATCCAGACTTTTTTGAATAGTGAATACATTTCGCCAGCCCCCCGCTATATAATTAAAGGCTCGAAAATTTTGAAGCAGCAATGTCCTGCTGTCCTGAATGGGGCTAAAAGCGGGAGCATTTATAATTGTGCCCATATAATTGGCGAAGACTGGCTGATTCGACAACACACCTTCGAAAAAGTACCCCGAACTATAAATTCCCTTTCTGAAATATTGTTCCAAAGATACTTTGGCCCGTACCCATGAGCGATAATTTGATTGGGGCTCCGCAATCAATGAAGTGTTGCCGGGCTCGTAGTTTTCAACAACACCGAACCAATCGACCGAAAAAGAATAGGATTTTCCCATTGATGCATATTGCTTTCGGTTAAGCGTATTAGAAGTAAAGGCTATTCCTGCGCGACTTCCACTTAGGCGCAATATATCCAGGGTATCCGTGGAGGTCAGGACATCAGTGTTTAAATATTGATCCCGGTTATTCAGGTATGAGCCTTCAATTGTCATTTTGTAATTTTTGCCTACTGGAATTCCAAGGGCTACTCCTACTTTCCGATCGATGCGGTAAAGGACAGTTGGTGAGAAATTTTTTACTACCAAATCATTTCCCTGAAGAAAATCCCACTTGTTAAAAGTAGCAATTGGTTCTAAATAGAATTGACCACGATTGGGGAAATCAATCCGAGCTTTTACCTGTGCAGATTTATAAAAATTACCTGTAGAGAAGTTTGCATTGACATGCGTAAGTGTGCGATTAAAGTAATAGTAATTCATTCCCAGGTAAATGTTACTGATGTTTCGGGTGGCAATAACTCCGCCAAAGTCTACCTGAAAATTATTTTGTGGCCGTTTGGTTAAACCAAAATTGAAGTTTTGCTTCTCCGCATTAAAAGCAAATCCTGGATAAAGATTATTAAAGTAATCATGGGATACGAGATGGTAAAACCCCGATTTTATTTCGTTGAACGAAATCGGTCGTTTACCACTGTTGAAAAAGCGATTAATGAATTTTTGCTGATTACGACTGAATCCATCGAACTGAATGTGATCGACCAAAAGTGCACTGCTTTTGTTATTGAATTTATTGCGCGCCTCGGCCACCACCTCGCATGTTCTTCGGGCACTTATTTTTTGCTTGATTTCTGCCATCTGCCTCATGGTTTGCAAATAACCGCTGTCAATCAAAGCCTGGGCTTTACTAAAATCAAAAGAAGTATAGCGCAATACATTGGGTTGGATATAAACTCCGGACGCGGGAATCGCTGACGGATCAGAATTATCAAGGAGCATGTACAACAGCGATCGTGAGATTAGCTTTTCATCTTCTCCATAAGGATATTCTTTATAGATTTTTGAAGATACATTGCTGCCAATTATCACATCCGGAGTAAATTCCTTTAGGGCCACATCCACTGGAAAATTATTATACACGCCACCATCAAAAAGGTATTTTCCATCAATGCGAATCGGATTATAAAAGAAAGGCACCGTTTGGGTAGCCCGTAAAGCATCGCTAAGAGATCCTTTGGAGAGAATCACCTCGGTTTGCGTAAAGATGTCAGATGCAACAACCCTTAGCGGAACAAATAAACTATCAAAGTTATTTTCTGCAATGGCCGAAGGCTGTGCGAATTTTTCGGCCAACGCAAAGTTCAGCGACAAGTCATTGACAATAGTGGTATTGAGTAGGATTGAAAAGGCTGAATCAAGAGATAAGTTCAGCCGAAGGAAAGACGCATCGTCATCTTTGCGGGCAAAGTAATAATTATGCCCAGCTTCGAGTTTGCCATTTACCCAAAGTAAAAACTCTTTTGATAGGACAATTTCTTCGATTTGGTTAGGGCTCATACCCGCAGCGTAGCAACCTCCAACGATGCCACCCATAGAGGTCCCCGCTATATAGTCAATGGGGATTTCATTTTCCTCCAACGCCTTTAGTACTCCCACATGAGCGATGCCTTTAGCAGCCCCGCCACTCAAGACCAGACCCACTTTTTGCGTCCAGCCCGGAAGCGCCAGTAATACGAATAGTAGGGTAATACAAAGCCTCTGCATAAAATTCAAACACGGAAAATCCCAAAGGGACAGCTGTAAGTTACCTTATAAACAAAAAAGTAACAGGAAAATTGCCGGAATAGTGCAATCAGCGAACCGCAACCTCTACTTCTGAAGAATTAGAAGGAAAGGGAATTAACTCCAGACGTTTTATTATATCCTCTTTCACTCGTTCGAAAGATTGGAAATAGTCGGGTTTCACTGGCTGAGAAGGCGGTAACTCAACTTTAAGAGCATCCACCTGCACACCGTTTTTCCAGAAACGATAACATAAATGTGGGCCAGTTGCTAAGCCCGTACTGCCAACATACCCTATCGTTTGTCCCTGGCGTACCCGCGTGCCGGAAGTAATTCCACTTGCAATTTTTGACATATGCAAATAACCTGTCGTATAAGTGCCATTATGTCTGATCTTTACATAGTTACCATTGTTGGTTTTGTATTGAGCCTCTTCTACAATACCATCACCCACTGACCGAATAGGCGTACCCGTGGAAGCCGCAAAGTCGGTACCTAAGTGAGGGCGAAAAACTTTAACTACAGGATGAAAGCGGTTTTTTGAGTAGCGCGAACTGATACGTGAAAACTCAATGGGATATTTTAGAAGCGCTTTCCGTAAACTGTTTCCATTTTCGTCAAAATAATCCGGGCCATCTCCCTGATCAAAAGGGAAAGCATAATATCCATTGCTGGAATGCTCGAAATAAACACCGAGAATTCTCCCAATGCCTATCGCTTTCTCATCTACCAGATTTTCTTCATAGATCAATTTAAACTGATCGCCTTTTTGTAATCGCTGAAAATCTACTACCCAGGCGAAAATGTCAACAAACTTATTGGTGAGATCATGTGAAACATTCATCGCCTCGATGGTGTGAGATAAGGTTGATTCTATTCTTCCAGATATCTGCCTTTCCAGGGTATCAACTTTTCGCTGACAGGCTTCTACCAGCAGCGAATCTCTTAAATGAAATACTACATAGTCGATCGGATTTGGTTCATACACCAACGCACGAATCGTATTTAAGGAATCGTGTTCTACCAATAACGTGTACTTTTTATGCGCTGAAATCTTTCTGAAATCGTACGTGCTGCGGGGCAATAGATTTAGCTGCTGCAAAACGGATGGAGAAACATAGTATCCGGAAAGTAAATCGGTAAACCGCTGATTGCGCTTCACTTCGTCCTCCACAACGTGTAGATTGTTAACGACCATGCCATGCAAAAATACAGGCAACACGATTTCGCTCTCTACATGATGTGAAGAATCGCTCTCCACAACATAATCACCGGCTGAAGAGAAAAAAGAAGTTTTCGCATCGATCCAAAAGAAAGCAACCGCAGCGAACACCATTAACACAGCGGCAATTCCTACTTTTTTTGCAATAGCAGATTTGAAAAACATCATGACTTAAAAAATAGTGGCCCAAATTTGCCACAAGTTTAGTTTAAAAAATGCGCACAACCGATCAAAGATAGGAAAAGAGAAGACTAACTTTTATTATTAAGTCAATTCGTAATGATTATTGCTTTAACCGTTGGTCAATTTTATCGGTTAAGTCGCGGGGTTTGATCATTGACTTGTAGGCAAGTTTAAAAAATGTTTCAAGGTTTGGTAATAACAGACCCCTTACTTATTCTGAGATAAAAGCCTATCCATGCCTGCTAATTGCTGTTGTGTGAGGCTTTTTTGTATCCTCAGCTCCTTCAGTGTTTCCCCAAATACAATTTTCAGATTGCCTTTCACCTATTAGGCAATCTATTCGGATAACAAACTCGATTTGCGGGCAATTGCCACATGGTTATATTTGATTACGGAAAGTTTATAAGACTTATTGAAGCCAAATTGCCATGAAAAACATTTTTGTTCTTACAATTTTGGTTTTTATAACCTCTGGCACACTCTCCGCCCAAACCCTAAAGTTTGTTGAGTTAAGCGAAGTTAAAGCCTTTAAGCGAGGTAAAGAGTATAGCATTAAGTGGTCGGGAGGGCAAGCCGATCAAATGATAAAAATCGAACTATATAATCATGCAGAAAAAGTTCAAAGCTGGGATGAAACGTTGAATAATGGTGAGCTTGATATCAAATTGAATTCAAAATTAAAGCTAGGCAAAGGTTATAGTTTCAAAATCTTGGCTGGTGGAGATGTTGTTAGTTCACAAGATTTTCAGATAAAGAGAAAAATACCATTAGCAATAACAATTTCTACAGCAATTATTGTTCCTACCGTTGTGATTCTTTTTAGTATAAGAGATGAAGGGGGAAAAATAATTGACCCCATACCACCCCCAGTTGGCAATTAGTTACGAAAGTTATTTATACAGCTCCTTGTATTTTTTCTTGCCTGCATCCAAAAATTGGGCAAACTTTTCTGCATTGAGATTATAACCATAAGGCGATACCAGTACGCGCTCATCTTTGCCGACCAATACGTAAAATGGTTGTGCATTATTGTTCAGGTTCGTGATTTGAAGGTCTGCATTTTGTTTGCCAATAGTCTTCTTCACTTTTTTATCATAGGTAGATGTGTACCAGTCATTCTCAGGCAATTCGGTTTTGTCATCTACATATAATGCAACGACTACATAATCTGTATTCAATCGTTGAAGCACCTGCGGATCAGACCAGACGTTGGCTTCCATCTCGCGACAGTTGGTGCATCCGTGGCCGGTGAAATCAATAAACAAAGGTTTGTCCTGCTGGCGGGCACAGGCCAAGGCCTGATCATAATCAAAGTATCCGCTCAAGCCATGCGGCAAGTGGAGGAAGTCAGCATATTTGGGCTCATCACACACACTCCCTGATTTTTCAGCAGCAGTAATAACGTTAAAGTCATGCGTGTACATGGGCGGTAAGTAACCTGCCAGGGCTTTGAGTGGCGCACCCCACATGCCCGGTACAAGATAAACGGCAAATACAAAAGCGATCATGGCCAATGAAATGCGCGGAACACTCACGGTTTTATCTTCCGCATCTTTACCTGTATCGCCAGGCATTCTAAAGCCTTTCATCAGGTAAATTCCAATCAAGACAACTATTACTATCCAGATGGCGATGTTGATTTCGCGGTCAAGAATTCCCCAATGGAAAGCCTGGTCAGCAATGCTCAGAAACTTAAACGCAAGTGCAATCTCTACAAACCCGAGAACCACTTTTACTGTGTTCAACCAGCCGCCTGATTTAGGCAATGATTTCATCCAGTTAGGAAAAATAGCGAACAAGGTAAAGGGAATTGCGAAAGCGAGGGCGAAGGCAAACATGCCCGCTATTGGCTTCAGAAACTCTCCACCAGCCGATGAAACCAAAATACTTCCTACAATCGGACCTGTACAAGAAAAAGATACAAGCACCAGGGTGAATGCCATAAAGAATACTCCCGCCAACCCACCTTTTTCTGCCTGCTGATCAACTTTATTGATAATTGAACCGGGCAAGGTGATTTCGAACAGTCCCAGAAATGAAAGACCAAAGACAATAAATACTAAAAAGAAAATCAGATTAGGAATCCATTCGGTAGAAAGATGATTTGCAGTTTCGGGTCCCATCAAAGGTGCGAGTGCAGCACCAATGAGAGAGTAGATAAGGATGATAAAAAATCCATACATCAATGCCTGAAAGCGAGTGCCTCTTCCGGTGAAAAAGCTCACCGTCATGGGAATCATTGGAAAAACACACGGAGTAATGAGAGCTGCTAAACCAGCCAGAAAGGAAATCAGTAAAAAGCCAAGCAATGATTTTCCTGCGGGATCCTCTTTAACCAGTGATGAATCCAGAATCGGGCCTTTTGTTTCTACATTATTGAAAGGATTAATAATAGGAGTCTGAGCATTGTCAATTGTTGGTATTTTGACTTCCTCATTCTGCTGACCTTGTAAAGATTCACCCGACACCTTCAAGGTAAAGGAAAACTCTTCACCACCCGGCACACACTGACCTGTAGTTTCAGTACACACCTGGTAATCGGATTCACCCTTAAGAGAAAGTGATGATGAAAGGATTTTTATTTTCTGTCGGAACTCAGCTGTCTTCTTGAAAATCTTGACATCGCACTCAAAGATATCATCATACTTATCCACCGGTTTTACCGGCACTAAATTTCCGACTAGCTGGAAGCTTTGATGAGGTACCAGATTGAAGGAAGTCTTTATGGGGCCATCTTCACAGGGGAATTCGGAAGAATATAAATACCACTCCTTATCAATGATGGCTTTGAAAATAAGGTCAATCTCATCACCTGTTTTCGCTTCCTTAACTGAAGTTTCATAGGTCCATTTGGCTGGGGTAAGCACCTGGCCCCAGGTGGAAAGTGAAAGCAAAAAAAGGAAAGCAATAATCGGTAATCTCATGTCAGGATTAAATTGGAGCAAAGGTAACGAAGTGTGCCGCAAGTTTGTTCCTTGATGCCGCTATTCGTTACCCGGTAGATAGAATTTAAGAACTCTTTAACAATCTTTTACTTCGCGCTATAGTGCTTATAGAACGCAACAATAGTTTCGATGCCTAGCAAAAAGTTTTTAATGCCGTAATGTTCATTGGGTGAATGAATGGCATCGCTGTCCAGTCCAAACCCCATTAGTACGGTGTCCAAGCCCAATTCTTTTTTAAAAAGAGAAACAATGGGAATACTTCCTCCATCGCGTGTAGGGATAGGTGTTTTGCCCCAGACTTCTTCAAACGCTTTGCTGGCCGCTTTAAATGCCTTTGAATTGGTTGGAGTTACAGCCGCCTCGCCACCATGCAAGGCTGTGATCTTTACTTTTACCGACTTTGGAGTAATTGATTGAAAATGTTTGGTAAACAATTCTGTGATTTCATGATTGTTCTGATTTGGCACCAACCGCATAGAGATTTTTGCATAAGCTTTTGATGGCAATACAGTTTTCGCACCTTCCCCGGTATAGCCGCCCCAGATTCCATTTACATCCAAGGTTGGGCGAGTACCCGTACGCTCTAATGTGGTGTAGCCTTTTTCTCCACGAATGTCTTCAATGTCAAGCTCCTTCTTGTATTCATCAAGATTAAAAGGTGCTTTGTTAAGCGCTTCCCGATCGGAAGCAGAAAGCTCAGCAACCTTATCATAAAAACCAGGTATAGTTACACGTCCATTCTCATCGTGGAGCGATGCAATCATCTTGCTCAACACGTTGGCTGGGTTTGCCACGGCACCACCATACACTCCAGAGTGCAAATCCCGATTAGGACCAGTTACTTCTACTTCCATATAACTTAATCCGCGCAATCCCACAGTAATCGAGGGAGTATCTAAGGAGATGATCGAAGTATCTGAAATCAGAATTACATCAGCTTTCAGCTTGTTCTTATTTTCCTTAATAAAAGTGCCGAGGTTATCCGAACCAACCTCTTCCTCCCCCTCAATCATGAACTTGAGATTGCACGAAAGTTGTTTAAGTTTCATCATCGCCTCAAAGGCTTTGATGTGCATATAAAACTGGCCTTTGTCATCGCAGGATCCGCGCGCGAAAATCTTTCCGTCTTTTACCACGGGCTCAAAAGGAGGGGAGTTCCATAAGTTGAGCGGATCGGGCGGTTGTACATCATAATGGCCATATACCAATACTGTGGGCAACGTAGGATTAATCACTTTTTCACCATAAACGATTGGGTGGCCTGCAGTTTCGCAAAGTTCTACGGTATCGGCACCGGCATCTTTTAATTTCTTTACTACATATTCGGCTGCCTTGCGCACATCGCCCTTATGCCGGCTGTCAGCACTTACCGATGGAATGCGGAGTAATTCAAAAAGTTCGTCTAAAAAACGTTGTTGATTGGACTGAATATATTCTTTGATCATGAGGTAGAAATTTTAGTCACGCAAGGTAAGATTTTCTTTTGTTGGCAGAGCCGGATCGTAACCATTAACTTTTCATTTGACCGCACTACTTTCTTGTCGTATAAGAGCTAAATTACTTCATGACCGCACAGGTTGAGCAGGAGGTTATCCGAAAAGCAATGGCCGGTAACACCGATGCCTTTCGGGTTATTGTGGATCACTATCAGTCTTTTGCCTATGCCGTTTCGTTTCGTTTTCTGTGCCAGGCCGAAGAAGCGGAGGACATAGTTCAGGAAGCTTTTATCCGGCTTTGGAAAAACATGCATAAATACCGCCCTGAAATAAAACTAAGTACATGGCTTTACAGGATTATAACGAACCTCTGTCTGGACTTTTTAAAATCAACGTATGCCAAACAGCAGAAAAATCTTAGAGATGTACAGACGGAATACATGCTGAAATCGAATGACAGAGCTGACGCAGAACTTAATGCTAAAGAATTGAACGAACAGATTCAGCACGCGGCAGCAGAATTGACACCCAAACAAAAGGCTGTTTTTATATTACGCGATCTGGAGGGATTGCCCGTGGAGGAAGTATGTAGCATCCTATCGATGTCGCCCGGGAATGTGAAAAGCAACCTTTACTACGCACGGCAACACGTGAACACGAGATTAAAGAAGTATTATCAAATGGATAAAATCACCATCCTATGAAATGTAAAGAGTTTGAAGAGGGAATTTATCTCTACGAGGAGTTGACGGGTTCTGAAAAAGCTTTAGTTGATAATCATCGAAGTCATTGTGAAGCCTGTAACAAATTAGCGGAGCAGGTAATTCAGTCGGGAATACTCATAAAAAGAGCGGGCTTGCTAAAAACGGAGGCGAAAAATCCACATCAGCTTACACTTCGTATCATGAATTCAATAGCAAAGGAAAAGGAGGTGAGTGTATTAGATTATTTGGCCTCTTATTTCGATAATCTTTTTATACGCTATGCGTTCGGCATGGCTTCCTTGTTGTTGGTTGTCTTCTTTTTGTATGAGCAACAATCAATTGATCGCGTTGACCCAATAACTAAAATCACCAACACCGAAGTCAAACCGGGCCCTGTTTTAGACATGAATGTATTTCTAAATCATTATCGCAATCAAAGAGTGAAAAAGGACCCGGTGCCAATTTCAAAATATGCGTATTACAAATCAGTTCGGTCTTTAAAAACTTATAACCAGTAAAAAATGAGATCAATAAATGCATTTCTTTTACTAGCCCTGATTGTGGGCCTTAGCGCCTGCGGGCATAACGTATCAATGGAAACTACAGTACATGAAGATGGATCGTTAGATAAAAAGATTGTGCTGGAGACTGAAGACACCACCAAAAATTTTCTGAGTATCAGTGGTGGTAGTGGATGGAAAATGAAGGCCCACCTGATCGATTCAGCAAACAATAAAAGTGAATCAAGCAAAAAATGGCGCGTTGGCTTTCAGAAAAACTTTACTTCTTCTGAGGAGGCGAATGCAGAACTAGCCACTCCCAGCGACACGCTTTTCAGAGTGAGCAGTACGTTTGATAAGAAGTTCAGATGGTTCTATACTTACGCGTATTATGCGGATACGTATAAGGCGATCAACCGCATGGCTCTTCCACCCGATGATTATATAGCACGGGAGGACTATGCCTTTATAGATCGCTTACCAGCAGAAGGACAAACTATTTCAAAGGCCGACAGTTTTTATCTTTCGGAATTGAATAAGAGGATTTTTGATGTGTATGGTTTGCGTGCCATCTATGAGACTTATTACGAGTTGGATGTGAAATTGATTAAAGAAAGCGGATTAGAGAATCGATGGATAGATACACTGAATAAGCACAAGGAAAATCTCTATGCGCTGTTAGTTAAACAGCAGGACTTGCCGGATAATTTTATTTATAAGACGATGGACAGCCTGGGCATCCCTTTTCCTTTTGATAAAATGGAAAATCGCTATGCTGAACTATACAAGGAAACGGAATCAAAAACCAATTTTATCAGCCATGCCAGCGAGGGCAAGTACACTCACGTAATCAATATGCCCTGGACGGTTGTTCGTACCAATGCTGATTCAGTTTCAGGCAATCGGCTACAGTGGAATCCCCCCTCTGTTAAATTTCTGTTGAAAGACTATACCATGTATGCAGAAGCAAGAAAGGTAAATTTCTGGGCCTTTGGAGTTTCGGCACTTGTGCTGTTTTTCACAGGATATTTGTTTTGGAGGAGGCGATAATCACCAACTGCTGCTTGCACCTCCACCCCCTGAATCACCGCCACCGTAACTTCCTCCCGAATCGCTGGAGGATGATGATGACGAATCTGATGAAGTAGAAATCATAGGAATGGTTATAGTACTTCGATCACGTACACCACAGAATTTGCAGGCCATTATTATTTCTTCTTCACCTGTTGAAGTTGTGGTGGCTTGAGAAAGAGTTGTTGTGCTTTCGGTGTGATAGGCGTAGGTTTTGCATTTCGGACAAGCTTTGAATTCGGTTTTGTCGCTGAGGTATTGTTCTACAGATGTGGAGTTGCAGGTTGGACACTTCCATACATCATAATCCACCGACTTTAAAGTTTCTTCAAACTGAGATTCCTTTTTCAGGAATGGATCTTCTGTTGCTTCATCGAGACGATTCATTTTCTTTCCACAGTTATGGCAGTCGCGCGGGGATGTGCGTACCGCCTCCATCTTCTTTTTGTAAAGACTGATCAGAAAAGCAAAAGGAACCGGGAATAAGATTGCCCACCCTAGCCAGCGATTATTTTCTTTGTAAAAGTTATAAACAGTGTGGTATTCTCCTTTTGCCATCCATTGGTTCCCTCTTGTAATAACGCGGCTATACTTGCTTAAACTCAGCAAACCAAAATAACCATACAGTCCACCGAAATAAACGTCCCACCTATGAGCATACGGCAAAATCATAGCAAGAATCATTGGAATAAGATATACCAGAAACAACCATTGCCAGGACGAAATTTTTGCTGAGGGAAGTTTTTTATCAGGGGCATGCCTGGAGTTTGAGAACCCTCGCTTTCGCTTCACAAAGTAGATGATGAGGCCAATGAAAAACCAGGCAAAAACAATAAGTGTGGAAATGGCAGCCTGATCTGAAATATCCAAGGTCTTCTCGACTTCCTTAATTTCTTCAGCATAGGTTGGATTAGTAAGAATATTATTTACCTCTTCAACTCCAGCCAGGATACCGGCATCAATTTTTCCCTCTTTAAAGAATGGAACCATCTTTTGAGTTTGTATCCGTTTGCAGATGGCATCGGGTAAGGGGCCTTCCAGGCCAAAGCCTGTATGAAAGCGCACGATTTTCTTGTCTTGCACAAACAAAATCAACAATCCATTGTCTTTATTGGCCCGGCCAATTCCCCACTTAACAAAGAGAGATTGTGCAAAGTCCGTTACATCAGCATCGCCAATTGAGTTAAGCATCACAACCGCTACCTGGGCAGTTGTTTTCTTCTCGAGCGAATCAAGAAGTTGGTTGATTTGATTGACAGTTCCTTCGCTGAGCAGATTATCCGGATTGCTCACATAACCGTTGTTGATCAGCTTGGTATTGGGTACCGAATCAACCGAATACGATTGTGCCAACGCCCCGCGCAGCGCCAGCGACATCAGAAGAAGCAAGACGATTTTTTTCATTGGGTCGAAGACTTAAGAAAATTATCACTTATCAACCGTTTTCGCTACTAACTGTTAGTTTGTTTGCGAAAATTTTTAGAAGATTCTCTCCCTCTTTACTCGCATCCGAATTGTAATCGGGTTAACTTGTGAGTTCACTTTTCTTTGGCTTAACCCGAAATGAATTGAAAGAGACAGATCAGCAGGGATTATATCATCCTTCTTTTGAGAAAGACTCATGTGGAGTTGGATTTATAGCGAACATTAAAGGGAGCAAATCACATCAGATAGTAAGCGATGCGCTCACCATGCTCGAACGAATGGAACACCGCGGTGCGTGCGGCTGTGAACCTAACACGGGTGATGGGGCGGGTATTCTCATTCAGGTGCCACACGAATTTTTTAGTAGCGAGTGCAGTAAGCTTGGATTCAAGTTACCAGCTTATGGAAGTTATGGTGTGGGGCTCGTGTTTTTTCCGCGCGATTCGAAAGTGCGTGAAGAATGCCGTACGGTTTTGAATCGTCAGATTAAAAAAATGAAGATGACCCTGGTGGGCTACCGGATACTGCCCACCAATAATCATGATCTTGGCGAAACGGCTTTAAAGGCTGAGCCGGTAATGGAACAGGTATTCATCAAGCGCCCGGATAATATTTCCAATCCAGATGATTTTGAACGAAAACTTTTCATTCTAAGAAAATACACCACGCACATCATCACCGAATCAGTGAAGGGTGTTGACAACCAATTTTATTTTTCTTCACTCTCGTATAAAACCATTGCCTATAAGGGCATGGTGACTTCGGGGCAACTGCGTCCTTACTTCGCAGATCTTGAACACGAAGATGTGGTTTCGGCATTGGCTGTAATTCACTCTCGCTTTTCAACCAACACATTTCCCTCATGGAGACTGGCACAGCCATTTCGGTTCATTGCACACAATGGGGAGATCAATACGGTGCGTGGAAATATCAACTGGCTAAAATCTAAAGAAGCGTTCTTTACTTCTAAATTTTTTAGTCGCGAAGATCTAAACATGATTTTGCCGATTTGCAATCCGCTGCAGTCGGACTCCTCCAACCTCGATAACACAATCGAATTATTGGTGCATGCGGGTCGCACGTTGCCGCATGTCATGATGATGCTGATCCCCGAAGCGTGGGATGGCAATGAGAGTATGACGCAAGAGAAAAAAGATTTTTACGAATACCACGCTAACCTGATGGAACCATGGGATGGCCCAGCGTCCATTACGTTCACAGATGGAAAAATTGTTGGGGCTACACTCGACCGGAATGGACTTCGCCCTTCGCGGTTTGTCGTTACTGATGACGATCTGGTTATCATGGCCTCGGAAGTTGGCGTGCTTGATGTTGATCCCGCCAAGGTAATTACCAAAGGCCGCCTGCAGCCCGGTAAAATGTTTGTGGTGGATTTGGAACAGGGCCGAATCATCAGCGATGATGAATTGAAAAAGGACATCTGTACCCGTCAGCCCTACGGAAAATGGCTGAAGGAAAATAAGGTGCGGCTGCAGGATCTTCCAGAGCCTGGAGGCAGTTTCCATAAATACGACCCTATTACATTCCTTAAACGTCAGATTTCATTTGGATATACTTCCGAAGACTTGCGCGTGATCCTTACCCAAATGTGTGAAACCGGAAAAGAAGCACTGGGTTCTATGGGGAACGATACACCACTTGCGGTACTCTCCAAACAAGCCCAACATTTGTCGAGTTATTTCAAGCAACTCTTTGCACAGGTAACCAATCCCCCGATCGATCCGATTCGTGAACGATTGGTGATGTCTCTGGCCTCGCATGTGGGCGGCTCACTGAATCTTTTAGAAGAATCACCTGAACATTGCATTACGCTTGAGTTGCCAACACCGGTACTTTCCAACAATGAACTGGAAAAGATCCGATACATCGATCACCGGCATCTGCAAACAAAAACCATTTACACTTACTTTAAGGCAGATGGTCAACCGGGCTCGTTGGAAAAAGGATTGAATCGAGTTTGTCAATATGTAACCGATGCGATCGAAGATGGATTTACGATTATCATTTTATCGGACCGAAGCTTTGACAGCGGTCATGCACAGATTCCTTCCTTGCTGGCGACAGCAGCAGTTCATCATGATTTGATTCGCAAAGGACTTCGCGGAAAAGTGGGGTTGCTTATAGAGGCTGGCGATGTGTGGGAAACCCATCATTATGCCACCCTGATTGGCTATGGGGCCTCGGGAGTTAATCCTTACCTCGTGTATCAAACGATTCACGACATGAAGAAGCGCAATGTATTGAAGGAAGATCTTACAGAGGAAAAAGCAATTGCGAACTATAAGAAATCAGTTACCGGGGAATTGCTCAAGATCATGAGCAAGATGGGTATCTCTACGTTACAGTCGTACCATGGTGCGCAGATCTTCGAGGCCTTGGGTATTCACAAGGAAGTAATTGAGCAATATTTTTCCGGCACCGTATCGCGCATTGGCGGATTAAAGTTGGATGACATTGCTCATGAAGCGCTGGCAAAACATAAACTGGCGTTTCCGAATACGGCCAATGCAGCACCCAGACTGGAAGTGGGAGGCGTGTATCAATGGAAGCAGCGGGGCGAAGCACACTTGTTCAATCCACAGACTATTCACTTACTCCAGCACTCAACAAAGACAAATGATTATGCGGCCTTTAAAAAATATTCTTCGCTGATTAATGATCAAAGTGAAAAGGCAATCACGCTCCGGAGTTTATTGAAATTCAAAAAAGGAAAATCGATTCCGTTAAGTGAAGTTGAGTCGAAGGAAAGCATCTATAAGCGATTTGCCACGGGGGCTATGTCATTTGGATCTATATCGCATGAAGCCCACAGTACACTGGCAATTGCAATGAATCGCATTGGCGGAAAAAGCAATTGTGGTGAAGGGGGTGAGGACGAAGCTCGGTTCACCCGAAAAGAAAATGGCGATTGGGAAAACTCTGCAATCAAGCAGGTGGCTTCCGGTCGCTTTGGGGTAACAAGCTACTATCTCACGAATGCAAAAGAGCTTCAGATAAAAATGGCTCAGGGCGCCAAGCCTGGTGAAGGTGGGCAATTGCCAGGTCATAAAGTAGATGATTGGATCGGACGCGTGCGTCATTCAACTCCTGGCGTTGGATTAATTTCTCCACCCCCGCATCACGATATCTATTCCATCGAAGATTTGGCACAACTGATCTTTGATTTAAAGAACGCAAATCGCGAAGCACGGATCAGTGTGAAACTGGTTTCGGAAGCCGGGGTAGGTACTATTGCATCGGGTGTTGCCAAAGCTCATGCTGATGTAATTTTAATTGCTGGTCATGATGGTGGCACAGGAGCTTCTCCGATTAGTTCTATCCGTCATGCAGGGTTGCCTTGGGAGTTGGGTTTGGCAGAAGCACATCAGACGTTGGTAAGAAACAAACTCCGTGGGCGCGTAGTGTTGCAAACCGATGGGCAGATTCGCACGGGTCGGGATTTAGCGATTGCAGCATTGCTTGGCGCAGAAGAATGGGGGGTAGCAACCGCAGCACTGGTTACCACGGGTTGTATTATGATGCGCAAGTGTCATTTGAATACTTGTCCTGTAGGAGTTGCCACACAAAACAAAGAACTGCGTGCGCTCTTTACTGGAAAGCCAGAGTATGTTGTGAATCTCTTTTCCTTCCTGGCTGAAGAACTTCGTGAGATAATGGCTGAGTTAGGTTTCCGTACCGTGAATGAAATGGTGGGGCAAGCCGATCGGCTTGAAGTACGCGATCTGGATGATCATTGGAAATATTCAAACGTTGATTTATCCCCTCTTCTGGTTAAAGAACCTATGAGTTTGGATACGGCTCTTTTCAAACAGGAAGAGCAAGACCATGGCATTGCCAATGTACTGGATAGAAAGTTGATTGAGTTGGCGCAACCTTCAATTAAGAATGCAACACCGGTAATTGGTGAATTCAAAATTACCAATCAGGATCGGGCGGTAGGCACTATGTTGTCCAATGAGATTTCTAAAATTTATTTGGGTCCCGGTTTACCGGAGGACACCATTCATTTAAAATTCAAGGGTACAGCCGGACAGAGTTTTGGCGCGTTTGTAACTGGGGGTGTAACTTTTGAATTGGAAGGGGATGCCAATGATTATTTTGGCAAAGGACTTTCGGGTGGCAAACTGATTCTTTATCCTTCACCTAAAGCAACATTCAATTCATCAAAAAATAGTATTGCTGGCAACGTTGCGTTCTTTGGAGCTACTTCCGGAGAGGCGTTTATTGGTGGTATGGCTGGTGAACGATTTGCCGTACGTAATTCAGGAGTGAAGGTAGTAGTAGAAGGCGTGGGTGATCACGGGTGTGAGTATATGACCGGAGGAATAGTGGTTGTGCTCGGGGATACCGGTAGAAACTTTGCCGCTGGAATGAGTGGTGGAGTGGCTTATGTGTGGGATGTGAATAAAACGTTTGTCAAGAACTGCAACATGGAAATGGTGCTGCTCGATACGCTGGATGCGGAAGATGAACAGTTGCTGCATAAAATGATCGAATCACATCAGGAGTTGACCAATAGCAACTTGGCAGCCCATGTACTTAGTTACTGGCCTACAGCCTTTAAGCAGTTTATCAAAGTAATGCCAATTGATTACAAAGCTGTTTTGGAAAAGAAGAAAGCGGAAAAGAAAAGTGAAGCGTTGAAATCTTCATTGGGTAATACGGAATTTAAATATTCATCAAACTAAAATTAGCTGCGAGCCGCAGGCTTTAAGCTGCAAGATTGCGGCCTGTAGCTTGTAGCCGAAGCAAATAAAAAAATGGGAAAACCAACCGGATTTTTAGAACAGGGCAGGGAGCTTCCTAAAAAGCGCGATCCAAAAAAACGCATCAATGATTACAATGAGGTTGATTCTCTCATTGATGAGTCTATCACGCAAAAGCAGGCAGCGCGTTGTATGGATTGTGGCATTCCTTTTTGTCACAGCGGATGTCCGCTTGGAAATATTATCCCGGAATTCAATGATGCCGTGTATCAGGAGAACTGGAAACTGGCTTATGAGATTCTGATTTCCACTAACAACTTTCCGGAGTTCACGGGTCGCATTTGTCCGGCACCATGCGAGGCATCATGCGTACTTGGGATAAATAAACCTGCTGTTGCTATTGAGTATATTGAAAAGTCAATCATTGAAAAGGCTTTTCTGGATGGCTATGCAAAGCCAAGAATTCCAACAGCGCGTACGAACAAGAAAGTTGCCATTGTAGGTTCTGGTCCAGCCGGACTTGCCGCTGCGGCTCAGTTAAACTATGCAGGTCATCAGGTAACGGTATTTGAACGTGCTGATGAAATTGGCGGACTACTTCGCTATGGAATTCCTGACTTCAAATTAGACAAGCAAGTACTCGATCGAAGAATCAATCTGATGATTGAGGAAGGAGTTAAATTTCAGGTTAAGGTAAATGTCGGAGTCGATCTTTCAGTTGAACAATTGAAGGAGGATTTTGATGCCGTGATTCTTTCCGGAGGCTCTACTGTTCCGCGCGATCTGCCCATTCCCGGAAGAAATCTTAAAGGAGTTCATTTTGCGATGGATTTTCTTACCCAGCAAAATCGGAGAGTAGCTGGCAAGAAAGTTAACGCTGAAGAAATCTGGGCAACCAGTAAAAATGTAGTGGTGATTGGCGGTGGAGATACCGGTTCAGATTGTGTTGGAACTTCTAATCGTCACGGAGCAAAGTCTGTTACACAGATTGAAATTCTCAACAAGCCCCCTAACGAAAGAACTGAATCAATGCCGTGGCCAAACTGGCCCATGATTTTGCGCACTTCTACTTCGCACGAGGAAGGCTGCGAACGCCAATGGTCAATCATTACGAAAGAATTTTTAGGAGATGAACAGGGGAACCTCAAAGGTATTAAGATCGCAGACGTGGAGTTAAAAAAGGCTGAGCCGGGCAAAGCTCTATCCTTTTCAGAAGTACCGGGAACAGAAAGAGTGATTCCGTGCGAGCTTGCTTTACTGGCAATGGGTTTTCTCAATCCTCAGCATCAGGGTTTGCTTGATAGTTTGGGTGTAGAGTATGACGAACGGGGTAATGTAAAAGCTACCCGCTATCAAACTTCTATTGAGGGAATCTTTACAGCGGGAGATATGCGCAGGGGTCAGTCACTAGTGGTTTGGGCCATCAGTGAAGGTCGCGAAGCCGCTCGAGCAGTAGATAAATATCTTGTTGGGCAGTCGGCACTTGAATCAAAAGAGCAGGGGATTTTAAGTCTTTCGGAGTAAGCGGGAGCTAAGCCCCATACAACTCCAATGGCAACCCATCCGGATCGAAAAAAAACGTAAAGCGCTTACCAGTATATTCATCTACCCGGATTGGTTCAGTTGTTACTCCCTTTTCGTTCAGATGTTGAACCACTTCGTCAATACTACTTACAGTAAATGCCAGGTGGCGTAGACCGACAGCTTCGGGTCTGCTTGTTCGCTTGGGTGGATTCGGGAATGAGAACAACTCTATCACATAGTGATCGTCTAACTTCAAATCCAATTTGTACGATTGTTTTTCTGTACGATAGTGCTCGGCTATAATTTCCAAACCCAGGATTTCGGAGTAAAATTTTTTAGAGACCTCGTAATCGGAACAAATAATGGCAATGTGGTGGATGCTTTTTATGAGATTCATGTTAACGATTTTGCGTGGCATTATTGCATTACTCAATTAATGCTCTTTCGCATAATGTTCCCGCAAAATATCTTCCGCAAAATCATCCTTAAGATCACGAACGGTAGTATGAACATGGTTCGCGTTATTCTGCGTATTGTCATATTCTATCAACAACATCGGGCCCTGGATGCGATAGTAATTTGCGACCCCGGGGACTAAACTTCCAGCCCAGGCAAAATGAAGATTTTCCATGCCTGCATTTTTGATCTTGTCCATCAGCTTTTTACTGAAACCGAAGGCGTAGTTTTTTACATACACATCCAGTAGTTTCAGAAAGAGAGTTTGTTGTTCTTTACTTAATTCTTTAAGGCTTATTCCATCAGGAGTAAGCGGCACGGCCTTTCGGTTGTTGCCTGAAATAATTTCTGCCGGAGCTTTTTCTGAAAATATGGCGATGCCTCGTTGATCTGCATTCAGAGAATGGATTAATTCAAAACCCAGTTTGGTTTCTTCTTTAAGTACTTCCTGCCCTTTACTTTCTCCTTCTTTAACAATGCCCGGGTTCGATCCGAAAAATGAAGGTGTAGACGAAACCATTTCGCCACCAATAGAAGTAAAATTCAAAGCGACATGATGCCCTTCAAAACGCCAGGCCCAGGGCTTTCCTTCAGCAGGATCACCAAACACGGTGAAGTGATAATTAAGAGGATCACGATAACGACTGTCAGGCGCTTGCTTTTCAACCACTTTCAAAATGTTTTCAAGAGCAATGATTGCTGTTGCTTTTTGGTAGCCTTGTTCGCTCAACGAGGATTTCAATAACATCATTGCTGTCTCGCGTTGCCGATCAGAAAAATCATAGAAGGTTAACCCATTTCGTTTGATAGGCACAAAGTTCCAGGTGAAACGTTCGGCATCATCGAATGCATATTGCGCTCGTAACCTAAGCTCGGGTGAAAGTGTTCCTAAAAAATTCCTTGTTTCCTTCAGCACAACACCATCTTGGGCATTGGCAAGGAGCGAAGAGGCAAGTAATAACGTAAGCGTGAATAATTTCATGTTGGGTAATTGTCGAAGATACTGATTTTCTGAACGAATGTTCTTAATTCAGTTTTATCTTCATAATCAACACCTCTTTGAGCTTTGCGGGGTCTATTATTTTATCCTTGTCCAGGTTGCTCATCTGGCTATTTGCGATAAAATAAAACCAGTCATCCACAACTACTCCAGTAGTTGGAATATCAAACTGTGGATGATTGGCCACTAGTACACGTGCGTTTTCAATTTTATCAAACGTAGCATTCAACTGGTATTGATTAACACTAACAGGGTAAGTGACATTTTGAATTCCGACCAGCGATTGTTTGTAAAAGCAAAGCCCATCAATCCCAATTACATAGTAGTTAGGAAACGGGAGTGCTTTCATCTCTTGCGTAGCCGTATTGATTTTAAAAAATCCTTTGAAGGTATTTACGATCACGGCATCATCAGGGGCAATAGTGATTCCATTAACATACTGTAGCCGGGCATCTTTTATAAGCAGTTCCACATTACTTGATTTTGGATTCACACGATAAATCGCACCATAATCTGAGTCGGAAACAATAACATTCCCATGACTGTCAAGAGCAAGATCGTTAAACAAGTGTATTTCTCCTGGCGGCAGTATCCATTTGTTAACTAAATCACCACTGGCAAGATCAAAGGCATGAACCATGGATTGGTCTTGTGCATTTCCTTTACCTGTATTGCTGCACACCCACAATTTCCCGTCACTTACTTTCATACCCAAAGCCTGACCAATGCCTTCTTTACCACTTTTGATAAAGTCAGTTACTTTGTTGCGTTCATCAATTCGTATGATTTTGTTTTTATGAATGCTGCTCACGAAGAAACTTCTGGATGTTGCATCGTATGCAATTCCTTCAGGGATCAAGTCTCTTTCCGAGATCCGAAAAACAACTTCAACGGACTGCGCATCTAATGGCAGAGAACCCAATAGAAATACCAATACCACAACTGCTTTCATCCTTGTAACATGGTCAAGCAATCCGTTATACGTCATTTTCTATTTCGGAAACAAACTCTTATCAATTCCCGGAATCAGACTCATTGCGTTTTTGTAATAAATTTTCTTTAGAATGTTATCAGGCAAACCAATGCCATACATGCGCCAGAATGCATGATAGCGTTTGTGATAGGGGAAGTACTCATCTTCGGTTTCCAACACCCGGAAATATGTTTCATATTCATCCGGTACCCAACTGTCTTTACCAAACAACACCCGGTCCTGGTATTTAGTTAAGAATGCATTAGCCGCTCGTGGCTGTCTTCCCAACTCTGCAATCACAGCCCCGATTTCAGTATACATGTTCGGATAGGCATCCATCAACTCACTTAATTTTTTCAAATCATTTCCGTACCATCCCAAATGAGCATTTATGAATTTCGTTTTTGGATGTTTCTTAAACACATTGTGCTGCTCGGCAATAATGGTTTCCCAACTCGCAAAGGTTTCGTCATACCTGCGACCCGGATGAGTTTTCAATTCCAGCCAGCGTTCATTTTGATTATCGATTGGATCCCAAAAAGGTTTTGGATCAGCCGAGTGAATTAATACCGGAATGCCTAATTGCCCGCACTTAGCCCAGATCGGATCGATGCGCGGATCATCAATAGGAACCCGGTTACCTTTGCTGTCTTTAAGGTGGATACCCAGATTCTTATATATTTTCAACCCCTTCGCCCCGCGCTTAACATCATCTTCTAATTGCTTGGTCATTCTGGCCGACCACTCAGGATTGTCGATATCAGAAAAATCAACATTTGTAAATAGCAAAAATCGACTAGGGTATTGCTTCGTAATGTTCTCAAAAGATTTTTCGAGGTGATCGCCACTGCTTCTGAACCCCCGCCCGCTCAGGTTCACCATCACGGCCATATTC
>JBEBJH010000073.1:0-19359 GCA_040079965.1 Cyclobacteriaceae bacterium
CTATAGAGTGTTGCGATAAATAGGGATTTAATTTTCATAGTTGTTTTAATTTGATTTATGATAATTTAGTTGATTTAATGATTATGCCCCATCATGGGATCTCTTCCATTCTTTAAAATGATTTCACTATAAAGCAGGTAGGCCCCGGTTACTACCACGATCTCTCCTTCCTTTAGTCCTTCGATAATTTCAACAGAATCAAAATTCTCGACACCCGTCTTTACCATTCTCGGCACAAAGGTATTATCCGCAGTTTGAATATACACGTGGGTGCCCCGCTGGTCATGTATTACCGCGTCTGTTGGGATTGCCAGCGAAGTACTCACCGAATGCTTTAAAAACACCTGCGCCTGCATGCCCGGTTTCCACTGTGATGTTGGATTATTCAGGGTAGCTCTCAACACAGTTACTTGTGTGTTCGCACGGTATTCAGGACTTAAGAAAGTAACGATGGCTTCAGCCGGAGAATTATTATAACCCGCCACCTGAACAGAAATACGATCCCCTGCTTTCACATACTGCAACTCCGATGGATAAAGTTCAGCCTCTACCCATAACTTATTAATATTTTCAAGTTGATAGAGCGCATCCCCCTCATTGAGGTATTGTCCTTCGGCTACCTTGATCTCTTTTACAACACCAGAAGCGGTTGCTAAAAAGGTGATTCGCGGTTGAATGTCATTCGTGTCGTTCAACCGATCGATTTGCTTATCGGTTAATCCGTATAACAGAAGTTTTTTTCTGGCCGATTTGAGGTATTCCTCGTAACGATTATCTACAGCTTTCATGGTTTTATACTGTTCCAGCGCGAGCAAGTATTCCTTTTGAAATGTTAAGAGCGACTCACTATAAAGTTCATATAAAGGTTCTCCTTTACTTATCATGCGACCAGACTCTTTCACAAACAGCTTCTCCACTCTTCCGGTAACACGGGCACTGATCACTTCGGTCATTCCCTCATTGGTAACAAGGCGCGCATTGACCGGCAATGTCTGACCGATACTCTGCTGCTTCACAACCTGCGTGCTGATATTGGCGAGTTTAACCTGGCTCTCGGAAAGCATTAGCTCATTACTTACTACCTTCATTTGCATAGGAGTTTGTTCAGGTTGCTTCTTATCTTCCGAGCACCCAAACAATCCAATAAAAAAGATACTACTGATTAATACTCTCATATCAATTTGATGTTTTGATGAAATTCTCACTATCCACCAGGTATTGTGCATTGGTGGCCACTTCATAGGAAGAAGCCAACCCGTTTATAATTTGAACCCAATCGCCTGCGTGTAAACCTGAACTTACTTTCCTGGGTTTAAATAATCCACGCTCTTTTACAAAGACGATTTCATCAATTCCTAAATCGATCAGAGCCTGTTGAGGTATCCATAGCGATTCTGCTGATAATGTCTGGGCCTTCGCTTCCACTAACTGACCTACTGAAATATCAGAACCCATATAGTAGGAACGCAACTTGATAAAGTCTTCACCTTCAGAAAAGAAGGGTTCGACAAAATCAATTTTTAATGGTTTGTTGGCGCCCTGATCCACCCACTCCAGTTTATCACCTACTTTAATCTGTGTTGCCTGAGCCAACGGAACATTAAACTCAATCCAAAGTGAATTGGTATTCACGATCTTAAATAACGTTTGTCCGGAAGCCACGTAACTTCCTTCCCGCACAAACGATGAGGCAGAAACCGAAGTGATTGCACTTGATGATGCACTCGCTGTATTTCCAGCGCCACCCATAACCATCCCTCCTGAACTTTTTGTCGCTCCGTTGGAAGGAGCCGCTGGAGCAGGTTGATCATCTGAAATTACAAAACCGTCATGCGGACTATAAATGGAAAACGTGTAAGTTAGCTCTTGCGTCCTTGATAGCTGATCGATTTGCTTTTCTGAAGCCCCGAGTAATAATAATTTACTCTTCGCTGCATCGATCAGGAGTTGATTATCGAGATCATTTTTGAGGAGATATAAGAACTCACGTTGAGCATTCACTAACTCAGCACTGTAAATCTCTGCTACCTTTTGTCCTTTACGAACTGGCTGATAATTATATTTTAGAAACACTTTTTCCAGCCTTCCACCTACACGGGCAGGAATGGTGTATATGTTGCGCGTATCATACGTAACAACACCCTGAATAGTTAAAAGTACCGGCATCGATTTATACTCAGCCTTAGCGGTCTTGATAGAAGCAAGCACTACTTCATTTGGCGACTTAATCAACTTAGCCAGATCTTCAGTGATCTTTACTTCTTCACCAGGTCTCCCTTTGCGAACAAGATCCATTGCACACACCGGACAAACACCCGGTTTATCTGAAACCACAGTGGGGTGCATGGGGCAGATGTAAGTGTCTGAATGCTCGTGTGAACTATCTTTTGGAGTGCACCCAATTGCAATGACCATCAACAGAATTAAGTTGCAAGTCGAAAGTTGAAAGTTAAAAGTGCTTTCAACTTTAAACTTTGAACTTTGAACTAAAAAACTATTTCTCAGTTTCTTTCTCATAACGCACGATCATTAAATAATACTCCTGCATTTTATTTAAATATTCCATCTGGGCCATGTTCATCGCTTCCCAGCCATCAATTACGATTGGCAACTGCTCACGATTTTCTTCGTAAGCCAGTAACAGCGTTTCATAATTCTTCTTTAATGCGGGTATGATCTTCTGATCATAATTTTCCAACTGCTGTTTCATTCGCGCCAATTGGGAAGCCATACCTGCCACCATGCCGCGCGCTTCAATGATAATCGCTTCCTTACCTTTCTGCATAGCCTCAATCTCATAACTCATTCCGGCTACCTCGGATTTATACATCTTCGATGACCACGGGGCAATGGGAATGGATACCATCGCCATCAATGAAAATTGCAAAGGCATATCGCCACGCGGCTGCATGTGTTCATAGCGTATTCTGAAATCCGGCTTGGACTGCGTCTTTTGCCATGCCTGATTTTGCCGCATCACTTCAATCGATCGATTGATCTGTTGCACATCGCTGCGATTCGCGCTTAATTGAGCTGTATCGTATAACACGTTATTGGCATCAAAGGAGATTTGCGTAGTGGTGTCAATGGTAAGTTTGACCTCTTCTGAAAACTTCATCAATGATTTCAGTCGATACGACCTGTCTTCAATTTCAGCGATGTTCATCAAGATCATGTTATCGACCTCATGCAAACGGGCTTCTGCTTTATAGATATTTCCCAGACTACCCTGGTTGTAAGGATACCTAATGCGTGCAAGTTTCAGCATGAGTTCGACAATTCGCTTATTCTCCTCTAATACTTTTTCTTTCTTTGCGAGTACTAACCATTGATAATAGTTTTCTTTAGCCTCGGCCCGGAGTTGATTGAATTGATAAGACCGTCCCTTTTCTTCCACGGCAGCTTTGGAAGCAAAGTAGTTTTTCTTTGCATTCAACTTACCAGGACTTGGAATATCCTGCTCAATAGCAATTACAAACATTCCCTTATCTCGCTCATCCATCAAAGTTTGTCCGGGGTAAGGATAGAAAAACGGTCCTCCCCCCACCATCGGTGCCATCCAGCCTTTTGCACCTTCGGTATAAGCATTCATAGCCTTCACCTTGCTGTCATACTCCTGCAACATCGGATTTTGCTTGTCAATGGCTGAGAGTACACTGTCAAGGCTGATCATTTGAGCAGAACTGGATAGTGTAACTAACAAGATGATAAGAATTGACAATTGACAATCACCGACAAGTCGGGATGAAACATTGACGATTGACAATAAACTAATTCTGATCATTGTCAATTGTCTTTTGTCAACTGTCAACTTACTTCTGATTTCAATGTTTCTTTTCATGTACATCAAGTTTTCCGAATTTTCTTAATTCATATTCCTTCGTCATCAAAAAGATGAGCGGTGTTACTAATAATATGTGGGTCGATGAGGTGAGTACACCACCAATCATGGGTAATACGATGGGTTGCATCACATCGCTGCCTACACCGGTTGCCCACAATACAGGTACCAGACCAAACAAAGCAACTGATACGGTCATCAATTTTGGTCGCAATCGCTTGGCGGCACCGGCAATCACAAACTCTTTCAACTCTTCGCGTGAAATAGTTTCACTTGAATTGCCTCTGAGTTTCACTAATTGATTCATGGCATCGTTCAGGTAAATCACCATCACCACACCGGTCTCAACAGCAATACCAAACAGCGCGATGAAACCAACGGCAACGGCAACCGACAAATTCACTCCATAGAAGTACACCATGTAAGCCCCACCGATCAATGCGAAGGGAACCGTAATCAAACTAAAGAACGCCTCGCGCATTGAATTGAAAGCGAGGTAAAGTGAGATGAAGATAATCAGTAACACGACTGGTAAAATGATCATTAACGTTTGCTTGCCGCGAATCAGGTTTTCATATTGGCCACTCCACTCGAAAAAATAACCATTCGGCATCACACCCATTTCTTTGTTCAATTTTTCGATGGCTTCTTTTACCGTGCTACCCAAGTCACGATCGCGCACATTGAAAAGAACCGCTCCACGAAGCAAGGCATTGTCGGACACAATCATGGGCGGTCCATTTTCAAAACGGATATTGGCGACTGCTGAAAGCGGAACCATGCCCATCGAAGGAGTTTTTACCGGAATACGTTGAAGTTGTGAAAGGCTATTGCGATAATCCTGGGCAAGTCGTACGCTGATAGAAAAGCGTTGTCTTCCTTCAATGGTCTGACCAATCGGTGTTCCTCCTATCGCTGACTCCACAATCAGATTGACATCGTCCACCGTTAATCCGTAGCGACCCAATGCCTCACGATTTACATCAATGGTCAAGTACTTTCCTCCGGTGATCGGATCTACATACAAATCTTTTACTCCAGGAATTCCTTCCAATGCAGCTTTTACTTTTTCTGAAAGCGTATAAATGCTATCAAGATTTTGTCCATATACTTTCACACCCACATCGGTACGAATACCCGTTGACAACATGTTGATGCGGTTGATAATGGGTTGTGTCCAACCGTTTACTACGCCCGGTATTTGCAGCTTGGCATCCAACTCGTTAATAATGTCCTTCTTGGTGATGCCTTCACGCCATTCTGATTTGGGCTTGAGTGTGATAATCGTTTCAATCATTGATAAAGGAGCATTGTCCGTAGCAGTACTGGCACGACCTGCCTTACCCAGCACCTTATCTACTTCCGGCACTGATTTGATAATCTTGTCCTGCACCTGAAGGATACGTTTTATTTCTTCATTGGAAACATCCGGTAGCGTAACGGGCATGAAGAGTATCGACTGCTCATCCAGGGGCGGCATAAACTCACTGCCCATGCTAAACAATAATGGAATGCTCACTGCCAGGGCCAGTATGTTTACACCAATTGTAGTCTTGCGCCAATTCATGCAGGCGCGAACCACGGGCTCGTAAATTTTCTCCAACCAACGATTCAGCGGATTAGCTTTCTCATCTTTAAACTTTCCTTTCATGAAAAATGAAATGAGGACCGGTGCCAGTGTGATCACCAGGATTGCATCCACCAGCATGATGAATGTTTTTGTGTATGCTAATGGATGGAATAATTTTCCTTCCTGACCGGTAAGCATAAACACGGGCAAAAAAGAGGCGATGATGATGATTGTAGAAAAGAATACACCACGAGAAACCTGTTTTGATGATTTCTCAATGATTGATAGCCGCTCTAAATCCGGGATCGGTCCATTTAATTCGGCATAGCGCATTGACAAATGCTTGTAGGCATTCTCAGACATGATAATACCATTGTCGACAATCACACCGATAGCCAGCACAATTCCCGTCAAGGACATGATATTGGATGAAATACCGAAAGCATTCAATAAAATAAAACTGGTTGCAATGGTAACCGGTATTTGAATGATGATGCTCACCGCACTGCGCCAATGAAACAGGAAGAGAATAACCACCAATGACACCACAATCATCTCTTCGATCAACGTAGTTTTAATCGATGAAATGGACTCTTCGATCAGTTCACTGCGATCATAGACCACATTGAACTTCACTCCTGCCGGAAATCCTTTCGATACCTCTTCCATCTTCACTTTCACACGCTTAATCACTTCATCAGCATTTTCGCCATAGCGCATTACTACAATACCCCCCACTACTTCGCCTTCTCCATCCTGATCAAAAATTCCGAGGCGGGCATCACCGGTCATTTGCACCGAGCCCAGATCTCTTACTTTTACCGGCACAGAGTTTACTGTTTTCACAGCAATGTTCTCAATCTCTTCCACCGACTTGAGATAGCCGGTCGTCTTGATGATGTAACCAATGTCACTCATTTCAAACTTGCGACCACCGGCTTCATTGTTGTTCGATCTCACCGATTGAATCACTTCGGGAACGGAAAGATTGTAGTAGGAAAGCTTATTCGGATTTAAAGCAATCTGATATTGTTTTTGAAATCCTCCGAACGAAGCGATTTCACTTACGCCCTGCACATTCTGCAAAGCAAATTTCACATACCAGTCTTGCACGGCACGTTGTTCGCCAAGATCCATTCCGGGCGCATCGAGGGTGTACCATAAAATATGACCTACACCAGTGCCGTCTGGACCGAGTGTTGGCGTAACTCCTTGCGGTAATAATCGCGTTGCATAATTAAGACGTTCAAGCACCCGTTCACGCGCCCAGTACACATCGGTGTCATCATTGAAAATGACGTAGACGAAACTCATTCCAAACATGGAAGCACCACGCACATATTTTACTTGTGGAAGTCCCTGTAGGTTGGTGACGAGTGGATACGTTACCTGGTCTTCAATAATCTGCGGACTGCGCCCCATCCATTCGGTGAATACGATCACCTGGTTTTCGGAAAGGTCCGGGATGGCATCTATCTTATTAACGCGGACAGAATGAACGCCCCACGCAAACAATCCGATAGCTACCATCAGGATCAGAAAGCGATTACGAAGAGAATAAGAGATTAAATTTTCTATCATAGCTGAATAGTATCAAGTAGCAAGACACAAGTAGTAAGACTCAATCCACTAGTTTTAATGGATGCTTACAAAAAAATCAGCAATGACTTAAATAAGGAACGATTGAACAAGCACAGGAATATCGCGCTCGACAATAGGTGGTTTGTAGGGAGTGTGATTTGAGTACGCGAGGGTTTCATTCAACTGAATCACCACCATAATCATCGGAAGTGAAGCAACCCAGTTGATAGCTTGCCAGTTTAGCGATGAAAAATCCTGAACTTTTGCGTTGAAATCTTTGCCTTCAAAAGCAACATGTTTGTCTTCGCAGCATCCTGACTTCTTTATGGCCATCTTCTTATGGCATGGAGGAAGTTGAACTTCCATAAGGCAAGGGGCCGCTTCTTCGATCAATGAAAAGCTTTGAACATGGCCTCCGCAAAAGTGCATATTCACCATAAAGCTGCTTGAAGAAACAAGCACCAGCAGGGCGAGCATTGAGGAGACTAAGGGCTTTATGAATTTCATCGACTTGGCAAATGTAATAAAAAAGCTGTTAACAAGTTGTTAATTAAAGATTTAAGGTGTCTGACCGCTTAGAGCGGTCTGACACCTAAGCTAAACGTTCGCCTTTATATCCAGCCTTCTGAAGGGCTTCTACGATTTTCTTATCGTCTGAGTTATCTACGGTTAATGTGCGGGCTGGATCCACCAGATCTACCTGCCAGTGGTTCTCACCGGCCACTTCATTTAAATAGGGAGTCACCTTTGCCACACACGCAGAACACTTAATGTTGGTTTTGAATTTTGTCTTTTCCATATAATTTGTCTATTAAATTTTAGCAAATCTTAATCGCAAACTATTACTTACTACACTTACAGAACTCAATGCCATCGCTGCCCCGGCAATCATCGGATCGAGCAAGAAACCATTAACAGGAAAAAGCACACCAGCTGCAATTGGGATTCCAATCACATTATAGATGAAAGCCCAGAATAAGTTCTGACGAATGCCGCGCACTGTTTTCGTAGAAAGGTTTAACGCTTTGGGTATCGATTGAAGGTCTGAGGTAATCAACGTCATCTTGGCCACATCCATCGCAATATCGGAGCCTTTACCCATAGCAATGCTGACATCCGCCTGGGCCAATGCGTGCGAATCATTAATACCATCGCCCACCATGGCCACTACTTTTCCTTCGGCCTGAAGCTTTTTTACAAAGTCAGCTTTTTCGGAAGGCAATACTTCGGCTTTGTAATGTTTTAATCCCACTTGCCGGGCAACAGCCTTCGCAGTTTGTTCATTATCTCCAGTAAGCATATATACCTCAATACCTTTGTCATGCAGCGATTGAATGGCCGCTCGCGAAGTTGGTTTAATGTTGTCTGCAATTGCAATAAGCGCTAAGGCGGTGGATTGATTTGAAAAATAAACTACCGTTTTAGCCTCTTCCTGAAGTTGGTTTGCGCTAGACGCTAGAGTCTCAGAAATGGAAATTCTATTTTCTTCCATCAACTTTCTGTTTCCTACGAAGTAGGTAACATTATTGACAATCGCTTTTACCCCGCGTGCAGTCAGGCTCTCAAACTTTTCGATTGGCAAGCCGCTTATATTTTCTTGCTTTAATTTATTTACCACAGCCTCGGCCAGCGGGTGCTCCGACTGCATTTCCAGTATATAAAGAATTTTTTTATCATGCTCCGAAGAAGTACCCCAAATCAAATTGGTTACTACCGGTTTACCTTCCGTAATGGTTCCGGTCTTATCCAGTATAACAGCATTTACTTTGTGCGCCAGTTCCAGACTTTCGGCATCTTTAATCAGAATATTATTCTCAGCACCCTTCCCTACTCCTACCATAATAGCAGTAGGTGTTGCCAAACCCAAAGCACAAGGACAGGCAATAACCAGTACTGTTACAGAAGTGAGAAGTGCATGTGTAAACGCATTATCTCCTCCAAAAATCATCCAGGTAATGAACGTCAAAATTGAAATACCTATTACAACAGGAACAAAAATACCTGCAATTTTATCAACCAGTTTTTGAACCGGAGCCTTGCTGCCCTGTGCCTCCTGTACCATTTTGATAATGTGAGCAAGAATGGTATCGCCACCTACTTTTTGAGCTTCAAACTGAAAACTCCCTTTTTGGTTAATGGTTCCCGCGAAGACTTTCTCGCCTGGTTTCTTTTCTACAGGTATGGGTTCTCCACTGATCATACTTTCATCCACATAGGAGGAACCCGATTGCACCATACCATCCACCGGAATTTTTTCACCCGGCCGAACTAGTATAGAATAACCAACTTTTACTGAAACAATTGGCATTTCTATTTCAACAGCATCTACTATAGCATGTACTGTTTTTGGTTGCAAACCCATCAATTTTTTGATTGCGGAGCCAGTATTAGATTTAGCTCTTTCCTCCAATAGCTTTCCTAGCGATATAAAGGCAATCACCACTGTAGCTGCTTCATAGTAGACATGGGCATGAAGACCACGGTTATGCCAGAACTCGGCAAAAAAAGTATTGAAGGCACTGAAAAGAAATGCGATACCCGTGGAGAGGGCAACCAGCGTATCCATATTGGCTTTACCAAAACGAGCCTGCTTCCATGCATGAATGAAAAAGGTTCGGCCAAAGTAAAAGACAACGGGTGCGGAGAGAATCAACGAAATATAATTTCCGTAAGGCATATCCATAAAGAACATTCCAATTATTACCACCGGCACAGAAAGAATCGAGGACCAAAGGGTTCGGGTTTTTATTTCTTCGTATTGCCTTAGCTGAGCCGCTTCTTTTACTGCTTGCGGATCGTCCACATCCACCACCAGGTCATAGCCGATAGACCGGACAGCATTTTGCAAATCGGTGGTGCTTGCAATAGCCGTATTATATTCCACCTGGGCAGTTTGGTTCGCATAGTTTACGGAAGCGTCTTTCACGCCAGCTGTTGCCTTCAGCATAGACTCTACACTCACTGCGCAGGCTGCACACGTCATTTCAAGGACTGGAAAAGATTGCTTTGTAATTTGATCTGCTTTCATAATCAGTAATTAACTGATACAAAGAACGAAGTTAAGCGATCAAAGGTGCTTATATAATCCCCGAAAGGAATTACAGAATTTCAGGCAATCGAATCTAATGATCTGCGCTCCTGATTTCGGGATTTCTTAAGTTCGGATGGTGTGAAGCCTGTTATTTTCTTAAACTGGGCTGAAAGATGGGCTACACTGCTATAGTCTAGGCGCACAGCTATTTGGCTTAGTGTAAGCTCATCGAAAATCAGCAATTCTTTCACCCGTTCAATTTTCTGGCTAATGATATAATGCTCAAGTGTAATTCCCTCTACCGATGAGAACAAGCTGCTGAGATAATTATACTCATAATGAAATTCCTCTGATAAAATAACTGACCAACTGAACTTTCGATCGAGGCGATCCTGATGATGAATCCTGTGAATTATCTTATTCTTAATGGATTCAATCAATCGGGACTTGCGATCATCCATTCGCTCAAATCCCACTGATAGAAGGGCTTTGTCAAGATTCGCTGACTGTTGCTGGGTCAGGTTGTCCTCCCGTATAACAACTTCACCCAGTGATATCTTTTCCGGGTGTAACCCCAACTTTCGTAACTCCTGATCAACTACCAGTATACACCGCTGGCAAACCATGTTTTTGATGTGGAGTGTTGTCATTACTTAATTATTCTTCGCAGGTATAACCGAAAGGCAAAGGTAAAGGTAAAAGTGCCTTGAAAATAATATAATCCGGCCATATTTCTTCTACAAGTTGACAAAGGCGTTTACCTTTACAGCTTTTTAAGCGAACCCTATGGCAGACGAGAAGAGTTTGAATTTTCTGGAAGAGATAGTAGAGAACGACCTGAAGGCCGGAAAATACAAAAATATTATTACACGCTTTCCGCCCGAACCCAATGGGTACCTCCATTTAGGGCACGCGAAAAGTATCTGCCTGAACTTTGGGCTTTCACTAAAGTATGGGGGCAAAACCAATCTGCGCTTTGACGATACCAATCCCGTAACAGAAGAAACCGAGTATGTAGATAGCATCAAAGGCGATGTTCAGTGGCTGGGTTTTGAATGGGCCAATGAATTATACGCCTCGGACTACTTTGGCGAGCTATATGAGTTTGCTGTAAAATTAATCCGCAAAGGATTAGCCTATGTAGATGATAGTACGAGTGAAGAAATAGCAGCGCAAAAAGGTACCCCTACTCAACCAGGGACTGCCAACATCTACCGCAATCGTTCAGTGGAAGAAAACCTCCAACTATTTGCCGATATGAAAGCCGGTAAGTATCCGGATGGTTCCAAAGTACTGAGAGCCAAAATTGATATGGCACACATCAACATGCTTATGCGCGACCCGGTCTTATATCGCATCAAGCATGCCCATCACCATCGCACAGGCGACACCTGGTGTATCTATCCAATGTATGATTTCGCCCATGGGCAAAGCGATTCCATTGAAAACGTAACACACAGCATTTGTACGCTCGAGTTTGTACCGCATCGCGAATTGTACGATTGGTTTATTGAAAAGCTGGAGATATTTTCTTCCCGACAGTACGAATTTGCTCGTCTCAACATGACCTATACGATGATGAGTAAGCGCAAGTTATTACAACTTGTCAATGAAAATCATGTATATGGCTGGGATGATCCAAGGATGCCAACATTAAGTGGAATGCGTAGAAGAGGCTATACCCCTGAAGCAATTCGTGATTTCTGTGATCGGATCGGTGTAGCCAAGCGCGATAACCTCATTGACATCAGTTTACTTGAGTTCTGTGTACGCGAACATTTAAATAAGATTTCCGCCCGCAGAATGGTGGTCTTTGATCCGCTTAAAGTTGTGATCACTAACTATCCGGAAGGTAAAACCGAGTTAATGAAGAGCGAGAACTATCCGGAAGATTCAACCGGCAGTATTCGGGAAGTGCCCTTTGGCCGCGAGATCTATATTGAGCGGGAAGATTTTATGGAAGTGCCTCCTAAAAAGTACTTCCGTCTTGCACCAGGACAAATGGTACGTCTGAAAAGCGCCTACATTATTAAATGTGACGAACATATCAAAGATGCTGTCGGCAACGTAACTGAACTGCGATGCTCGTACGTTCCTGAAAGCCGAAGCGGATCCGATACCTCGGGCTTGCAGGTGAAAGGTGTAATTCATTGGGTAAACATAGAGAAAGCAGTGCCCATTGAGGTGCACATGTACGATAGACTGTTTACTGTAGAAGACATGAGTGCACTGGATGATGATTTTAGAAATCATCTGAATCCTGATTCACTGCAAGTGCTATCAAAAGTATATGCAGAACCTGAAATAGTAAATGCCAAACTGGGCGACCACTTTCAGTTTTTGCGCATGGGTTATTTCTGTCTTGATCCGGATTCGGCACCTGGCAAAATTATTTTCAATCGCACCGTCACCTTACGCGATATGTGGGCGAAGGAAGGGAAGAAATAATAGGATATTCGATTCTTGCCGGATTAATACTTGTCAAGCTTTGCCTAACCAGCCGAGGTGGGTGTTCTTGAAATTATCAGAATACTTAAGGCCGTAGTCAAATATTCTGTCGAAGGAACTGTGCCCAAAAAGAACCACACCGGCAAGTGTAATTTCATGAATAATTAAAAAGTAACCTGCCAGATAAACTGCGATTGCCAGGCCCTTGTGATGAAATAAATTATAGGTGAAGGCTCCTATTTTCGGATTTACCAGGTAGCCTAACATGCCGAAGTCGGGCAATAGAAACAATGCCCAAAATACCCAGCCTGCAAAAGGTAAATATGAATTAAGATAAATGGCAAGGCCTAGCATGAAGGCCTCTTCAATGCGCAATACGTTTTTCATTTGTTTGAATTTTATCTCCCAAAATCATCCTGGAGGCGCACGATATCGCTCTCGTCCGATGGATTATGAGCATCGGTATGCTGCCAGATTTCTGCAACAACACCCCAACCCTCTAATCCTACCAACCGGTGACGTTGCCCTTGTCGTAAACGAACAATCTCACCCATCCCTAAAACATGCACAGGTCCCTCTTGATCAGTCTCACTGGTAACCACGCCAGCAGTGCCGGCAACCAACTTCCAGATTTCCGCTCGTCTGTGATGATATTGCCACGATAATCTATTTTTGGCATTAACCACCAGGATTTTTGGGCTTAGTTTACCGCTCACCATCAGTGTATTAAAATCAACTTCATGGAAATACTTTTCAGCGAACTGCTGGGCTTGCGATTCATCCAGCACGAAGAAACCGCCCCAGGGACGAGTGAAGTCTTTGGACGCAATGATAAATCCTTCCTGTTTGAGATAGGTACTAATTGAATTGAACACGGAATCCCTGGTTCCGATTAACTCTACGGATGCAATTGCTTTCATTCCGTAATTTAGAAATTATAAATCGATTCAATACGCTTTTATAAACGGATTGCGATTGCTTGGTAAATCATTTACTTTTCGCTTTTACCATGACATCAACTCCCACTCCATCAGGAAGTCTTCCCGCCAAATGGGGCTGGTCGGTTTAGCCGCTACTGGCATTTGCTCGATGATCGGTGCCTCCATTCATGTAGTACCGTTCATGATTCAACGCAATGTACCAGAAATACAAACGTTTTATTGATGCGGCCGGAGGATGGGAATCTTTTCAACAATTATTAAACGTGTTGAGCCAGGTCGCTAAAAAGAATAATACTTCCATGGCTAACGTGGCGAGTCGTTTCATGATGGAGCAACCTGCGGTTGGTGGTGTAATTATCGGAGCCCGGTTAGGGAAGAGTGAACATATTCAGGAAAATCAATCGTTGCTTTCATTTTCATTGGACGAAGAAAGTAAGAAGATGTTGCGTACTGCATTGACAAACTTACTCCTATACCCGGTGATTGTGGTGATGAGTATCGCAAGCCCCCTTTTCTAACTGCCTCGGGCGATCTTAGCCATCACGTTGAAACCTTGCCACCACCATACCCATCCTACCTAGGTAGCGATGGCAGAACCAAAGCCTTGAGCGGCACGGTATGGGAAGATCTTGCCGGGTTTAGCAGAGCTGTAAAAAAGGGAAACCGGATTCTTGTTTCAGGAACAACAGCAACGCATGGGCCGAAAGCTGTTGGGGGTGATGATCCAGCGGCTCAGGCACATTTTGTGATAGACAAAATTGAGGGAGCTATTCAATCACTCGGTGGCACGTTGGAAGAAGTAGTACGCACCCTCATTTACATTCGAAACATTGAAGATTGGGAACCTATTGCCCGCGCCCATGGTGAACGGTTTAATCACATTCAGCCTGCCAACACCATGGTAAAAGCTGAATTAATTGGAGATGAATACCTGGTTGAGATGGAAGCCGAAGCGATTCTAAAGGATTAATTCTGTTTGGCCGGTGGCGGATAGTTTTTCAACACCATCTTGATACCTTTTTTGATATTCTTTTCTGAAAAATCAGGATTGCTTTCCATGTAACCAATTGCTTCCGTCTGCCACACCATTCGGCTTTCCTTATTATCGGCCATACCAATAATCAACGAACCTTTCAGATAATTGATAATTTCTTTCTCTGTATCCAGCGGTTTGATATACACAGGCATGTCCTCACTGGGATGATAAATAACCGCTTGTTCATCTTTCACAGTAATCGTAAAGCCTACCAACAAATCCGGATTATCGGTATTCTGTTCCAGTCCTTTGCGTTTAAGTTCTTCAATTATTGCTACTTTAAGATTTTCTCTTAACAGACTATCATCCAGGTAAGCAGGCCCATTAAATTTAAACTCACAACCACTCATCCAGCAAAACGTTTTGTATTTGCTGAAATCAACTTCCATATCATATGTGTTGTGAACGCTGATTGAACATCCCGCTAAAATCAAAATGATACTTAGTAAAGGGAAAGACCTTCTGATTACATTTTGTATTTTCATGCGAATGGTTTCCATATAACGAGACGTTGTAATTACAAATATCAAAACAAAGGTTGACTATTCTTAGTTTTTTTTCTGTGCGGAAAGATACGATTGCTTTCGGTGATAATTTTGGATTTAACAATAAGCCTCGGTCATGCATGCTGCTTTAATCAATGAGTAAAAACTTTGCCAAAAAAAAGAGGCTGTCTCAAAAGTCATCTTGTCATCGCGGGCACCGACCCGCGATCTCGTTTTGTGAATGGATGATGGGATTCCGGCTCAAGGCCGGAATGACATTTCAATTTTATTCGACTTTTGATACAGCCTCTTTCTTCTATCTATAAGGTATGTTATTGAACCCAAGGCACCCGAGAAGAAGGATAGTAATCAATTCCTTTCGCTTTCATTCTGGGGCCATGATTAGCGAGTCTCACTTTGTACTCATCCCAGTTCCGGCCTTCCGCTGGCGACCAACCAATTTCCGCAATACCTTGCAGGCGGGGGAATAATAAGTATTCAATATCATCGAGGGTAGCAATCGTCTCGCTCCATAGGGGTGCCTCCACGCCTAAAATCTGGCTTTTATCAATACCCGTAACCCGGGTTGCCGGATCCCAATTATACGATTCATCTACTTCAATGTACGCAGCCCAGTGTAATCCCAGCTTACTGGTAGAATCATACTGCATATCCAGGTACACTTTCTTTGATGGCGACATAATAATTCTTGCGCCTTTGCTTGCTGCCTCCTGTGCATGCTCTTCCGAAGTCCAATGTTGCGCAATGGCATTTCCATCAATATTCGCCTGGGCTATTTCTTCCCATCCAATCATTTGTTTGCCATTGGATTTTACAATCTCCGTAAACCGGTTAATAAACTCGATGTAATCTTCCTTCTTCGTAACGTGCGCCTCGTCACCACCAATGTGGATATAAGGTCCAGGGGTAATCGCTGCCAGTTCACGTATTACATCATTTACAAACTTGAACGTAGCGGGCTTATCCAACCGAAGGGTACTCCATCCTACTTCAATGCCTGTATACAATTCCGTAGGCTTATTCTTTCCATCCAGAATTCCTTGCGTGGTAGGCGCTCCTTTAAAGATACCTTCAACCGGAACTTTCGTACCCCCATTTAGTTCGGCATACGAGGCTAACGCTGAATTAATATGACTGGGCATATCTATTTCTGGTACTATGGTAATGTAACGGCTGGCAGCATAAGCAACGATATCTTTGTACTGCTCTTGTGTATAAAAACCACCGGCTCCTCCGCCTACTTCTGTGCTACCTCCATGCGTGGCAAGGTTCGGCCATGATTTAATTTCAATACGCCAGCCCTGATCATCACTTAGGTGAAGATGCAGGATATTCATTTTGTAATAACTGATATAATCAATATACTTCTTCACTTCTTCCACCGTAAAGAAGTGACGGGCTACATCCAACATAGAGCCACGCCAGGCATAGGTTGGATAATCTCTTACTGAGCCCGCAGCCAAACGGAATTTATCTGATTCAGTTTTATCGGGTGTTAAAGGAACAATTTGAGCCAGCGTTTGCACTCCCATATAAACGCCTGCAGGCTTGTTGGCTGTAACCGTAATCAGCTCTTCTTCAATAACAAGATTGTAGCCTTCGCTTCCCAGGTCGGCATCATTACCATCTATAGTTAGATAGATCCCTTCAGCAGGTTTACTGTCTGTCGCCTGAATTGAATTGGTGTAGCCTGTTACTTCATTTAGTTGTGACGCCAGACGATGGGCCACTTCCATCAGCTCGCCATTACCATTGGGTACATAAATTATCGACTTACTTGTCAATAAAAATGCCTTACCCGTGGCTATTATACTAACCGGTTTAGGGATTATACTTTCTTTGGTAAGATCAGTCGGTGGTTCATTGTTGCAGGATTGAAATACTGTCATTACAGCAAGCAACAAAATCGGAACTGTTCGCAGGTAGCTTTTCATAGAGATAATAGTTAAAATTTGGAGTGCGAATCTAACCAAAAATCACATGCCATCTAATGATAACTATCAGGAGTGGTCAGTCCTTTGTGCACTCCACCAGCCAGTCCCATGGATACGGATCTTGAAGCCATGCGGGAGGATCGGAAAGCTCTGTATTCCAGTCGTATTCAAGTTTTTCAACGTTGGTTACCGTGAATCCGGCTTCCTTAAAGACCACATTGATTTCGGGCTCTGAGTAATGTTTTGTGGGTACACCATCAATATGAACAATGCCCTGAACGAGGTCACGCTTGTTACCTTTAAAATAATGAAACTCGCTGGCAGGAATATCTTCGGGCTTCACACCTTCCTTGCGATAAAGATCAATCAGTCGCCACGAAGAAAACAAGGCCGAATCAAGAGATGGTAATACGATTAGGGCCGTGCCTCCCTTTTTCAACGCCTTATGAATATTCTTTATCATCTGGTGATTCTTCTCAATCAACGGAAACATGATCACATTACAACAAAAAGCAAAATCAACTGGAGGCAACGCAAGTTTTTTTTTGGTTAAATCGGCTTGCTTAAGATCAATGTTTGTATAGCCTCTTGCTTTTGCTTGTGCCAGCAACCCTCTCGAAATATCAATTCCTAAAATGTGTTTGAACAGTGGCGAGATATAGGGAAACGACTTTCCATTACCGCACCCAAAATCGATCGCTGTTTTGGTTAACCCTGCATGCTTCTTAAAGTACCGGGGTAACTTTTTCTTTCTGTCACTCTGAAATACATCGAAGATTTCATCATTATAACTGGGTGCAATTCGGTTCCAGTGCGATTTTTCGTCCATATTCAACTATTAACTTTGAACTACTTCATCGTATTCTTTCGTCAACGTTTTCACAATCTCTCCCATGGGCCGTATGCTATGAACATGTTCAATAGCCGGACCAGCGCACCACACGGTTTTATAGGTAGCACCAAAAGCTGCTTTCTCCACTTGCTTCATTCCGCGATACGCGATAATCATCTTCACATATTTCTTAAGCGTTTTGTTCTTATTCAACAGTCGTTCTAAAAAATTCGCTTTCGTGCCCATCTGCTGAACATAAGGCGTATTGATTACCGTTAATGCCGAACCCGAAAGCTTGGTAGACATCACAATATCCTTCTCCCCATAATCAACCATGGCTTGTTTGTATTCTGGCGAAATATCCGCTTCCTCGCAGGCAATGAAGATGGTGCCGATGGAAGCACCGGCTGCACCCCAATCCATCACTTCCTTCAAATCTTTACCATGGGCAATTCCACCGGCCGAGATCACGGGAATATTGCAGTTTTTAGTAAGTAGGGTGACCAGGTCCTTTGGTGAAATTTTACCGGCATGGCCACCCGCACGGCTGTTCACAGCAATCACAGCATCGGCACCCTGACTTTCCACCTTCTGTGCATAGGCCAGATCAACCACATCACAAAATACTTTTATGCCCAAAGGCTTGCACTGATCGATTACCTCTTTTGGGTTGCCCAACGAGGTAATGATAAAATCGACTTTCAATTCAAGCAATGTCTTTAGCTGACCCTGATACTTAGGATTCGATTTGTTGACGATCAGGTTTACACCAAACGGTTTTGAAGAAAATGTCTTGATCTCCTTGATCGCAGCGCGTAATTCTTCATCGGTGCGATAGTTCAAAGCCGGAAATGCGGCTGTAACTCCATTAGCCAACGCGGCCTTAATCATTTTTGTATTTGAAATCAGAAACATGGGCGCTACGATAACGGGGTAATCGATGCCCAGGAGCTTATCAAGAGTGGTTTTATTCATAGAACAGGAAAGTATAAATTTCAGGAAGATTGGAAAAAAGGTTTTAAGAAAAAAGTGTTTGACAGGCTGCAAGGCCTATCAGATTTTAAATCTACCCTGCCAGCGAGCTGCTTCCTTTTGCTTTTGAATGGTGCCGTTAGTGAGTAGTTGTGACAGGCGGGTATTCATTGGTCCACGTGAGGTAAGATGGTAGTTGCCACACTCTTCACACTGATACACTGCCACCGGACCACTCCCCGACCGGTAATCAAAATGAACGTGCGCTTCGATCAATGCATCTTCGGCTAGTTGTTCGCTCAGGTATAAACGCTTGCCGGTTGGGCACTTTTTCATGAGGCTGGATTCAATTAGAAAGGTTTAGTAATATTACTGATTACACGTTGTTAATCCATGAATCCACTTCACAAAGAAATACTGGTTAAGATTCAGCATCATTCGGGCAAGCCAACTCAACATACCTTTCTTGATAGCTACCTGGGCAATAGTCATCCGCGATATCCGATCAGCATACCCATAGTGCGTGGGATCGCAAAGGAATGGATGAAGGCGCGTCGGGAGTTATCCGTTTCAAGATTTGCTGCACTGCTATCCAGTCTGATAAAAGGAAAATCTTCCACCGAGAAATGCATGGTTGGGATCCTGCTGGATTATTCAACTCCTGAGC
>JBEBJH010000074.1:0-19220 GCA_040079965.1 Cyclobacteriaceae bacterium
TTTCCAGGCGTGCTCCTTCAACCACTCGGACACCTCTCCAAAAAAAGCCCACAAAGAAATAGATTAATATTCCTGAATCAAAGGCTTGTAATGGTTCATTTTGATTGAACCTGTAGTTTATTTAAGTTAAACAAGATGGATTATTGTGGGACTAACGGACGTATTTTGAATTCTATGGCGGAAAGCATGAAGGTACCGAGAGAATTTCAGTTTTTTTTTTTAAAATCTTGTTTGTGATTCAGCAAAAGCTTTAAATTTGGCCACTTCAAGTATATCTAAACCTTAAACCATGAAAAAATTACTTACGATCTTAGCTTTTCTGGGGGTAATGGCATTCGGTGCCTCCAAAGCCTATGCACAAACTCAGGATTCAACACAAGCCGCCACTGAAGAAGTTGCTCCGGCTGAAGCAGCAACAGTTGACATGCCAGAAGAAGGAACGGTAGAAGAACAATCCTTCCACCAAGTACTCAAGGACAAATTCATTGAGGGTGGTGTGCCCTTCATGTGGCCAATCCTTATTTGTATGATTTTAGGACTTGCTGTTGCAATCGAACGTATTATTACTCTTAATCTTGCCACTACTAATACCAAAAAATTATTGAGTCAGGTTGAAGATGCCTTAGCCAAAGGTGGTGTTGAAGCAGCAAAAGACGTTACAAAAAATACACGCGGACCTGTAGCATCAATTTTTACCCAAGGGTTGATGAGACATCATGAAGGTATTGACATGGTTGAAAAATCTGTAGTTTCTTATGGTGGTGTTGAAATGGGTAAACTCGAAAGAGGTTTAATCTGGATTTCTCTTTTCATTTCACTCGGACCCATGCTAGGATTCTTTGGAACAGTTGTTGGGATGGTGCAAGCTTTCGATGCGATTGAAGCTGCTGGTGATATTTCTCCTCAGGTTGTTGCGGGTGGTATGAAAGTGGCCTTGATCACCACTGTGGGTGGTTTGATTGTGGGTATGGTGCTTCAGGTATTGTATAACTACCTGGTTTCAAAAATCGATGGTCTTGTTAACACTATGGAAGACGCTTCCATTTCCCTTGTTGATCTATTAGTTAAACATAAAATGAGCGGAGGCAAATAATTATGGAAGAAGGAGGATTCTTTTATGAGTCCGGATTAGACATTGGTCTATATCTGGGCTATTTAATGATGTTTCTGGCAACTCTTTCTGCTGTTGCTTTTCCTGTACTTCATGCGATAAAGAACCCAAAAGAAATCGCAAAGTCAGGTATCGCATTAGCTAGTTTGCTAATAGTCTTCTTCATAGCATACTCAATGGCTGGGGGTGAAGTTACCCCTAAGTATGTGTCATTAGGAGTATCTACGGAGTTTAGCTCAAAGCTTATTGGTGCCGGATTATCCATGTTTTTCATTGTGTTTATCATTGCAATAATTGCAATGATTTATGCTGAGATTAGTAAATCCTTAAAATAATATGGCAAGAGGAACACCTGAAATACCCAATGCCTCGATGGCGGATATCGCTTTCTTGTTGCTTACCTTCTTTTTGGTTACTACTACAATGCCAAACAATCGTGGTCTAAGCATAGCGCTTCCTCCTCCACCTGAGGCAAATCCGCCAACAGATGTGAAGATTCAGGAAAAGAATATGTTTAAGATCCAGCTTAACTCTTCTGATGCATTGTTGGTGGAAGGAGAGCCCAGGGAAGATGTTAGTACGCTAAAGGATGAGATTAAAGTATTTGTTCTTAATAATGGAAGGAATCCGGCCAGTTCAGATAGTCCTGAAAAGGCGATTGTTTCCTTTAAGACAGACCGTGGTACAAGTCATAAGCGGTTTATTGAGCTTCTGGATATAATTCAAGGCGCATACTATGATATCTATGCCGAACAGGCGGGTGTTACAAATGCCGAGTTCAGAGATGCTGCCTCAGATTTATCCTTTCCCAAGAATAAGGATATTTATGAAAGAGGAAGAGCCGGTATCCCCCTTAATATTTCAATAGCAGATCCTTCAAAAGTAGGTAACTAAGAAATACTATGTCAAAATTTAAGAAAAAGACAGAAGTTAAACAGGAGATTCCCACATCATCTATGCCTGATGTGGTGTTCATGCTTTTGTTCTTCTTTATGGTAACTACCGAATTGAGAAAGACTTCGATTGAAGTTAAACAACAAATTCCTCGGGCAACTCAATTGAGAAAATTGATGCGCAAAGGATTGGTTGCAAACCTGTATATAGGTGAACCAACAAAGCAGCAGTACGGTAGAGAACCCAAAATCCAGGCAGATGATGTATTTATTGATACAAAGGATATCATCCGGTGGGTAAATGAACAAAAGAGTAAACTTGATGAACTCGAACGCGATCAACTAACAGTCGCATTAAAAGTCGACAAGGATGCTAAACGAGGAATTATCTCTGATGTAGAAACCGAGTTGAGAAAAGCGAACGCAAGGAAGCTACTCTACTCTGCTTTGGAAGATAGTGAAAGAGATAGAAACTAGTTGATTATTTTCATGGTAATATAAATAGCCTTCCAATTTTGGAAGGCTATTTCTTTTCTTATGAGTTCAATAGCTGCCTTACATAATCCGAAAACAATCAACGCCTGGTGCATGTATGACTGGGCCAATTCGGTTTATAATCTGGTTATTACAACTACTTTTTTTCCAATTTATTTTGCTGGAATTACTAAATCAGCGTATGGCGAAAATTCCGTTCCACTATTAGGCCGAACATTTAAGAATACTTCTCTTTACGACTACTCTCTGGCATTTGCCTATCTAACTATTGCCATCCTGCTTCCAATTCTTTCATCCATTGCTGACTCCCGTGGTAATAAGAAGAAGTTTATGCAATTCTTCTGCTATTTAGGAGCAATTTCCTGTATGGCATTATTTTGGTTCAAAGGGCCGCAGCCCAATGTTTTATGGGGTGTTGGCTTCTTTATACTAGCGGCCATTGGTTTTGTAGGGAGTTTAGTGTTTTACAATTCTTATTTGCCTGAAATAGCAGAACCGGAAGAAAGAGATTGGATAAGCGCTCGAGGGTTTTCTATGGGGTATGCTGGGAGCGTAATACTTCAATTGATTGGATTTGGACTCGTACTCTATTTTGGTGCCCAAGGGGATCAGACCTCCGGTCCTCGATACACATTTTTGTTGGTTGGATTATGGTGGATTGGGTTTGCTCAAATCACGTTTGCCAGGCTTCCAAACAATAAACCACCAAAGACAAAACGATTGAAGGAAGTATTGCGTGCAGGGTTCGCAGAGCTAGATAAAGTTTGGAATCAGATAAAACATCTACGACTTCTAAAATGGTTTCTGATCGCTTTCTTCTTCTATAGTATGGGGGTTCAAACCGTAATGTTGGCAGCTACCTTATTTGGAAGTCACGTATTGGGTCTGCCGACAGAAAAACTTATCATTACCATTGTATTAATTCAATTGGTAGCTATTCCTGGCTCCATGCTAATGTCTTTTCTTTCTGGAAAGCTTGGTAATATTCGCGTACTAATGGGAGTTGTATTCTTTTGGGTTATAGCATGCTTCTCTGCCTATACCGTTGCTAACCTGAAAGAGGAAGGAGTTAATGTGGAAGTTTATTTTTATTTGCTGGCTTTGGCAGTGGGGTTAGTAATGGGGGGTATCCAATCGTTAAGCCGCAGCACCTACAGCAAATTAATGCCTGAGACGAAGGACACGGCCTCTTTCTTTAGCTTTTATGATGTAACAGAGAAAATTGCCATTGTGATAGGCATATTTACTTTCGGCTATATCGATGAAATTTTCGGGATGAAAAATTCCGTCCTGATGCTTATCGTGTTCTTTGTTCTTGGTTTTGCTGGACTAATGATGGCCAGATATCACGAACTCCGTACTAAAGCACAGACTAATATCGGAGGTGCTTAACCGTTACTCCGTTATTGATAAGCTGTTTCAGCGACTCAATGCCGATCTTAACATGCAGATCAACATAACTGGTAGTAACAACCTTGTCACTTGCTTCCGTTTTAATTCCGTCTACTACCATAGGTTGATCTGACACTAACAAAATGGCGCCAGCAGGAATTTCATTATAAAAGGCTGTAGAGAAAATCGTAGCGGTTTCCATGTCAATAGCCATGGCCCGAATCTTCCTCAAATATTCTTTAAAGTGTTCGTCCCACTCCCAAACCCTTCGGTTGGTAGTATAAACGGTTCCTGTCCAATAATCCTGATTGTTATCGCGAATAGTGGTTGAAATTGCTTTCTGAAGTGCAAAGGCTGGTAAGGCAGGGACTTCTGCCGGGAAATAGTCATTGGATGTTCCTTCACCCCGGATGGCAGCAATAGGAAGGATGAAATCTCCAAGGTCATTTTTCTTTTTAAGGCCTCCACACTTTCCCAAAAATAAACAGGCTTCTGGTTTAATGGCTGAAAGACAATCCATTATGGTTGCTGCGTTTGGACTTCCCATGCCGAAATTGATGATGGTAATACCACCGGCTGTAGCGCTGCGCATGGCCCGGTCCATTCCGAGCACTTCAACATCGTTCCACTCGGCAAACTTTTTTACGTAATTATCGAAGTTGGTTAATAGAATGTACTTGCCAAAGTCTTCCAGTTTAACACCCGTGTAGCGCGGTAACCAGTTTTCAACAATTTCTTGTTTTGTTTTCATATCAGCTATTTATCTATTTTTAAGCATGTATAAATTAAATCTCCCTGACTTTAACCCTACGTTACGTAAAGAGGAAGGCAAAGTATGGATTTTTGATATTATCCGAAAGAAGTATATCGTACTAACACCGGAAGAATGGGTTCGGCAACATTTCGTTCATTACTTAATAGAGCAGTTTAAATACCCGAGGTCACTCTTTCGGGTTGAGAGCGGCCTGACGTACAATAAACTTCAGAAAAGGTCGGATATAGTTATTCATAACCGGCAAGGAAAACCATGGATGTTAATTGAATGTAAATCACCTGTTATTAAGCTAACGCAAAGGGCTTTTAATCAGGTTGCTGTTTACAACATGACTATTGGTGCACGGTATGTAGCTGTCACTAACGGCATGGCTCAGTTTTGTTTTGAAGCAATTGATAAACCCGGGAGTGAGGTAAAATTTTTAGAATCCTTCCCGGACTTTGAATAAAAAGAGGGCTGTATCAAAAGTAATCAGGTCATCGCGGGCATTTGACCCGCGATCCCGTTTTTTCAAGGTATGATGGGATTCCGGCTCAAGCCTGCCTGCGCGTAGCCGCCTCGGTAAAGGCAGGGCCGGAATGACATTTCAATTTTATTCCACTTTTGATGCAGCCTCTCAATTTCAAATTATAGAATCCTTAGTTCAATACTTCCTGCACGTCTGCATAGGGAAGATTAAAGGCATCAGCTACGGCTTTGTAAACAACTTTGCCACCCACCACATTTAATCCTTTCTTTAGGTCTTCATTATCTTTACACGCTTTCTTCCAGCCTAAATTGGCAAGTTTTAAAGCATAAGGAAGTGTTGCATTTGTAAGGGCAAGGGTAGAAGTATATGGCACTGCTCCAGGCATGTTGGCAACGCAATAGTGAACAATATCATCAATGATGTAGGTTGGATCTTCGTGCGTAGTGGGTTTACACGTTTCGATACATCCACCCTGATCAACAGCTACGTCCACCAAAACAGTACCAGGCCTCATTGTTTTGAGCATATCACGTGTGATTAGTTTAGGTGCTTTAGCTCCGGGAATAAGAACCCCACCCACAATTAAATCATGAGTCTTCACTAATTCACGAAGAACATAATCATTGGATGCCATGGTATGAACGTTCTTTGGCATTACGTCATCAAGATAACGCAGGCGATTCAGGTTTACATCAGTGATAATAACATCGGCACCCATACCGGCAGCTATTTTGGCTGCGTTCGAACCAACAACACCACCTCCTAAAATCAAAACTTTGGCAGGCATCACTCCGGGTACGCCACCTAATAAAATACCTCTTCCTTTAAGCGGCTTCTCCAAATACTTAGCACCTTCCTGGATTGCCATCCTTCCCGCAACTTCTGACATAGGGATAAGCAGAGGCAAACTTCTGTCTGGGCGTTCTACCGTTTCATAGGCAAGACAAACAGCTCCAGTTTTTATCATAGCGTGTGCCAACGGCTCATAGGATGCAAAGTGAAAATAGGTAAATACCAACTGATCCTTTTTTATCAGACCATACTCCTGTTCAATGGGCTCCTTTACCTTAATGATCATTTCAGCAATGCTGTAAACATCTTCTGCTTTGGCAAGAATTTTGGCACCGGCACCTATATACTCCTGATCGCTAAAGCCACTTCCTTCACCGGCTTTCGCCTGTATATATACTGTATGGCCTTTTCTAATGAACTCCTGTGTGCCTGCTGGTGTAACCGCTACCCGGTTTTCATTATTCTTGATTTCTTTAGGAACTCCAATGATCATAATAGTCGATTTTTATTTTTGCAATTTGATGTGGATTTTAGAGGCACGGGGATCTTAAAACACCCGCAAAGATAGCATTCGGACACGATTGTGAGAGTTGTTTTAACACTTTTTGATGAATATGAATTTAGAATCCACATATGCCTTTTACGGCTCTTTACGGAGGGGCATGAGATACTATGAAGAATTCAAGTATGGTCTCAAATATCATCATAGTTTTTGGCTGAAGGGCTATAACTTATATTCTCTGGGGCCTTATCCGTGCGCTGTCAAATCGGATAATCCCAATAATAAAATCCTGGTAGAAGTAATGAAGTTAGATGATCCGAAGGTGGAAAAGAAAATAGTTCGGATTGAAATGGATGCGGGTTACTATTACACTGACATCTTGATTCAGAATAAACCAGTAGGAATCTTTCTTTATGAAAGGGCAGCAAATTATCCTCAAGTGCATCATGGTGACTGGGTTAAATTCTTTGGTAGTTGAGCAAATTCCCGGTATTTTCTTTCGTAAAAAATTTTGCTTTGACCCCTCCTTTGATTTTGCCTATTTTTGATGGTCAACCAACCCATTTACCGTGAGCCAGACAAAGACAATGGTTAGTGGATTAACCGCAAAGAAGATTTCCAGCTTGCTCACAGATTATAAGTTGGCTTGTGAGAGCCGTGAAGCGAGTTTGTTGGGTCGCAAGGAAGTGTTCATGGGCAAGGCCAAGTTCGGAATTTTCGGTGATGGAAAGGAACTGGCACAAATGGCCATGGCCAAGGTGTTTCGCCAGGGAGATCATCGTGCTGGTTATTATCGCGATCAGACTTTTATGCTAGCAATAGGAGAGCTTACCCTTCAACAATATTTTGCCCAGCTATATGCCCACCCTGATGTTGAAGCAGACCCTGCTTCGGCTGGCCGATTAATGAATGGCCACTTTGCAACCCGAATGATCGATGAGAAAGGCGCCTTCAAGAATCTGGCTAAATTAAAAAACAGCAGTTCAGATATTTCACCCACTGCGGGTCAAATGCCACGATTGGTTGGTTTAGCATATGCCTCAAAACTTTTCAGAAATAATCCTGAGTTAGCCCAGTTTAAAGAGTTAAGCAATCATGGAAGAGAAATTGCCTTCGGCACAATTGGCAATGCTTCAACTTCGGAAGGAATGTTTTTTGAAGCCATAAATGCGGCAGGAGTACTGCAGGTGCCAATGCTTGTTTCCGTATGGGATGATGATTATGGTATTTCAGTTCCTAAGGAGTATCAGACAACCAAAGGAAGCATTTCGAAAATCCTTGCGGGCTTTCAACGGACTGATTCTGAAAAAGGATTTGAAATCCTTATCGTGCAAGGATGGGATTATCAGGCTCTTATTCAAACCTATGAGAAAGCCGAGAAAATTTGTCGCGAGGATCATGTGCCTGTGCTGATTCATGTTACAGAAATGACTCAACCCCAAGGACATTCTACCTCAGGTTCGCATGAGCGTTACAAAACTAAAGAACGATTAGCCTGGGAAGTTGACCATGATTGTATTCGCAAGTTTCGGTTGTGGATTTTAGAAAATGGAATCTCGACATCAGAAGAGTTGACTGAAATTGAAAAGCAAGCAAAGGCTACTGCGAAGGCTGCTAAAGACACTGCATGGCGAGTATTTAACGAAGACATTCAAAAGGATCAGAAGCGACTGGAGAAAATTCTTGATAGCGCATCTGCCGAAGTTGCTGAGATTGGTGAACTTTTGCGTGAACTAAAGAAGACAATCAATCCTTTGCGATTTGATTCAATGCGGACTGCAAAAAAAGCAATACGTTTGTTATTCAATAGTTCATCCGCTTTCCGTGAGGAGCTTAAAGGGTGGATACAAAAATCTGAAATCGAAAATCAAGAGCGGTTTAATTCATTTTTGTTCAGCAACTCGGAATGGTCTGCTTTGAATATAAAAAGTATCGATCCAATCTATTCTGAAAAATCACCTCTCGTGGATGGGAGAGAGGTGTTGCAAGCATGTTTCAGGGAAGCCTTAAAAAGAGATCCCCGCGTGTTGGCATTTGGTGAAGATGTAGGAAAGATTGGAGATGTAAATCAGGGCTTTGCCGGGTTGCAGGAAAAATTTGGAGAACTACGCGTTACAGACACGGGGATCCGCGAATGTACGATTGTAGGACAGGGGATTGGTGCTGCACTTAGGGGTTTGAGGCCGATTGCTGAAATTCAATATCTGGATTATTTGTTGTATGCGATTCAGATTTTGTCTGATGACCTGGCGTGCCTTCAATATCGTACTAAAGGTGGACAAAAAGCCCCCTTGATAATTCGTACCCGAGGTCACCGCCTCGAGGGCGTTTGGCATGCAGGTTCCCCAATGGGTATGATATTACACGCCATTCGTGGGATTCATGTTTTGGTGCCTCGTGACATGACCCAGGCAGCCGGCTTTTACAATACGTTACTTCAATCTGATGATCCGGCCTTGATTATTGAATGTTTGAATGGGTATCGTATGAAGGAACGATTACCCGATAATATCAGTGAGTTCACAGTTGCTTTAGGAGTGCCTGATATTTTGAAAGAGGGCTCCGATATAACTATCGTTACCTATGGCTCAATGTGCAGGATTGTGATGGAGGCAGCCCGTGATTTAGAACTACTAGGAATTTTTTGTGAGGTTATTGATGTTCAGACATTATTACCTTTTGATATTAATCAAAGAATACTTGAATCTGTAAAGAAAACAAACCGCGTAATTTTTGCTGATGAAGATGTTCCTGGGGGTGCAACTGCATTTATGATGCAACAGGTGCTGGAGGTACAGGGGGCCTATCAATTCATTGATGCAACTCCGCGAACTATTTCAGCTAAAGAACACCGTCCGGCATATGGATCGGATGGTGACTATTTCTCTAAGCCCAATGCAGAAGATATTTTTGAGACAGTTTATAATTTAATGAATGAGTCTGATCCTTTACGGTTTCCACCAATCTACTAGGGAATTTAAAGAGTAAACTCTGGGGTAAAAATCTCATTGCTCTTATTGAGTGCACGATCTTTGATTTGAATTCTTAGTTTAAGTGTTTTAATGCTAAAGAGTGCTTTAAAACCAATGGATCCCATGCTGTACTTCAAACTACCTTCCAGCGGAGCCCCAGGTTCATCTTTAAACAGAATGGGGAAACGACCATCAAATGAGGTTCCACAGTTTGGGTAGTTGAATTCTTTGGTCCAATCGAACTCGGTGAAAGTTCCATCAGTATTCTTCATCAAAAAATCTACTTCAATGTTATAGTGGTCGGGGTTTAACTCAAAGTAGAGCGTATCAACCAGGTTATTTTCATCTGTCCTTACTTCCCAGTTAATACAATTGTAAGGCTTAACAAATTCAGGAAGCGAACTATAGGTAGGGTCAGTTCTTTTATCCTTATAAGTAACCAGAGTACCGTTTGGTTTTATAAAGTAAAACTTATTGTTATAGCATACACTCTCACTCACGCAGCTAAGCTCGCTGGGGTCCAGCCCCAGGTCGCCATCACCGTCTTTAAAGATTACTTTTAAAATCAAGGAATCGGCCTCAGCGTCAAAACCTGATCCATATTCCCTAAATTCAATACTCTCAAACTCAATTTGTGGCTGAACAGGATATTCCGGAGGGGTGAAACAAGCACTTATGCCCAAGGAAATAAACAGAAAAACCAGCAGATTCCTTATCAATCTCATTTTCTACCTTTAACCATTGTAAAATAAGCAACGCTTGAGCACATTCAAAAGTTTTAGGGATTCTTTGTATTCGGTAAACGAAGGTAACTTCGAAGATATTGCTCTTCAATTATTCCATTTTCAAGCCCAAAACAATCAAGTTTATCATCAATATCTACACTACTTAAACTGCAAGACTGACCAGATTCGATCGTTGGTGGAAATCCCATTTTTACCCATTGGGTTTTTTAAATCTCACATTGTAAAGACTGACTTTTGGCAACCGGAAATAACCTTTACCAGTAGTGGCACTACTGGAATGGTTTCAAGCAGGCATGAGGTGCTTGATCTCTCGTTTTATTTGAATTTATCAGAACATATCTTCACCCAATTCTATGGACCACCATCAGATTATCACTTTCTAGCGCTTTTACCTTCATACCTTGAAAGAAAGGGCTCCTCGCTTATAGCCATGATGGATCATCTCATTAAGCAAAGTAAATCTGAACATTCGGGATTTTATCTGCACAATTATGAAGAGTTGGTTGATAAGCTTCTGGTTTTAAGTGGAAGCGAACATAAGGTTATTCTCTGGGGCGTTTCCTTTGCTCTCCTTGACCTGGCCGAGGCCTATCAATTGGATCTGAGCAATTGTATCGTGATTGAGACAGGCGGTATGAAGGGCCGAAGAAAGGAATGGATACGGGAGGAATTACATAAGTACTTAGGAAACCGGTTTAACCTGCCTGTTATTCAATCAGAATACGGAATGACTGAACTGATGTCTCAAGCTTATTCTAGAGGAAATGGTTACTATCAATGCCCACCCTGGATGAAGGTGACGGTGAGGGATATAAATGACCCATTTTCAAATGTAAATGGAAAAACAGGGGCAATTAAGGTAGTTGATTTGGCAAATTTTCACTCTTGTGCATTTATTGAAACCCAGGATTTAGGACAAATAGACCAAAAGGGTAATTTTGAGGTACTTGGCAGGTTGGATAATAGTGATGTTCGGGGTTGTAATTTATTAGTTGGATAGACGTTATTCTCGCCCAAATGTAAATTTTCAATATAAAATTTGCTGGAAATTAAAAGATTGATATTTTTGTTCTTTACAAAGCCACCCAATATGAAGAAAATTTTAGCTTTTGCCGCCCTTCTTGCCTTTCTGACTTCGTGCAGCCAGTATACCTGCCCCACGTACAGCAAGAAAGAAGTGAAGAAAAACGTATCTGAGACTAAGATTTAGTCAGGCTACAGGTATTTTTTTACTTCATTAGGCCCTATGGGGCCTTCGCTCATTATTATTAGCCTTTCTACCACATTTCTTAGTTCACGAATATTTCCTGTCCAGTTGTGTTTTTGAAGCAATTCCATCGCTTCTTTATTTAATTCCTTTTTACGCGATCCATATTCAACCGCAATATCTTCAAGAAACTTGTTTACCAGTTGGGGAATATCTTCAGTGCGATCATTTAAAGACGGCACCTTAATCACAATTACAGAAAGACGATGATATAAGTCTTCGCGAAAGAGATGTTCAGCAATTTCCTTTTTAAGGTCTTTGTTGGTAGCTGCCAGCACCCGCACATTAACAGAAATATCTTTGTCGCCACCAACCCGGGTGATCTTGTTCTCCTGAAGAGCCCGTAGTACTTTGGCTTGTGCGGCCAGACTCATGTCTCCGATTTCATCCAGAAATAAGGTTCCTCCTTCGGCTTGTTCAAATTTTCCAAGGCGTTGCTTAATGGCCGATGTGAATGAACCCTTTTCGTGTCCAAACAACTCGCTTTCGATTAACTCAGAGGGGATTGCTGCGCAATTCACCTCAATAAACTGGCCATTGCTCCGGGGACTTTTTTCATGAAGTTGGCGGGCAACCAATTCTTTACCAGATCCATTAGGTCCGGTTATGAGTACGCGAGCCTCAGTAGGGGCAACCTTTTCAATCATTTCCTTTACTTCCTGCAAAGGAGTTGAGTTTCCTATAATCTCATATTTCTGGGAGACTTTTTTCTTAAGTGTCTTTGTCTCCTTAACAAGACTGTTTTTGTCTAGCGCATTCCTTAAAGTAATTAACAGTCGATTTAGATCGGGTGGCTTTTGCAGAAAATCGTAAGCTCCCAGCTTGGTAGCGTCAACAGCAATTTCTGTTGTGCCGTGGGCTGAGATCATAATAAAGGTGGAAGTTATTCCTTTGGCCTTAGCTTGTTGCAATACTTCCATACCGTCCATCCTGGGCATTTTGATATCGCAGAATACAACATCGTAATGATCACTTTCAAGTTTGGAAAGCCCCTCAGCTCCGTCTTTTGCTTCATCCACCTCCAGCTTCAATTCTTTTTGATCTTTAAGAATATCTTTCAGCACAGCACGAATGCTTGCTTCGTCTTCAATGAGTAATACTTTGGGCACGTTTAGTTAAAATTTAAACTGAGTTGATATCTTAAGTAAGATTATTAAAAATAAATGCAAGCCTGTAAGCCGGGTTCTGTTTCCCGATAAATCGGGATGCTTATCATTTATCTGGTCCTGATGTTGCCATCAGGATCTAGCAGCCTACCCAACCCCGGTGGAATGCCGAGGCATTCTTTTGAACGAGCAGCTCTTAACCGGGGCCTATTTGGCCTTTCAACTCGTAAGGTTTGCCATGCATCTGAAATCACTTTCGAGACCGGTGGGCTCTTACCCCACCTTTTCACCTTTTCCTTAGCTTGACACGTCAAGCCAAGGTAGTTTGTTTTCTGTGGCACTATCTGTTCCCTCGCCCTAAGGCAAGGGGCCTTCCTGTTAGGAAGTACGATGCTCTGTGTTGCCCGGACTTTCCTCCCCCCAGCTTAAGGCTGGAGAACGATAAACCGGCTTGCATTAACAGCAAATTTACGCACTTAATGTGAGATTTGAACCTGATCGTTCTAGTGAATATCCGTGTCGGTAAGCTTTAACTCATATTGGTCGGCCAGGTTGGCGACCTCCTGAAGCATTTCCTGAATTGTACTTTCAGACACAGTATCTAATGCGGTAACAGCCTCAATCTGTAAGTGATTTTCAGTAATGATAAATCGGCAATAATTAAAATAAGCAGATTGTTCCAATAACATTTTGAAGTCGATGCCCGCCTTTACAGCACATACTTTTGAATTAAGGGTAATCAGGCTTCGATTGTATAGGTCGTTCTTTCGAATGGTACCTATCACTGTTTGAAAGCGATTCCCCGAAACAGGTATGATGATGATGGAATGCGAAGGATCGTATTCGGTAAATTGACCTCCAATCTGGTCCGCGTATTTTTTCATGAAAGCGGTTAAATCCATAGTTGTAATGTTTAGGCTTCCGAAGTTAATAAAATGAAGTGATTTTTGGCTGGCGGATCAGAAATAAAAGAAATGAGCCTTCACTTTTCCTTGTGAAAATTCTAATGCTGGCGCGGGTAATCTCACCATGTTCACAACATAAATGAGGGTATTCACAAATTTAGATCGGGATTTAATTGCAGTAAGATCAAAATCGATACCTAAGTAGAATTGCCGATATGGGTTTAGGTTATTATTGAGATTGTCTTCGTCATTGGCATAGAGCATATCTTCGGCACCATACCCCACGGCTAAATTTAACCACTTCGGAAATTTTACAAATTTGTCCACGTCTGCAGAAAGCCAATAGGTTTGTCCATTATAGTCTTTAATAACCTGTTCCATAAAAGTAGAGCCAAGAGCTTCAGGTCTTTGTTCGGCATATTCAGTGCGATGGAAAGAAAACTTAGGATGGATTCTGGTTTCATGCCAAAGTGCCTGCTGGCCTAAATAAAAACCGGCCCCTATAGCATTAGCTAGTAAATCACTGGCTGAGGCTCCATAGCCTTCTGAGAAACCGTCTAAGACTTCAATGGATGACATCATGGCAAAACTGGTTATTGCACCTACTACATCAGATTTCTTTTTTGAAACGCCACTCCACTGTAAAGTTCGTGAACCTATAGACGATAGGTGAAAAGCAGAATAAAAGTGCCCTACTTTATCCACCTGCTTCCATTCCCCAGCATCATTAAAAAATTGAAATTCCTGTTTATCATATTGACTATACCAAACTGAGCTTAGTCCAATCATAACCCCGGTATAAGCTATAGTCGACCCAATGATAACTGTTTTGAGTCGGGTTGGGTTAATGGTTGATACAGTGTCAATAGGTTGTGAACAGATGGGAGGTGTAATAGCAAACAAAAGGAGAATAGAAATTAAGCCTCTGATCAGAAAAGTTTGAAATGATGGAAGATTTATTTTAATCGGTTCCATCTTTTTCCAATATGGTCTCCTCATTGATTGGAGTTTGTTCCACTTCCTTTCTTCTTTTATTGTGGGCTCCGCGTACCAAATCTTTTAACTGATCAAAATTCTGGGTATGTAAAAGACTTACTCCTGTAGTAATGGCAGTTTGAGTGCCGAGTGTGTTATTAATTTGATTGAAGTTAGACCTACTATACATTTTTATTTTGAATTTTCCATCGGGAGTAAGCACATAGTCGATCGTCCAGTCGCCAAGCATGTTGGCTAGTTCTGATTGATTGTATTGATTGTTGAAAGTGCCATCGCGTGTTACACGTAATCGTCCATTCAGGAAAGAGTAGGATAACCTTAGTTGAAATGTATTGAAAGCTTCCTGATCCAATGATCCTAAATCCAGATCAATCTCAAGGTTTTGATCCACCTGAGTTAACCAATAACTCAATTGATTGGAGAGCAGTTCGCTTACGCTGTTAGAGATTGAGCCACTTGTGCTAAAGGCATCTGGTGGCGAGAATCTTCGCAGGATCAACAAACTAAATACTTGTCGGTTTAATTCTTGTTCATCCAACTTGGCCTTAAAGGCCTTGAAATAGAAGTCTAACTGTAATAGAGTTCCATCATCGGTGGTAATGTTATCGGGCAAATCCTTTGCATCAATATCAAAAACAATTATAGGCGAAAGCATGGGGCCATCCAATTTAAGTAAAACTTCTACCGGATATTTTCTTCGTACTTGCGGTGAGGACAAAACATCTTCGCTTTGGTTAGGTAAGATCGGACCAAGAGAGGCCATTTGCCGATAGCTGGCCGTCAGATTAAGGACGCCAGCATACGGGTCTCCAAACCAGCTTATACGACTGCCTTTAGTAATTCGGAATTCCTTATTGATGATGTCATACAATGTAAAATTGTAGAAGCCTTGTTCAAACTCGTAAAGGCCGAACATATTGAACTCGCCTTTTGTATCAATTTGCAACTTAATATCTCCATTGCCATATCCACGTACAATATCACCAGCTTTGATGTCAAAAATGATTTCTGTATAGGCATCGGGAGTAATATCGAGATTCAAGTCAAGTATAATACCCGATGGCTCATCAGAAATTTTTTTCTGTTTTTTCTGGCTAATGCTCCTAAGCGAGTCATTGAAATGGACGAAAGTAATAAAGTCACTCTTTTCCACAGATTCGGCTCCACTGATTGGAATAAAAATACGCGTGTTTTTTGAGGTGCGGGCTGTTGCAGAGATTTTCATGTTTGCAAGCGGACCAAACATATTGAGTTTGCCGCTGCTATAGGCTTGACCATAAAATAAACTATTATCTTTTGAAGTGGTGTTGAGTACTTGAAAATTGGTAAAAGTTGCATCCAGGTTTATCCTGAATTTTGTATAGTTACGATGCGTCAGATAGCCATCCAGGGAACCTTGATTTCTCAACCCATCGTATAAGGTGAAGTCTTTAAATATTATTTGATTGGGAGTCATACCCAAGGTGCCTTGGAAAGTATAAAGGGTCTTAAGATAGTCGATCATAATCCGCCCACGTTCAATTTTTCCCTCACCCTGAATCAAAGGTTGACTAAAAGTACCCGTGATTTCATACAATCCTGATAGCATGCCATCCATTTGAGAGAAGATCCCCTTGAGGAATGGCTCTATAAGTTTAATGTTTGTTTCTTCCAGTTTAGCCGTTAGGTAAAGAGGTTTTCTATTTGCTTGGTTATAAAAACCGCTTAATGTCAAGGTTCTCTTCTCCAACCGATCAATCAATAATTCGATATCGAATTGTTTCTCTTCCTGATTCCAGATGTTTGTACCTGCGACATCGCCCACCAGGAATTTATCCACCACCAGATCTTTGATGGTCAGGTTATTTTGAAGGTAAAAATCTTTGTAAACATCTTTAACCTCAGCACGACCGTTTACGATTCCGCTCAATGATGAACTGCTGATTGTATTAAGGATGTCAAGATTAAGGTTTGTTAACGTTAGTTTCAATGATTGTTCTGGATCCTTTGAGATGCGACCATCCAGTAATACGGATTCCTCACCGTTAAATAGTTTTAAATTTCGAATTGTCCATTCCTTGCCTTTCATAAGGGTATAGTTCTGAGGACTAATCTGCCATTCTTCTTCCAATACATGAATTCTGGTTTGGAGAATTTTTATGCGCGTACTATCGGTAAGAAAATCAATTTCCGATTGAAGACGTACAAAGTTTGTAGTGCCCTCCTGATCAAAATCAACATTCAGATCAATATGATCTTGATTCCAGACTGCTTCTGAAAAAAGATCTTTCGTGACAAAGGTCTTGCTAATTTCTTGCCGTTGAGAATTGACAGATAATACAGCCAATACGCGCGTGCTATCGCGTATTTTAGAACCTGAAAACTCAATTTCTGTATTGATAAATTTTTTTCCCTGAAAAGTGATTGTATCAATTTGGGTGAAGGCTTGGAGGCGAGATGTAAAGCCATTGTTAAATGAACCGTCAATATGAGTTTCACCGGATAGAGATACTCCAAGTTTAGTTAACGTAAATAAAGGATTTATGTCTTTAAGATTAATTGAGAATTCGGCATGATACTCCTGGTTATTTTTTGCTTTGTTGGCATAGTAATTAGTTAGTTCTTCTTTATTGTTCCTTACATTAAGCTGAAGCTCATGGGTAAGACGTTGCAGGTCATTGAAAAGTGTGGAGTAGTAGAAGTTGCCGGTCAAATCGGCATTAGCATGTGTGCTTCGAAGCTGAAGATTGTGTGCATTATCCTTAAGAAAGGAATTTATTGAAATAGTATCAATTGCCAGTGATCTATCTTTATACTCAACATACGCATCTCTTAAAATGACTTTTCCGAACAAGCTATCTAACTTTAAACCTTTGGTGTCGATATCTATCGATGAGCTTAGGAACAGATGTTCTTTCGTTAGGCCAATTTTCTGAGTAAAGAGAGTATCAAGTTTTGCCTTAATATTAATCAACTCTTGCCCCTTCCGGATATTGATGGTGCCGGTAGCATTTAGTTTTAGATTGGGATCATCAATGATAAGGGTTCCACTAAATAGTTCTTTTGCAAAGCGAGCATCGGTTGTGATATTCACATAGTTATAAAAACGAATCCCGATCGAGCTAATCTTTCCGATCAGGCTAAAATTGGCTGCTTCCTGGGTAAGCCCTTTCCCATCAATTTTTCCGTTCAGGCTAACCTTCTGAAATGACATCGTGTCTCGTAGCACCATGCCCAAATCAAAATTATTAAGATTAAGGTTTCCGCTAAAGGTAGATCGGTCAATATAAGCAGGATCAATTTTGAGATTGATATCAGATTGAATTTGGCCAAACTTGCCACGGAAGTCTCCGTTCGCTACAAAGTCATTAGTAAATCCTGTAAACTTTCCGGTTAATCGAAATCTTCCCAGGGCAGCTAATCGGTTAAAGACATTTTCCGGAAACAAGAAGGCAAGATTTTGGATGTCGATATCGCCATTCTTAATATCCAGATTAATGAAGGTTTCATTTATTGAAGGAAGTCCGTCCAATTGAAGTTTGCCTTTTATTTTTGTATTGCCCAAAACCACATCCATGTCTTGATATGAGAATCGCGATACCTTTCCAGCGATAGTACCATTCAGGTAAAGGGTTTCTGGCAAGGGTTTTGATCCTGGAGTAAACAAAACGAGATCCGATGGATGGAGCACTGTATTGCGTAGTGTCATCTTCATGTTTACCCGATTGTTGAAATCATTTAAGTCGGTTAGATTTTTGTACTTAAATATTAGGGTATCAGAAATTTTACTTTTGCCCAGGCTCGCGTTAAGTCCCAGGAATTCCATCGAGCTTTGTGATAGCCGGAAGAACGTAGATAAGTTATGTATAGGCAGATGACAGTTCTTTTCTTCTGCAATTAATGAGTTCAAAGTAAATTGAATTGTATCTCCGATTACATTGAAATTATTGACCTCGGCTTCATTAATTTGAAGTAGGATGTGATTGTAGTCAAAGGCATTTTTCAGCGAATCCTTCAAGGGATCGTTTAATCTGAATTCTGTCTGGAGAATAACAATTTCCCCAATATTTACTTTGGCAGACCCACCTTGTCCACTTCCAGCGGAGAGCTGTTTGTTAATTTCTGAAATGAACAAATTGATGTTTAAGTCCCTGGTAGAATCTGATAGTGGGATTTTGACCAGGTTAACCTTACCTGTCTCTAATGTTACACCATCGATATTTACATCTTTGTTTTCAAAAAGGGTGGAGAGACTGAAGTTGACCTGAAGTTTGCCAGCTTCAATCATTTTGTTTTGAGCGGGGTCGGTGATTACCAATCCTTCAATTTCAAGGCGATCGTACCATACCAGGTAAATACTTTCATAGGTTATGTCAAATCCGGATACTTTCGAAAATGAGGATGTCACCCGATTCACCAGATTTTCTTGCACAGAAGGTACCTGTAGAAGAGTAAAACTGAGCACAGCAAATAGGAGTAGAAAATAGGTCCCGTAAAGCAGGATCTTTTTGAGCCAGTTAAAAACACGATTTTTGATAACTTGCAGTTTCATTTGCTAAAAAATGCAGCCCGTAATTCTTGCCATCGAGTCTTCCTGTGATGAAACTTCAGCTTCGGTTATACAATATGGCAAGGTACTTAATAATGTAATTGCCTCACAAACAGTGCACCAGAAATATGGAGGGGTGGTGCCAGAGCTTGCTTCCCGGGCGCACCAGCAACACATACTTCAGGTAGTAAACGAGGCATTAACGTCTGCCGGTACTTCCCATACTGATTTAAATGCGATTGCTTTTACTCGCGGACCTGGCTCTGTCTCT
>JBEBJH010000075.1:0-19209 GCA_040079965.1 Cyclobacteriaceae bacterium
GTTGTTGATCTGATTGATGAAGCATTGAAGAAGCCCGAAGAGGTAAAGCACCTGAAGGCAGTGAAGCGCAAGGTAAATGCCTTCATGAAGAAGTTTCCGTTGTACATGTAGTATTAAAAAATGTGTTTGGTTCCTCAGCCCAAAGCTGAGACTGGAGGTAATTGAATTATGAGTGAAGAAAAAGAGATGGCTTTCCTCGATCATCTTGAGGAATTGAGATGGCATGTGGTGCGGGCAGTAGCTGCGATATTTGTCATGATGATTGTGGCATTCATCTATACTGAAGAGATTTTCGAATACATCATTTTTGCTCCAGGGGATGTGAATTTTATAACGTTTCGTTGGCTGTGCCAGCTTGGAGATTTGACAGGGGCAGCGGGCCTTTGCGTTACCGAAATCCCCATGAAAATTCAAAGTCGTTTCCTGATGGGGCAATTCACCATGCAGTTACAGGCTTCCTTTGTTATCGGTTTGGTGATTGCCTTCCCCTATGTAGTTTGGGAGCTGTGGAGTTTTGTTAAGCCCGGCCTATATAATAAAGAGAAAAAAAGCTCCAGAGGGGCTGTCTTCTCTATTTCTACTTTATTCTTGTTGGGGATTTCGTTTGGCTATTATATCCTGAGCCCGATGACGATTGCTTTCCTGGCTAATTATTCTATAAGTTCGAGAATATCAAATGAGTTTGATATCACTTCGTATGTCTCTACCATTACGATATTAGTGGTAAGCTGCGGACTATTATTTCAGTTGCCGATAGTTATTTTCTTTTTGACAAAAGTTGGGATTGTTACCCCTACCCTGTTGAAGAGCTTTCGCAAACATGCGGTGATTGTTATTTTGATTATCGGGGCCATTGTTACCCCGAGCTCAGATCCGTTGAGCCTTTCACTGATCTCTATTCCATTGTATTTCCTTTATGAAATCAGTATTTTCATATCGTCCATAGAGTTGAAGCGAAAACTGAAGCGCGAACTGGAAGATGCCCGATTAGATCAACAATCCCACTAATTATGAAAATTGCTATTGGTGCCGATCATGCCGGATTTGAATACAAGGAGTTACTTAAAAAACACCTTGTAAAAAACGGTCATGAGATCAAGGACTTCGGAACCAACGGTACACAATCAGTAGATTATCCAGACTTTGCTCATCCGGTTGCCAGCGCTGTTGAAAAAAAAGAATTTGAATTGGGGGTTTTACTTTGTGGTAGCGCCAATGGCGTAGCCATTACCGCGAATAAGCGCCAGGGAATAAGAGCTGCCATTTGCTGGACGGAGGAAATTGCATCGCTCGCACGTCAACACAACAACGCCAATGTACTTTGCATTCCCGCGCGCTTTGTTACGGAGGAAGCAGCCGAAAAAATAACAGATAAATTTCTAATTACCCCGTTTGAGGGCGGCCGCCACGAGACCAGAGTGAATAAGATCAGCTGTTAATAGGATCACCTCCACTCGCTTGTGAACAGGCCAGGTTGTCTTACAATTTTCTTTGTTATAACTTGATTTTAAACACTATGATTAATAAAACCTCGCGCAGGGATTTTTTACAAACCAGTGCCGCACTGATCACGGCATCGCTTGGAGCCTCAGCTTTTGTGTTCAAAAAGAAAACACCTCGTCTTGCGTTTTCAACCCTGGGATGCCCCGATTGGTCGCTCAAACAAATTGTGGACTTTGCCGCCCAACATGGATTTAAGGGAATTGAAGTGCGTGGTATCCTACGACAAATGGATCTCCCACAATGCAAGGAATTCAGCGAGCAAAATATAGCGTCCTCATTACGCATGATGCAAGACAACGGGTTACAATTTGTAAACCTTGGATCGTCTGCCACTATGCATTTTGCTGAAGCTAATGAGAGAAAGAAAAATTTGGATGATGGAAAGCGATACATCGACCTTGCGAAGAAATTGGAGTGTCCATACATACGTGTTTTTCCCAATAACTTTCCGAAAGACCAGGAAAGAAACCAAACCATGGACCTAATTGCTAAGGGTTTGCTGGAACTTGGCAATCACGCAAAAGGAAGTAATGTGATCGTGCTTATTGAATCGCATGGTGATTTGATTTATATAGAGGATTTGCAAAGTGTGATGAAGGCCTCCGAACATGAACATGTGGGTTTGGTCTGGGACACAGTGAACATGTGGACCAAAACCAAAGAATCGCCCACGCTGACTTATGATAGACTAAAAAAATACATTCGCCACACACATATAAAAAATGCAAAGGTGGAGAACGAAACTATTACTTACACCCGCCTCGCACAAGGCGATGTTCCAATCTTCGAAGCCATTGATGTATTATCAAAAGGTGGTTACAAAGGGTATTACAGTTTTGAGTGGGAGAAACTTTGGCACCCAGAACTGGAAGCACCAGAACTCGCTATCGCTGATTATGCAGTTGTGATGAAAAAACATTTTCAGAAATAAGTGGTGAAGTCAGTCTTCCCTGCCTGTGCTCTCCCGCTTCGGCAGACAGGGAGAACCTCAGACTGACGACAAGAACTTTGTCACCCTGAGGCACTCGAAGGGTAATTACCAAAATCAATTCTTACTTTGCTTTTTATACAAATCTGTTTGCTTCTTCAACAGATAATGATATATCGCCTCCACATCTTCTTGACTAAGAGAATTATTGAAATTGGCCATCCCATTTTGTGATAGAATTCCTTTTAGCACAATGTCATTAAACACCATGTGCTTGGCTTCAGTCAATTTCGAAAGATCTGGATGCTGGGATAGATGGTTATCTCCAAAATTTCCATGGCAGGTAATGCAGTAGAAATCATAGAGAGTTGCGCCTTTAGCAAGTAATTCTGTTTTGATTTTTGTATCAGGAGGTGCCGGAGTTTCAATCTTCTTTTGTTTTGGAGGAAGCGGTGTTTCACCTCCACCTAATTTAAAAGCGATGATTCTCGTTTTGTTTTCATATTGAAAAATAATGCCATCCGGTAAATACGCGTAGGTCTCGGCTCCGCCATAACCTGCCATCACGGCCACGTATTGCTCGCCATCGATGCTGTACGTTGTGGGGGCCGCCATGATTCCATTACCAGTGAAAATTGATTTTAACTTTTCACCGGTCTTTGCATCATGCACATTGAAATATCCGGTGCGTGTTCCTTGAAAAACTAGTTCGGGCGTTGACATGGTGCCGCCATCGGGTCCACCATCCAGAAATTTCCAGGCAACTTTTTGTGTCACGGGATTCCACGCCAATAAACTTTCTGATCGCAATGTATCTTCAGCGCTTGTGATCTGATCGGCAACATTCTTTTTGAACTTGTACATGTTTGAGTAGTCAAGGTTCGTGTTGTCAACATCCGGCAACCACTTATACGTTTCATAAGTTTTAAATACCTGAGGCACGGCTCGTTCAGGAATATAAACCAATCCTGTTGTTGGATTGAATGACATGGGTTGCCACACATGCCCGCCTCCGAGATACGGTATTACGAGCCTGGGTTTATCTTTATACCATTGTCCATTTTCTGTTAACACAGGACGTCCGGTTTTTAAATCAACATGGCTGGCCCAATTGACTTTAGTATATTTCTCAGCTGAGATCAATTCTCCCGTGGCTCTATCCAGCACATAAAAAAATCCATTCTTGGGCGCCATCATCAATACCTTTCTGGGTTTTGCATCGATGTCAATATCTGCTAATACAATGTTTTGAGTGGCGGTGTAATCCCAAATCTCAGCCGGAGTAGTTTGATAGTGCCACACTAATTTTCCGTTGTCGGGATTGATCGCGAGAATGGAAGAGAGAAATAAATTATCACCACCGGCAGGACTTCTAAACCAAATTGGATAGGGAGTTGAGTTGCCGGTGCCTACATACAATAAATTCAATTCAGGATCATAAGCAGATTCGCCCCAGGCAGTTCCACCCATGCCAGACGGCCAATGAGAATTGGGATCCCATGTTTTCGCGGCCATTTCCATCTCAGCGCTTTCATAACCGTTGGCCGGATCACCGGGCACAATCCAGAAGCGCCATTTCTCCTCTCCGGTTTTTAAATCATAGGCTGTTACATACCCTCGCACGCCATATTCACCGCCTGAGTTTCCAATCATTACAATGTTGCCAGCCACCTGTGGCGGACTTGTAATTGTATAGGCTTTCGTGCGATCTGTAAACGTGTCTTTACTCCATAACACAGATCCATTAGCGGCATCGAGGCAAACAAGATAACCATCCAATGTTCCTACATACACTTTCCCTTCCCACACGGCCACACCACGGTTCACTACATCGCAGCAAGCTCTGCGACCATAGGAAGCATCCACTTCAGGTTTGTATATCCAAAGTTGTTTTCCGGTTTTTGCATCGAGGGCATACACCGCGCCCCATGCGCCTGAGGTGTACATGATTCCGTCCACAACTATTGGGGTTGCTTCCAATCCACGCGGCACATTGCCAATGATGGTGCTGGCATCATATTCCCACGCATAGCCAAGGTCGTTCACATTCTCTTTGGTGATTTGATTGAGCGGAGAATAATGCTGCATCATATGATCACCCCCTAACGATAGCCAATCTTTTGCCTCACGATTTAATAATCGTTCATTGTCTATCCAGCCTGTTGGCTTTTCGTCTTTACAACTGACAAATGAAATGGCAAACAGGATGGTATAAACTATTTTTCTCATAGATTATCAGATTAAGGTGAATCCAATATAAACATAACTCATCAAATCCCTTTTCGGAATAATAAGGTCGTTTATCACGCCAATCCCCATGGACTGAATAAGACCCACAAGAAGAGCACACAACCAATTAAAAGTATGGTAAGCCAAAAGTCAGTTGAGTAGCTTTCACCTTTCACAGACGGTGTATGTTTATAGGTGACTAATTTCAATTGCTCTTCGGATTGCTGTGGTGCGGTAAGGCTCACCAGAATCAATATCACGCCACAAACCAAAAATAGAAACAAGGCATAGTGCAGAAAGTTGATGCCTAACATCATTTGAAGAAAGCTTCCATCCTCTACTTTTATCATTCCCTCCTTAGCCATAAATTCGGTTACCAGTCGCGACACCCCCATTACAAAGCCTGCCCACAAAGAAACGATTGCTCCACGGGCATTGATGCGTTTGATGAAAAGTCCTAATAGAAACACAGCGGCTATCGGTGGTGAGATATACGCCTGAATACTTTGCAGGTAATGAAACATGCCGCCACCCATCAGGGTTCTCATAAAAGGAATCCAGCTTAGGCTCACAACGACTAATACTACGGTTGCAATTTGCCCTACCAACACCAATTGTTTTTCTGAAGCTTCAGGCTTATAGCGTTTATAAAAATCGATGGTGAATAAAGTAGAAGATGAATTGAATGCAGAAGATAATGAACTCATGAGCGCGGCAAGTAGCGCAGCAATGGCAAGCCCTTTTAATCCGACAGGAAGCAACGTGGTGATCATTGCTGGCATGGCCTGATCAGCATTATCCAACGAAAAAGTAAGCAATCCTTTTTGGGCCAGTGCATAGGCAATAATGCCAGGCATCAGGAAAATAAATACCGGAAGAAGTTTTAAGAAGCCAGCAAACAAAGTGCCCTTGCGCGCCTGGCTGATGTCTTTTGCAGACAGTACCTTCTGTACGATAAACTGATCCGTACACCAATACCACACTCCCAGAATCGGGGCGCCAAACAACATTCCAGTCCACGGATAATTTGTATCTGACATGGGGCGCCACATGTTAAAGAATTGGTGAACGCTTGGATTACCTGACTGTGTGCTCGCGGCTGCGATGGTGTTCGTCATCTCGTCCCATCCACCCAATTGATGCAATCCAAAAAATGTAACAGCAATGGTTCCGGCTAATAAAATAACGGTTTGAATTAGGTCAGTGTATATCACCGCAGTCAATCCTCCGAGCACGGTATAAAATCCAGTTGATAACACGATGATGATGGCCCCCGTCCAGAAAGGAATGCCAAACATATCGAAGATCAGTGCGCCTGAAAAAATGATGAGTGAAATTTTAGTGAGTACATAGGCGAGAATGGAAACAACAGAAAGGTACGTTCGCGCTGCCGGAGAATAGCGCATCTCTAAAAATTGTGGCATCGTGTAAACTCCGGTCTTGAGATAGAAAGGAACAAACACCCACCCCAGAATGATCAACACTAATGAGGCGAGAATTTCAAATTGCGCATTGGGCATATCGGCACGCGCCCCGGAGCCGGCAAGACCAAGAATAATTTCAGAGCCAATATTGGAAGCAAAGAGGGCGGCACCAATCACCACCCAGCCTTCACTTTTTCCTGACAAAAAATAGTCGGCCGATGCGGTGTCGCTATGGCTGTGTGTTCGCCTGAGCGTTGCCCATCGGGCTATGTAAAAGACAATACCAAAATAGGCGAATACAATAATAAGATCAATCATGCTGAGGTTTGCAATCATAAGGAGGTAGCTAGTTTATTGAGTTGTGGGTTAATTCAATTGGTGAACGTGTCTCTTTTTAAAATGCATGGGGTTTTCCTGTGCATACTTATTAAAGGTCTTATTAAAATACGACAAGTTGGTAAATCCGCTTTCGAAGCAAGCTTCACTCACATTATAATTCTTGAGTAATAATTTCTTGGCCTGGTTCACGCGATATTGATTTAGAAATTCTGTAAACGTCATGTTGGTCATGCGTTTAAAATAACGACAAAACGCAGCGGTTGATAAATTGCATAAATCTATTACCTCATGAATATCTACCTTCTCATGATAATGTTCTTCCACAAAGCGGTAGATTTTCTTAATGCGCTCTTGTTCCTTCAGATTATAATTATGTTCGATGGGTGGCACATTAAGCACTTCGCTTTCAGGACTGGTCGCTAGTAATTGAAAAATTTCCAGTAGAAGAATCCATTGACGAAAATGATTCTCATGAATCAACTCCTTTAATTTCTCCCCAACGATACGCTTCGTTTCTCCATTAAATGTAATTGCCTTGCGAGCCTTTGAAAACAGCGTTCGGATATCGGATAGTTCAGGAATATCTGCTAGCGCTTCCTGCAAAAAGTCTTCCTGCAACTGGATCACAATTTTTTCATACTCAGTGCGAATGCCGAAATCAAAATTTAAATGCGGAATGTTGGGGCCCATAAATACGAGGTCGCTGCCTTTAAATCGTGAGATGTGATCTCCGATGTGCCGCGTGCCATCCGCGCCAGCGATAAAAATCAATTCATACTCCGGATGGTAATGCCAATAGAAAAGCTCATTCAGTCGTGGATTTTTTAAAATCCGGAATGAACTTCCCTCATCGGGCTGAACTTTCTCCAGTTTGATCTTCATGGACATTTTTCTGTTTTTTGACCATGAATGTACCCAAAATATCATTATCTTCGACAAATGGTCAATGGAGAACAAAAATTGGCAACTCCAGCAGAAGTTTCCGGCCATCTGGCACAATACTTTTGACTTAATAAAAAAACAAAACACCGCATGGAAAAAAATACCCCCGCAACGATGGCCCCGACAATGGCTCCAACGATGACGCCTACCATGGCTCCTGTACATAAGGAAATTCCCGGCAATCCTTCTGTTGCAAAATCCAGCACGCAGAAATTAAATGATCGCTCCAACGGCAAACCTCTTCGTGTACTTTCCGAAGAGGATTGGAAATTCTGGATTCACAATGGCTACATCGTTATAAAGAATGCGGTGCCAAAAGAAAACTGCGAGCGTCTTGCCAAATTGCTGTGGGAGTTTGAAGAAAAAGATCCTAACGATCCATCTACCTGGTATGCACCACCACGTGCCGAGATGCAAATGAAAGAGCTTACCAACACAGGCATGGTGGAAATCTATAATCATCAATACCTTTGGGACAACCGTTCTGTTCAGAAAGTATATGATGCCTTCGTAGATATCTGGGGCACTGAGAAATTGTGGTGCACGATTGACCGGGCGAATTTGAATTTACCTATACGTCCGGGTTTTGAGTACAAAGGATTTATCCATTGGGACTATGATCCGGAAACCAAACCACAAAATGTGCAAGGCGTGTTGGCAATTGCTGATCAAACCGATGAGAACATGGGTGGGTTTCAGTGCATACCGGAGTTGTATAGAACCTATGACACCTGGAAGTTAACGCAGCCGGCTGATCGCGATTACTTCAAACCGGATGTAACGGGTTTTGAAAAAGTGAAAGTAAAAATGGAAGCCGGGGATTTACTGATCTTCAACAGCACAGAGCCACACGGCATTCGCCCGAATAATTCCAAAGACAAAGTGCGCATTGCTCAATATATTTCCATGATGCCTGCGGAAGAAGACAACGAAGCCTTACGGCAATGGCGGATCAACTCGTGGCGCGATCGCATTGCCCCTGAAGGCTATGCTTTTCCGGGCGATCCACGCAAGTGGGAACAAACTCGCTATAAAACAGCCGAGCTCACACCGCTTGGAAAGAAGTTATTGGGATTGGAAAAGTGGTGATGCCTCTAACTTTCTAAATAAAATTCTTCGGTCCGTGTCCTCACGGACCGAAACTTTTTATTATTGATGAGTAACGGGTTCGTGAGAACGGGGAATCTGGACACAGAACTAAAAAAAATGACTCAACTCTTTACAACACTCAATAATGGTATCACGATGCCATTGTTAGGGTTAGGTGTTTATGACATGTACAACCGTGAAGCAGAAGAAGCCGTTGTGAACGCCCTTGAAATTGGTTACCGACTGATCGACACCGCTGCGATGTATAAAAACGAAGCAGAGATTGGCAGTGCAATTCGTGCAAGTGCAGTTCCGCGTAAAGAAATCTTCCTCACAACCAAAGTTGCCGATGGCGATCAGGGTTATGACAACACTCTTCGAGCGTTTGATGAAAGTAGCAGAAAACTCAATAGTGAATACATTGATCTGTATCTCGTTCATTGGCCCATTAAGAAAACACGCAAAGACACATGGAAGGCACTGGAAAAATTATACACTGATAAGCGCGTGCGTGCTATTGGCGTGGCCAACTACCTCATTCCTTTTTTAAATGAACTTGAGACGTATAGCAAAGTAACTCCGGCTGTTAACCAGGTGGAGTTTAGTCCGTATTTGTTTCTGGAAGATTTGTTGGATGAATGCAAACGGAAACACATTCAGTTGCAGGCTTACACCCCACTCGTGCGTGGCCAACGATTTGCGGATCCTAAATTAGTGGCCCTGGCTAATCAATACGGCAAAACTCCGGCCCAGATTATTCTGCGCTGGGCCTTGCAGTTAGGAGTATCCACCATACCCAAATCATCCAATCTGAATCGATTGAAAGAAAATTTTGATGTCTTTGATTTTCAGATCAATGATGATGACATGAAGCAGATCAATGCGTTTAATGAGAATTTCAGAGTGGTGGATGATCCGATTACCTTGCTGTAGTGCTAGCTTTCTCAAGACGATCTCATCAGGCTACAAACCCGCCAAAGCTATTTAGACTCATTTCGAAAAAACCTGGCTACGAAGACACGGGCCTGGATCAAGTAGTTTCTATAAAACAACACGTTACATCAATTTTTTATTATCTTGAAATGATGAACACACATAATCGTTCAGGTATAGTGAGAATCCTTTTTCTCCTCCTGGTTACAAATAGCTTTATCTATGCTCAAGAGATGGTCTTCAAGGGGAATATCAACATGAATGGGAGAAACACCCGGTTTATTTCCGGTACTGAAAATAATGGAACAATCCTCTTGAATGTTAATAAAAGTGAAGGTGCAGATAATTTTTATCTCATCAATTCCTCGAACGATGTAATTCAATTTTATGACATTGTCTCAACCCCAGAAAAATTTTACAATGTTATTCATCTTACGGGCAAGGGTGAGTATTTCTATGTTTATACGTATTACAAAGGTTATTATACTCCGCCTAATTCTGACCGTCTTGATCTGACCTATTTGCAGTATCTAAAATTTGACCGGGATGGATCACTTAGGCCACAATTCATAAGTCTCACCGGAACAAATCCTTATGATCAATACATGACCACCCTATCCAAAAATGACACAGTCTATATTGTTGGCGTAAATAAAACGAAATACACCGTGTCAGTAAACATAATCACACCATCTCAAGAAGTCATCCGAAAGGAATTTGAGCTTGGTGATAAAAAGAGATTTCGTAAATTCTATAGAGAAGATTACTTTCCCGTAAAGGATATTCCTGAAAACTCTTTCGAAACCTTCCTGCATAAGAATAAAGTGTATATTAAAGATCATGAATTGATTTTTATTTCCGATGATGATGATGGGCCGGTTACCAACATTGCTGGAAACGCAACCGCTTCGCTTGATCGAAATACGACATTTATAACGCGACTTAACTTACTTACGAGAAAGGCAAATGTGCAGGAACTTCGTCATAACTATACAGTTAAGGCAGATCACAATAGCTTCTTATATGGTACGGACTTATACAGCATCCGGTTCACTAAGGATGACTATTCCATTTCCATCGCTGATTTACACACCTTGAATGAGATTCGTAGATTTCCTCAAACCGAAATAGAAAATTTAATTGATTGGTCGAAAATAATCATCTCTGAAAACAGGACACTTACAGGCGACAAACTAAAATCAGATTTCCAAAGACGAGTTGGCAATGCAACACCCGTTATTGGCTTGCATTATAAGAAAGACCCGGCTATATTCTTTGGTTTACTCGGCTCTGATAACAGAACTGAGGATGGGAAACTAAAAATTGGATATGCGAGTAATCATGATGGAAGCATATCATCATTGGGTGCCATTCGATATACTAGTGGAAACGTTGGTTCAACTATGCAAACAAATACATTGAGAACGGAAAGCATTTTATTAAACTTGCCGATGTATTATGTTCCTGCCGCTATACGAATCAACGAAAAAAGGATCTACGGAAAAATACCCTTTGAACGACTGAATTTTGCACTGTCAACCAGTATAAGGCCAACATCAACGTATGACGACCTCGAACAGCTCACAGAAAAATGGAAGGACAAGTATGAAAGCAAGGCTGTGTTCTCTTTTGAAAATGATGGAGCCGTATTTCTCGCCTACTTATCCGTTAAAGAGGGAACCGATGATGTTTATGTGATCATTGAAAAGCATCTCAGAAAGTGAACCCAATGCTTACGCAAGCTCAGACCAAGAAAAAATTAATTTATGATTCCTACTTCTTTGGAGGCAACTTCTCGTTCAGCTTATCTGTATTCATATACTTGTTGAACCAATCAAGGTAACGCGTGTAACGATCTTTCTGATAACTCGGTACTGCAAGGCCATGATTTTGTCCAGGGTACACGACAAACTGTGTTGGCACACCCAATGATTTCAATGCCTGATACATTTGTTCGCTGCCGGCAGCCGGAACATTGAAATCTTCTTCGCCCACCATATAGAGCGTGGGCGTTTTTATTTTCTCAACATTTAGAAACGGATAGGATACTTTCATCCATTTGTCCATATTCTTCCACGGCACACCTAATTCGGTTTCGTACTGTATTGTATATTGATCGGTTCCATACATGGACAACTGCATGGCACTGCCAGCACCACTGGCGGCTGCTCTGAAACGTGGATCGGTAGCTGTAACATAATCTGTAAGAATGCCACCGTAACTCCAGCCACCAATACCTAATTTATTCGCATCGGCCCTACCGGTTTTAACAAGGTGATCGGTAGCCCCCAGAATATCGATCACTTCTTTATTTCCCCAGTCGCCAGAAATCGCCTTGCTGTAAGCAAGTCCGCGCCCGTTGCTGCCGCGATAATTTACCGTGGCCACCGCATACCCCTGTGCCGCAAAAATTTGCGGGATCAAATCAAAACTGAAATCATCCTGTGAGGTAGGGCCACCGTGTATCCACATAATTACAGGAAGCTTCTGATCTTTTGGTTTGCCTGCGGGCCAGAAAAGAAAGTTGCCTACCGTAGTGCCATCTTTACTTTTCGAATCAAAGGCTTCCACCGTTGCAAGTTTCAATGATTTCAAAAACTCATCATGTATATGGGTGAGTCTGCGGGGGGCACCGTTTTCAATCACGAAAATTTCAAACGGTGTCATCGGATCGCTGCTTAATGTTACCCATGTATCTCCGGCTCCGCGTTGAAGGGAAGTAAACACGCGATCACCTGTAGTGATGGCTTTCTTGTTGCCCTCTAAATCAAATGAAGTAACATGACTTCTTCGATCATCTTCTACCGTAACCCACACCGATTTGCTGTCGGCTGCCCAGCGCGGTGCCGATACATCGCGATCTAATGTGGCGTTGAGAATTTTTGGTGTTCCGCCTTCCGAGGGAATGACAGCGATTTGTCCTTGATCATAAATATCATATTCGGGAGTTTGTGATTTCAGATAAGCAATCCATTTTCCATCCGGGCTCCATGCGGGGTTGGTGTCGCTGTCTTGCCAGGTTGTCAATTGTTTTAATGGCGCACCCTTCTTTGCATCCATTACCCATAAGTCGCTGTTGCCATTGCGATCAGGATCAATAGTGCGGTTGCTTACAAAAGCAATCTTCTTACTATCGGGCGACCAAATTAGATTGCCTTCATCATAATCACCTTTTGTAAGCGTATCCAGTTTTTTTGTTTCTACATCAAATACATACAAGTGACTGCGCTTGCGCTCGAGGTAGCCATCGCCATCTTGTTTGAAGTGATAGCGATCGATCATAATCGGCTTTGCCGTCTTATCCTTTTTTTCTTCTTCCTCTTTCGACTCCTGATCTTTGATGATCAAAGCAATCTTTTTGGAGTCGGGGCTCCACACATAGTCGCTGATGCTATATTTCAAATCAGTTAACTTTTCGGCTTCCCCACCTCTGCGATCCATACGCCAGATTTGAGATTTCTTGGTTTCGTAACGCGATGAAAGAAAGGTGAGATACTTCCCATCGGGTGTCCATCGGGGTTTGCTTTCGCTCTCTTTGCTTGCCGTGAGTTTTACGGATTCTTTTCCATCCCCGCTTATCATCCAGATGTCGGTATCTGATTTATCTTTTACAGAATCGGGAGTGGACAGAACATACGCTACCCATTTGCCATCGGGAGAAACCTGCGGGTCGCTGATGGAGCGGATTTTATAAATGTCGGAAGGTGTGATTGGGCGCTGAGCGATGGTGGTCAGTATGATGAAAAGAAAAGGGAGTAGATAGAGTTTTTTCATAGGAAGCTAAGATAACCAGGAAAATGCAATTGCAAAGGTCACCCGTTCAAAAATCCCGTATCGCGATAAGCCGGCTTTGGATACTTATAAAATCCTTCGCCAGTTTTTTCTCCCAGCTTCCCCTGATCTATGTATTCTTTTAAAAGTTTAGCGAATGCCTGGGATGCGGCATCTTCTCTTTCTTTCACCACATGCCATGCAGTGTCAAGACCGATGTTATCCAAAATGCCAAATGGCCCAGTGGGCATGTGAAAGTTTACCATCCACGACCGATCAATGTCTTCGATGCTGGCGATGTCTTTGGTTTTCAGTCTTCCGGCCGCACCCAGCACGGCCATCAACATAAAATTGAAAATGTAGCCGGGGGATTCTTTCTTCACAATCACGGGCACCTGATTGAGTGATTTGCCTAATTCCTGCAAAAGTGGAATCAATGAAGGATCCGTTGTTGGATGTGGCATGATATCCACCACGCGCGCATAAAATACATCATGAAAATGAAACGCACAGAATTTTTCTGGTCGACCGGTAATCGCAGCTAACTGCGAGGGCAGCAGATATGAAGTGTTAGTCGTGAAAATAGTTTTAGCAGGAGCCAGTTCACCGATTTGCTTCCATACTTTTTCTTTGATCGTTAATTCTTCCGTTACGCTTTCGCTGATGAAGTCGCAATCGGCTAAAGCGGATTTCAAATTGGTAGTATAATTTATGTGCGTGAGTGTACTTTGCTTTAGCCCCTCTGTAAGCGTTCCGGCTTTAATCAGTTGACCGATAATTTTATCAATTACAGCCTTTGCTTTTTCAATGGCCACATCTGAGATGTCGTAAAAAATTACCCTATAGCCAGAGACCGCTGCCTGCAAGCCTATGCGACTGCCCAAATTGCCGGTGCCAATGATGGTGATGTTTTTTATTTCCATTTTACAACTCTGTTTTTCTCCGTGTTGCTCTGTGTCCTCTGTGGTGGAAAAATTAACCACAGAGAACACGGAGTTTTCACAGAGGTAATTTATTTTTTCTCAGGCAACGCAAATGCCACATAACTATCTCCTGACTTACTTCCAATTTTTCCACCCCCGCAGGCAATTACTACAAATTGTCTTCCTTCAATTGAATAGGTAGCAGGAGTAGCATAACCAGCAGCAGGAAGTTTTGCTTCCCACAAGACTTTTCCGGTTGTCTTATCAAAGGCCCGGATTTTTTCATCTTTTGTTCCTGCGATAAATATAAGGCCACCCTTTGTTACGAGTGGCCCGCCATAGGTTTCAGTTCCCGTGGCCGGTATGCCTCGTTTAGTTAATTCTTCATATTCACCCAGGGGTATCTTCCACAATAATTTTCCACTGTTCAAGTCAACTGCATTCAATGTGCCCCAAGGAGGCTTAATGCCGGGATAGCCATTCTTGTCCAGAAAGCGATTGTAGCCCGTCATCGTGTAAGGCACTTCATCAAGAATACTTTTTGTGGAACTTGCGATGGAAACTGGCTCCTTCGATAGGCCTGGTTCTTTTTCTTCCAGTTCCAATAAAAACGCTAGCAGCGCATCTTTATCTGTGCCCTTTATCTGCGCAAAGGCGGGCATCATGTTCTTTCCTTTTTCAATAATGCTCCATAGTTGTTGAGCATTGTATTTTGCTTTCATGTTCAGCACCGATGGAAACGAGCTTCCATTTCCCTTGCGATCCGCACCATGGCAGGCAACACAATATTTTCCATAGACAGCTTCTCCCATTCCCTTCAAGGAAGTATCGCCACCTTTTCCAGGAATGTTTATCATAGTAAGAGCCCACGGCAATTCACTGCTATTTATATACATGATAGCCGTTTCGGGATCAACCGCAGCACCGCCCCATTCGCCACCACCATCAAAACCAGGAAAAATCCAAACCCCATTTTTACTTGGTGGAGTAAATGGCTCGCCATATTTAATAGTTAAAAACCTCTCAAGCATTTCGGTATGGGTAGCGCTGTCGAGATCGGAAACATCTTCCTTTGTAAAAGATTGTCTTGCAAACGGCTCAGGCAATGTTGGTATTGGTTGTGTAGGCCATGCTACTTCTCCCGGTAAATCGGAGGCCGGCACCGGGCGCTCTTCAATCGGAAAAACAGGTTCACCCGTTTCACGATCGAATACAAACACATATCCATGCTTGGTAATCTGGGCAACCGCATCAATCTTTTTTCCGTTTCGTTTGATTGTAACAAGATTAGGATTAGCGGGTAAGTCGCGATCCCATAAGTCGTGATGCACTACCTGGTAATGCCACTTATACGTTCCCGTTGCTGCATCCAGCGCAATGAGTGAGTTGCCAAATAAATTTTGTCCTTTTCGAATGCCGCCATAAAAATCTCCACCGATAGACCCCGTAGGCACATATACAATGCCGCGCTCTTCATCGAGCGACATGCCGGCCCAATTGTTGGCACCGCCAAATTTTTTCCAGGCATCCGGATCCTCCCAGGTATCATAACCTACTTCACCCGGTCTTGGTATAGTACGGAACATCCATTTGAGTTCTCCCGTGCGCACATCAAAGGCGCGGATATGACCAGGCGCTGCATCAGCCGACTCAGCTACGCGATGACCCATGATCAACAAGTCTTTAAAAATAATACCAGGTGTAGTTGCTGCAATGAAGGGACTGAATGTGCCCGGTTCGCGATCCAGATTTTCTGTCAGATCAATATATCCATCTTTGCCAAATGATTCAATGTGTTTACCCGTAGCCACATCAATCGCCCAGGTCTTTCCTCCTGTGTTGTAGAAAATGCGCTGATCCTTTCCATTATCATCCTGCCAGTACACAACGCCACGGTTTACTTTATATAATGCGTATTTATCATTCTTCGTGGTGGAGTCTACATCAGCAGGATCAAAGATCCATTTCGTCTCACCCGTGGCAGCATTTAGTGCGAAAAGTTTGAGTCGTGGTGTGGTTCCATATAAAATGCCATCCACCATAATGGGGTTGCATTGATTTTGTGTTCGGTTGTCAGGGTCTTTATCGCCTGAAGTATAAGTCCATGCCACTTCTAACAGAGAAACATTTTCTGGCGTAATGTGTGTGTTGGAAGAATACCGGTTTCCTTCTTTTGAACCCGCATAAGTTGACCATCCACTGTAATCAGTCTTTTCCTTACAGGAAAATGTAAATAGAGTGGCGGTTACTAGTAAAAAAAGTTGCTTCATAATAGAAGTTTAGTTTAACATCAGTTCACCTATTATCTCTGTGCTTCTCAGTGATCTCTGTGGTGAAAATAACCACAGAGGATACGGGGTTTACACAGAGGTTAGATCGTATTTCTTTCAATTGCCTTTCGTGCATTCTCGCCACACGCTTTTATAACATAAATCAACGAAGCAAAGCGCGGATCTTTTGTAAGCCCCTGTTTGTATCTATAATAAATCTGCTGACAAATCACACCCACTTTAAATGCACCAAAAGCATAGTAGAATACTATGTTATCAATCGGTGTTCCTGATTGTTGCCGATAATACTCCACCACTTCGTTCCGTGTAAAATTGCCAGGCATCCACGTAAGGTTGAAAGGTTTCAATGCATCTGGATCACTTCCTTCTGCCCAATAGGCGAGTGTCGTTCCTAAATCCATCAATGGATCACCCACGGTTGCCATCTCCCAATCCAGAATAGCAATAATATCAGTAAGGTCATTCGGATTCAACACCAGATTGTCGTATTTGAAATCGTTGTGGATGAATGAAGTGTGTGATGATGTTGGAATATTTTTCTGCATCCACCCTGTCACTTCCTTCATCGATGCAATATCATCAGTTTGTGAATTAGTATAGCGCTTCGTCCAGCCCTCCACCTGTCGTTGCACATAGCCATCCGGTTTGCCGAGCGCATCAAGCCCAGAAGCATGAATATCAATCTGATGCAGCTTCACCAATTGATCAATCGTTGCTTTTGACAATGAACGAAATGTTTCTTCGCTTACTGAAATATCTTTGGGAAGTCGGTTTCTAAGAATTACACCCTTTACGCGTTTCATGAGATAGAATTTTACTCCCATCACACGTTCATCCATACATAAATGAACTGCATCCGGCACTTTGGTAAAACCAGCTTCGTGCAATTTGGTCAGTACCGTAAACTCGCGCTCCATGTCATGGGCTGATTTGATATTGGCACCAAAGGGCGGTCTGCGCAACACATACTCATGATCATCGGCCTGTATAAAGTAAGTCAAATTAGAATAGCCACCCGGAAATTGCTTGATTGAAATTTCTTTATCGAAGCCTGGTACTTTCTCGCTCAGGTAATCCTGCAACTTCTGGACATCCAGTTCTTCGCCTGCACGGGTTTGAGTGGGTTGATCAAGCATTGCTAGTACATGTATTTTTTCAGAATGCTTTTCGCCAGCGAAGATTTATGCACTTCATCCGGGCCATCATAGATGCGGGCAGCTCGCTCATGACGATACCAGAACGAAAGGAGTGTATCATCGGTAACGCCCAACCCACCGTGTACCTGAATAGCGCGATCAACTACTTTCATTAATACATCTGCCACAAAAAATTTGATAGCCGAGATTTCATCTTTTGCGGCTTTGGCGCCTTCTTTATCAATAGTGTGAGCTGCATTCAACACCATCAACCGGGCCGCATTAATTTCTGCACGACTCTCTGCAATCCAGAATTGAATCATCTGCTGCAGCGCCAATACTTTTCCTTCTTTAATTTGTCGCGCCACAGCACGTTTGCACATGAGATCAAAAGCCCGCTCGCAAATTCCAATCCAGCGCATGCAGTGATGAATGCGTCCCGGACCTAATCGTGCCTGCGCCAATGCAAAACCTTTCCCTTCTTCACCTATCAGGTTGGTGACCGGCACTTTGCAGTTCGTAAACTGAACTTCTCCGTGACTTAAATAATCTTCACCTACATCACCCATGATAGGAATATTGCGTATCAATTTATAACCTGGATTATCAAGCGGAACCACAATCATGCTTGCCCGCAAATAGGGGTTCTCGTTTTTAGAATCGGTTATTGCCATCACAATGGTAAACGAAGCGCCATCCGCAGCGGTGGTAAACCACTTGTGTCCGTTGATTAAATAATAATCTCCATCACGAACAGCTGTGGTAGCCATTTCCACGGGATTTGAACCGGCAAATTCCGGCTCTGTCATCGCGAAGCATGAACGGGTTTCTCCATTCATCAGTGGCTTCAGGTATTTTTCTTTCAATTCCGCAGAAGCGAACTGATGCATCAACTCCATGTTGCCAATGTCGGGCGCATTGCAATTGAAAATGTAATGACCGAGTGGTGAGTTGCCCAACACTTCGCTCACATGTGCGAATTCGGAAAGAGATAAACCAACTCCACCATCATGGATGGGTAAATGAGGAGCCCACAGTTTTTGTGCTTTCGCTTTGGCGCGAAGCGATTGCAGTAATGGAAGCGACTCACGAAAAGGATGAGAAATAATGTGCAACTCAATGGGGTAAACTTCCGCTTCGAGAAAGGATTTGTATTGAGGAAGAAGTGTTTTGACTTTGTCGGTGTAAAATAAATCAAGCATAATCCCCTATTAAATTGTAAACCCACCATCGGCAGTAAATACGCTCCCGGTACAATAAGCAGATTCATCTGAAGCCAGATACAACGCCAACGCAGCAATTTCTTCCGGTGTACCTACGCGCTTGATCGGCAACATCTTCATCATTGTGTGCATTATTTTATCGTTGCTCCACAACGCTTCGCTGAATTTGGTTTTAATGAGTCCCGGACAAATCGCATTCGCGCGAATGTTATCCTCACCCCACTCTTTGGCCATTACTTTGGTGAGTGAAATCAAGGCAGCTTTGCTCACACTATAAATTCCTAACCCCGGTTCGGGTCTTAATCCGCCAATGGAACTTATATTAATAATCGATCCTGATTTCTTCTGCTTCATGAATGGATAACACTTCTTCGCCAACCCAAACGGACCTTTCACATTCACGTTCATAATTTTATCAAAGGCGCTTCCGTCTGCATCGGCAATCGGACCAAAGATAGGATTGGCGGCAGCGTTGTTT
>JBEBJH010000076.1:0-18937 GCA_040079965.1 Cyclobacteriaceae bacterium
AGAGTAAAGCCCATGGTTTTTAGATAGTCGGAATCGACCACGGTGGTTTGTACCCTTACCGTTTCGGTGGCCGGGATTCCATCCCAGTGCGCGATGTCATTGTTGTAAATGTTTATAGGGTTGTCGTAGGCCTGGCCTACTGACTCAATCAAAGGATTCTGGAGTAGCTCGCTTTTAAAGATTTCGAGATCCTTCAGGCTATCGAATTGAGGTTCGAAATATAGAACATCCTCCTTATTGAAGCCGAGGTTCTTCTCGAGCAGGTACCGCACCTGGTCGTTAACTACCCATGCGCCTACAATGAGTACTACCGACAACGTAAATTGGAAAAGGACCAGTCCCTTTCGAAGACTGATACCCTTCTGAGAGGAAAATAAACTTCCTTTAAGCACTGAAGCCGGGCGGAAAGAGGAAAGAAAGAACGCAGGGTAGCTTCCGGCCAATAGACCAGTAAATAGTGTGATGAGCAGCAACCCTGTGAGGAGATAAGGATCAGAATAATCGATGTGCAGTTCCTTACCGGAAAGCTCGTTAAATAGGGGGGTGAGTAAATGCACAGCCAGCAAAGAAATAACTAGTGAAATGAAAGACAGAAGCAACGATTCGATCAGAAACTGCTGAATGAGCGCTTTCTTTGAGGCACCTGCTACTTTACGCACTCCTACCTCCTTAGCCCTGCGCGTGGCGCGGGCCGTGGCCAGGTTCATGAAATTGATGCATGCAGCAATCAAAATGAAGAAGGCGGCCAAACTAAATGCGATGACATAAAAAATCCGTCCACCTCCTGTACGTACGCCATTCTCGAATTGCCAAAACAGCCGCCAGTCTTTTAAGGCGAACAGGAACGTGTCGATGGTTCCGTTGTCTGCGTGGGTTGACTTCTGGACGTTTTTGATTTTTGCGTTGAAGGCTTCTGCATCAACGCCTTTGCGTAGTTTTATATACGTGTAGGTGATATGCTCTGTCCAGTCAAGTGTATGCGTGGTGTTCTTTTGATAAATTTCAAAAGGCATTACAAAATCAAACCAGATGGAGGAATGATCGGGTATGTCCACCACACCGGTTACTTTTACTTCCAACTCGTTATCGATGCGAATAACTTTGCCGAGTGCACGTTCACCCGGAAAATACTTTTCGGCCAACCTTCGCGTGATGACAATCGAGTTTACATCGGTGAACAAATGATCGGGGTACCCTTCCAGCACGGGAAATGTAAATACCTTGAAGAAAGAGGCATCGGCATAGTAACCATCTTCGTAAATGGATTGGTTGCCATAAGAAAAAAGTAACCGTTGTTCCCAACTGTAATGAGTCGCTTGCTCGACTTCTGCGAACTCAGTTTCCAGCTTCTCAGCCAAGGGTGCGGGTAGGGCCTCGTAGGTGTATATCTCACCATTGGTGTAATTTTCCATGACCCGAAAAATCCGGTCTGCGTCTTTGTGGAACCGATCGAAGCGGACCTCGTCCGTGACCCAAAGGAAAATAAAGATGCTGCACATGAGGCCCACGGCAAGGCCCGATACATTAATAAACGCGTAAATCTGTTCGCGTAGGAAATTGCGAAAAGCGATGAGCAGGAAGTTGCGGATCATAATTGCAAGGCGCTGGACGAGAACCAAGTTACTAATTTATCAGGATCTATATCCCTGGCATAGGGAAACGCCACTCAAGCTATTAGGAGTTTCTTATGCAACCCACCAGGTGGAATGCAACAAGACGTGGCGATGGATGCTACCACGCACCATCCTCAGGGTAGGTAGGTCTGGCGATGGGTGCTATAAGACGTGGCGAGCGATGCTGGTAGTAGTGGCGGGCAATGCTACATGATGTGGTGAACAATGCTACTACGCACCATGCGCAATGTTGGCACTATTGGCCAGAGATGTAGTTGGACGTGACGATCGATGCTACATGACTTGGTGGGCAATGCTACTACACACAATAAGCAGGATTGTACCTGCTTACCGGCAGTCAAGCCTGCCTGGTAGGGATGTCGGTAGTCGTTGTAGAGAAGTAACAACCGATTGGTGGAATGCTCCACCCGTGGTGAGCAATGCTATTAGTCACCAGGTGGACTGTTTGTAGCTGGTTGAAGATGTCATTTAGACGTGGCGGGGATGTCCGTAGTCATGATGAGCGATGCTACTACTGACCAGGTGCAGTGTAGTTACGTGTTGCGAGGGATGTCATTAGGCGTTGTGGGGATGTTGGTAGTCGTTGTAGCGATGCTATAACACACCCGGGGGTATGTTATGAGATGTTGGGTGAGTGGTTGCAGCTTACACCCGAGTTATCGGATGCGATCGGCAATACTATACAAAGTGATAACTAGTTTGTGAGTCATCGAGCGTGAGAACGTGATGATGAACTCATCAGAAAGATCGTATCAGTTTTCTTTCAGCGGGCGAATAAATTGTTACTTCAGCGAAGCGCTTTATAAAATCAAAAAATGAAGTGCCTAAGAACGTGCCAATCGAATTTGAGTTACGCGTTTGGCGAAATAAATAGTTGTAAAAATAGTAGAGTAAAATCACAACGTTATATACAGATTCCGTTGTAATCATCATAAAGTAAATCTTTATGAACACAATCAAAAACATGCAGGCCTTCACAAGGTTGATAGGCTACTGCACCGGGTACGGAGGTAAATATAACCCCGGTCGTCAAACCCTCCACGTAGGAGAACTTCAGGCACAATTGGAAGCGGTCCGCCAGGTGCTTGAAAATGTTAAGGAGACCAAGGTGCACTTCTATGATGAAGTGAATGCGCGCAAGCAGGCATTCGAAGATTTGCCGAAGCTGGCCGCCAGTGTGATCCGGGCACTCAAAGCATACGGAGCATCCGAAGAAAAGATGGCGGATGCAAGGCAGTACTTCCGTAACATCACAGGACGGAGGCAGTCAAAGCCCATCGAACAAGCAGGGGTGCCCGAGGCGGTTCCTGTCAGGCGTTCACAAATGCAGTTAGCCTATGTTAACAGGGCTGACTGGTTTGAGCAACTCGTGCAGACAGCGTCTACCCATCCCGGCTATCAACCCAACGAGCCTGAACTTTCGATCGAAGGGTTGAACAGCAAGGTGAAGGAGTTGCAAGCCTTCAACCAACGGGTGGTGGATGCGCGGGTGACCTGGAGCAATGCACGCATGAAGCGCGAAAAACTCATCCTGGATAAAGAAGAATCCATGATGATGACCGCCAGGGCGGTAAAGAATTACCTGGGTGCCATCTTCGGATTTAACAGCCCCGAGTATGGACAAGTGAAAGGAATCACCATCAGTTAAACCCCTTCATCATGAGTGCACGAACCTGAAAACCTCTGCCGCAACGCAGGGGTTTTCTATTTTATAGCAAGGCGTGTGAGGTAACTTCAAAATTCTTGACATGGACAATCGGCTACAGCACATCTATGAATTAAACTTCTCCTCCTACTGCTCCAATTTATGAGCTCCCTACGTTGACGCGACCATTCAAAAAAACAGATGTGTCGTGCCTTTCTTCTCAAATGACGGGTAAATGACGGGTGAAAATAGTCTCTCCTGATTTACCGGTGCCCGTTAAACGCGTAACATTGTGCTTCTAAAAAATTGATATGCAACAACCTGAATTGGGAAGGCTACTTACCGCTTTACGCAAAGAAAAAAACCTTACTCAGGAAGAGTTGGTAGAAAAAAGCCACGTGAGTGTACGCACCATCCAACGCATTGAGGCCGGAGAGGTGTTACCCCGCATGGTCACGGTGAAAATTTTATTAGCAGCACTTGGAGAGAGTTACGAGTCATTTTCAATCAAACAAACCCAAGTGATGGAAACGCACAAAAGCACCTTACCCACGACCAACCGAAACAAGCTATTGATAGCCATCCTGGCGGGAGCGGTTTACCTGGTATCTGAAATTATTCTGGGAACGATGGATGTCGCCTGGATCACAGACGATCGTGACTGGGGATTCCGGATGAATGCCATCTATACGAGCCTTACCATCGTGATGGTGATTTCGTTTGCCCTGTTCGCGCGGGGATTTATTGCCTTAAGTTCTGTATTTGAAAACAACTTGTTGAAGGTGGCTGCCTACCTGCTGGTTATCGCCACGGTTGGCAAAGGTATTTTGGATGTGAGTTCGCTATCGGCAGAAAACATAGAGCGGGTGTGGATTCCTTATGCTGGCCTTGCCATGCTTATGGGTGCTTTAGGAATTGTATTTGGAATAGCCCTTCTTCGCCTTCAGGATGGTATGGGCGAACTCTCGCGCATAGCGGGAGTATTGGAAATTGTGATGGGTTGTTTACTCATCACCGTAGTGTTATTCTTCATCACGTACATAATCCTGATACCTGCGGTAGTCATAGAGATACTCGTGCTCTATCGTGGGTATGAATACCTTTCCCGACCTGAGTCTGCATAGAGAGTGCATAAAGTTAGCCTAATGAAAAACATCCTACTCTACATGTTAGGTTCAGTTTTGTTAATGCTCCTATGGGCTGGCGTTGCTTTTTGGGGAACAGTGAACGGGTGGTTTCATCAACCCATCGCAAAACTAACTACATCTCAATCCTTTCGGGAAGCCGTTGATGCCGAACTGGGGAAACAGTTCGTAGGAAATTTTGCCATGACGATTGTTGCAGATGGAACCGTGGAATACGAAACATTTTACTCAGCAGGAAAACCCGTGGATAGAAATACTATTTTTCAGGTCTCATCATTAAGCAAATGGATTTCTGCGGTAGGAATCATGAAGCTGGTAGAAGAGGGCAAGCTCGATTTAGATGCACCGGTAAGCAACTACCTGCAGCGATGGCAATTACCACCGAGTGAATTCAACGAAGAAGTGACCGTCCGAAGATTGTTAAGCCATACGGCAGGCCTTACGGACGGGCTCGGCTATTCGGGTTTTGAAACTGGCGCACAAGTGCAATCTATTGAACAATCATTGACGAAAGCATCCGATGCAGATAAAGGTATTAGCGGGGAAGTACGTGTAGGGATTAAACCAGGCAGTGAGTTTAACTATTCAGGGGGTGGCTATACGCTCCTTCAGCTACTGGTAGAAGAAGTGAGCGGACAATCCTTTTCTTCTTATATGAAGGAAACAATATTTGCCCCCTTAAACATGGTGCACTCTTCCTATAGTTGGGAAGATTTATCCGGTTTTAAATTGACGGAATTTTATAACAGTGATGGAAGCAAAGCCGGTCACTACCGCTACACTTCGCTTGCTGCCACATCATTGTATACTTCATTATCTGATTTAGAATTATTCTTTCAGGCACATCTGGAGGGTGAAAATAAAGAGCCGATTGGAAGACATATTGTAAAACCAGAGACAATCAAAAAAATGAGGGAACCTCACGGACAATCAATGGGGGTGGACATTTGGGGTTTGGGAACTGTACTTTATGCTACAACAGTCGGCAACGATTTCATCATAGGCCATGATGGGAAAAGCACTCCACCCATCAATACAGCAGTACGACTGAATCCAGAGACGGGAGACGGGATCATCATACTTGAAACAGGGCATCCTATATTAGCAACTAAACTTGCCAGTGAGTGGGTATTCTGGAAAACCGGAAAAGTAGACACCTTCCTTTTTCCGATGTTAATGAACAAACTGGTCTGGATAATTGGAACAGGCTGGGCAGTGATTTTAATCATTACAATTATAGTTAGTAGTAGGAGAAGGCTACGAATGAAATGAGGATAAAGTCAACACAAGACCAATAAAAGTGCACCCGCCCCTACTCAAGCACAAACGTGTTCTTGATTGACATTAACCCTGCTTCGCCTTCCTGATCACCTTCGGTCCATACCATAACCAAAAGCCGGTGATAGATAAAAACAACAACCCCAACCCGAGGTAGTTGGTGTAAACAAGTTTAAAAAATTCACTGATGATAGAGCCATCATGAATATGTTCAATCCAATCGGCATGGCGTTGCGCCACGGATAATACTTTGCCCGATGCCCCATCCACCTGCGCTTCCCAATAGCCTTCTTTAAAAGTCACCTTGATAATTCCTTTATCAGGCCGCACGTCCATGCGATCAATTTCTATGGTTCTACCGGTGATAGAATCAATAGCCATAGATGCGGCACGAGCCACCTTGTCAAAGCTCGTCCATTCTGCGAAAGCAAGACTTGAACCCTTTTGGGTTGCAGGTTGCAGCAGTTCTACATTTTTCTTCCAGCCCAGCAGCACACCGGTGGTGCTTGTGATGAGCATAAACAGAGCAACGCTGATTCCTATCCATTTATGAATAGATCGAAACTGTCGGAGGCGGTGGACCAGATTTTGTAGAACCATACTATTATTATTAAAAATATTTAAAGAGTTGTCCTGCACGGATAAGGATGCAGGACAACCGTATAATTGCAGGTATGAGACGGATCAGAAGAGGTCAAACACCTTGGCTATAGTTAAAATTTAAATCGCAGTGTTCCTATAAAATTTATTCCCGGGGCACTGATCCCCGAAGAATAAGGTCTGTAACGTTTGTCGAATATATTTTCAAGGCCGGCATCCAATGATAAGAATTCAGTGAATTTGTAAGACCCCTTTAGGTTGAAGGTTGTCCAGGATGGGGCATATGGATTTCCGTTTTGATCCTTGGCATACAAATGAGAATCCGCACGCTCACTCAACGCTAAATTATCATAGCCAATCGTGCCATTGTAATTAGCGTATAGGACTACCTGATACGTTGGTTTCTTAAACAATAATTGTGTTGAACCAAAGAGTGGAGCCACGTGGGTTGGCGAGTAATAGTTGCCATCAGCCGGAGACTTCTCTTCACCTTTTTGATAGTTGATCACGGTTAGAAATTGCAAGGCCTCCGTTATGTTGATGGCAAGCGATGCCTGAATACCCCACACGGTTACTTCACTGGTATTTTGTAAAGCGAGCACCTGGCTATACGTTCCATCGTAATCGATGCTATCCTGACCATTAAACGTGTATGGGCCACGCACGATAGCGTTGGTAAGTTTGGTATAAAATCCGGATGCATCCAACGTTATCTTGTCGCTTAGTTTTCCGGCAAAGCCAACCTCTGCATTGTAAGCATATTCTGGTTGTAAGTCTGGATTAGGGACCACTACAAAGCCAGGTTGCGAATCGAACACCTTACCGATGTCATCAACATTTGGCGCGCGGAACCCAGTCGACAGATTGGAGTAGAGTTTCCACGATGGCGTTGGACTAAACACGGCACCTAAGCTCCAGTTAAAGGCATCATTTTTTAAGGTAGCCTCTGTAAATGGGAAATCAAAAAATGTTGTATCGTAAGGAGCGTACGTGTACACATAATTATAACGCGTACTGGCGTTGATAAGCCATTGCTCATTGAGCTTGTGTCTCAAACTGGCATACGCGGCCAAAGATAGCCATTCAGACCCATCCGGATATCGTGTGGAAAGTGGTGATGTCACTCCCGTAACAATGTCTCTGCGTTGCGCAGTAGAGCCAACCTGATTGTTAACATACTCCGCACCATAGAATAGGGTCGACTTCGAACCTACTTGCTTGTCGAGATCAACATTGATGGATAGAGCTTTTACATTTTCGAAACGCTCGTTCATGCGATTGCGATTACTTCCCGTAAAGTTACGGTTATGACGACTTTCAGAATAATCCTGATATCCGGCAGTTACTTTCAATTGATCAAATAGTTTTGTGTCATTTATGTAATTCATGGTTAACGCATGCATCATCCATTCCTGAGGGCCGTAATACCATTCGGCACTGGTAAACACATTAGAACTATTTTTGAGTATCAATCGATCATAACGAGGCACATTGGAAGTTTGGGAGAAATGAAATCCATAGCTAAAATCCAAATTATCTGATGGCTTAAAGCGGATTTTTTGCATGAGATTTAGTTGATCAAAACCAGTGGGTACCTGAACATTTGGATCCGGATTGGTAACTGCGATGTCATTCCCGTTTTCATCGCGCACCTGGTAATCGGGCCGGGTATATTCTTCAGGCCCGTTGGATCCCATTTTCAAATCATCATAATCAGCGTAGGTAATACTGGTAGTAAAGGCCCATTTGTTTAGTCCAATGTTGAAATCAACATGCCCGGTTTTTTCTGAATTTGCAGAGGAATACCGGCCGAAGGCGTTTCCATTGAATGTTGTTTTTCCGCTTGACGAAAATCCAGGTCTCAAGGTATGAAAATCCATGACTCCACCAATGGCATCGCTGCCATACATCACCGAACCCGGACCAAAAATTACTTCTGTCTCTTCAACAGCATTGGCATCAAACGAAATAACGTTTTGCAAATTACCGCTTCGAAAAATAGCGTTGTTCATTCTCACACCATCAACCACCAGTAAGATGCGATTTGTAGCAAAGCCGCGAATCATAGGGCTGCCACCACCTAGCTGACTCTTCTGGATAAAAACTTGATTGGATAACCCCAGCATGTCAGCACTGGTTTGTGGATTCTGTAACTGAATAAGTTGTGGGGTGATTTTGGTTACACGACTGGAAACTTCGCGTAAATTCTGTTCCCACCGGTTAGCTGAAATAACCACCTCATCCAGGTAAGATGTTTTGGTAGTATCTTTTTCCTGGGCCCACAAGGGTAAGCAAAGGAGATATAATAAGAATATAGGGTAGACTGATTTCATCATGAATAATTTAAATGAATTAAGAAGCAAGTAGTTATAAATAAAATAGACGAAGCCTGATGATTGCATCAGAACTCGCATTTCTACTTAGAAAATTTGTATAAACTATTTGGAGAAGAAAATCAGCTTCGTGGTGGCGGAGAGTCTATCACCGAATCGAATGAGGGAAATGATTTTGTGTAATCTGTTGCATGTATTAATTCAATGGAACTATTGACGGGTAGTTGATTCTCATCTGAAATAAAAACCAGGGTCAGTAATTGCACTAATTGTGAAGGAACGGGCTTTTTATCGTTGGTGGATCGCTTGACCATTTCATCTAAGAACGACAGCAGATTATCTTCAGCCTCATCATGAATTGCATAGACCAGCAGTTTATTACCCTGCATAACTATGCGGGCAATGTCATGCATCTTGCCATTTACTTTTACCTCGTGATCATTTTCTTTCGCTTTTCGAAATTCTTCTTGGGTGAAGGTGAGCAACGTTAGTTCATGATCGGGCAACGTCTTGAGTTGTTCGCGCATTTCTATGCGTATGGCAGTAAGGCGGGCAATAAAATAGACATAGCAACCCGCTGCCTGAAGCAGGAGTAAACAGAGTAGGGTTATGCCAATTAATTTTTTCACCAGTCACGAAATTACGCAAAAGTAGAACAGGCTGGGTAAAATTATTCGAAAGGGATAAGTGAGGGGATAACGGTTCTGGCAGGATGCTGGATTCTTGATGGATTGCAGTGGGAGTTCCGCCCCTGACAGTTCGTATTTGCGTAAAACAGGAGGCTGTCTCAAAAGTCAATTAAAATTGAAATGTCATTCCGGCCCTGCCTTTGCCGAATCCGCCAGTTGGCGGAGCAGGCAGGCTTGAGCCGGAATGACATCATACCTTGACAAAACGGGATCGCCTTGCCCAAGGCTTGACGATGACTGGATGACTTTTGAGACAGCCTCTTTGTTGTTACATTAATTTATTTTATTCCAGGAATTCCGGTTTGTGGACTCACCTGATCCTTTGCAAATGATGGTGCTTTTCTAACAGTTGGATAAACTTCATCCAATGTATTGCCATCGTAGAGTCTTCCATTCTTCATTACCTTATTTACAGTATTCGTGTTTCGAATGTTTTCCAGGGGATTTTTATCCAGTATGATTAAGTCAGCCAGTTTGCCGGCTTCAATACTTCCTACATCTCCATCTAATCCAATTGCTTTGGCGCCCTGTATGGTAGCAACCTTTAATGCATTGTGGGTGCTGATACCCCCCGAGGCAATGCTCCACAATTCCCAATGATAACCCAGGCCTTGTAACTGACCGTGTGAACCAACCCCGGCATTGCCGCCCGCTTTCACTAAGTCATTAACGAAGCGCGCATGATCTTCAAATACATGTTCTTCTTTCATAAACCAGGCTGGCCTTCTTCTTGATTTTTGATCTAACTCTGACTTTGCAAAAAAGTGATTAAGCTTAGGATCGCCATTTACATTTTCAGTAGCATAGTAAAAGTTCTCGGCCCATGGTCCGCCATAGGCAACCAGTAAGGTAGGCGTGTAGGTCATTTTGGATTGAGCTACTGCAGTAGTAAAATCTTTATACAATGGATAAATCGGGAAGGCATGTTCGTGACCCGGATAGCCATCAATCAGGTTAGTCATGTTTAGCTTAAAATCAAGGCCACCTTCCGTTGTGGGCATCAGTTGTTGCTCCTTTGCTGCCTGAATAATCCACTGGCGGTGTTGACGATTGCCGGTGAGATACATCTTAATCGTTTTGGTATTGTAATATTCTGAGTACTGCTTCAAAACATCTTTTGCCTGATCGGCATCTTTCAGGTTATACATCCAGAAACCCACACCGGGTCCTGTGCTATAAACACGAGGCCCATAGATCTCACCGGTTTCTACCATGTCGCTATAGGTGAGCACATCCGTGGTTGCCGTTTGTGGATCGCGGGTGGTAGTTACACCGTAGGCAAGGTTAGCCGCATAAACCCACACCTGGTTTTTGTGAATGCCCCAGGCGGGCCACATGTGTGCGTGCGTATCGACAAAACCCGGAATGATAGTTTTGCCATTCATATCCATTTTCTGAACAGCGGCATCAACAGAAATTGAACCGGCAGCACCAACTTGTTTGATCCGTGCATTTTCAATCAACACATCGCCACGCTCAATCACTTCATCCCCTTTCATGGTAATGATGCGTGCATTTTGTAAAAGAACTTTACCGATTGGAATATCTTTCTGCACAGTAATTTTGATGCGCATCTCACCCGGTTTGTAGCCTTCATCTTTTTTCTCTTCGGCTTTCTTATCACCAGAATCAGACTTCTTCTCATCACCTTTCTTCTCACCTTCTGTCTTCTCCGCTTCTTTCTTCTTTTCTTCTTCTGCTTTCTTCTTTTTCAACTCTTCCTCTTTGGCTTTTGCCTCATCCAGGTTGTAAGTGAAGAAGGCATTGCCTAAAGAAAAGTAAACTGTTTTTCCGTTGCTGCTCCAGGTAGGGAATTCACCACCCAGCTTGGTGAGCTTACGGGCTGGAAATTGAGCTTTATCAACTTCAGCAACTGAAATTTTGGGGACCTCTCCACCTATTTTAGGAATGGTTACCACATACACATCATTGTTGATTTTTGCCAACGCCTGGTCTCCTTCAGGAGACATCATGATCACGGCCGCGTTAGATGGTTCGCGTTGTGGTTCTGTTGTCGTCTCTACCAACATGCAATGATTTTCACCAGCAGCCGAACCGTACGTCATAATGCCGGTAACTTTCAAATGTGCTTTCTCATCAGTTCCATCCCAGCGAATGGAGACCAATCCTTTCTGACCACTGTACAAATAAATGCGGTCACTTGATTTTGTGAAATGCGGAACACTTCTTCCTTTTGCTTTCTCGATCACGGTAATGGGACCACCATCGCCACTGATCCACGCAATGTTCTCCTGGTTGGCAAACGTTACGGGCCCTTCATCTTCTTTGAAATTATGGGAGCTGCCTTGCATGAACACAATCTTGTTACCTTGATAGCTCCACACAAGATCCGTGTACAATGCAGGTGTGGTAGTAAGTTTCACCGCCTTTGGAGCTTTCGCTTTGAAATTTATTTTGTAGATGTTTCCACCTTGTCCTTCCCATGTTACCCAGGCAAGTTGTGCCCCATCGGTACTCCAGGCAGGAAGTGCTTCGGTGAAGTTATTGGTAGTAACTCTCCTGGGTGTGCCATTTGGCAAATCCATGGTGTAAAGTCGGTTCAAGGCCGTAAAGGCAATTTGCTTTCCATCGGAAGAAACAACGGCATCGCGGATTTGTGTCACGACTATATCTTTGTCATCCTTGATGGGATATTTAAAATCAGCGACACTTGGGCCCAATAAAAATTCTGTTTCCATTTCGAAGGGAATGTTTACGGCATTTCCCCCCGCCACGGGGATACTATAAAACTTTCCACCGTATGATGCAATCAGATTTCTGCTGTCGGGTGTGAATGACATGGCAGGCAATACTCCAAGAGGAGCAATGGATTCCTGTTCATCGCGCTGCACCGGATAGGCCAACCATTTTTCGTCACCTGATTTTAAATCGCGAATGATTAAACCCGTTTGATCATTATGCCTTGATCCATAGACCAACCACTTTCCATCGGGAGAAAGCACAGGCGTGAAGGCAGAACCATAACGGGCTGTTTTTACTTCAGTCTCACCGGTTTCGCGATCATATACTGCTAACTGATATTGTGGGAGTTGGGCATTGTAATTCCAGGCATTCATGCGTTGCGAATACCAGATATAACGTCCATCGGGACCAAACGCTGGTTCAACAGTTTTCAGATTATCAGGCTTACTGATTAGTTGTGCGCCTGAACCACCCTCTTTATGAAACATCCAAAGTTTTAAATTTCTGGTTCCGCGCGAACCGATCACATAGTTTCCATCGGGTGTCCACTCGGCAGATTGATAGTGGTCGATATTTGCTTTTGATATCTGTAACGAGTCTTTCTTATCCAGGGTAAACCACCAGATGTTTTCTCCACCACTTCTGTCAGATATGAATAGTAGTTTCGTTCCATCGGGACTAAACTTGGGATGCGAGTCGAAAGCCATACCGCTGGTAAATTGGATTGGCTTGCCGCCAGTAACAGGCATGGTGAAGATGTCCCCCAGAAAATCGAATGCAATGGTTTTGCCATCAGGGCTTACATCCAATGACATCCAGGTGCCTTCATTGGTTTTAATAGGCACGCGCCTGCTAACTTCCAGGGGTAGATCTTTTTTCTTTTTTGGTTTATCTTTTTTTACCGTGTCGGCCTTTTCTTCATTTTTAGGTTCCTGGGCCTGGGTTTGGATGCTCCAAAGCAAAAGCATCGCGCAAAGCGGGGTGTAGAGTTTATTCATGAGAAGTTTATTAATTGAACAGACGTTATTTACCGTTTCAAGATAGAAAAGGTTACCGATTTTTTATGGGTGGGCAATATTAGAAAGGGGTGGATGCTAATCCCTTTCAGGAGTTATTCATTTACCGAAACTCAGTTCGCTTTTTTCACAATTTTCCTGTCGATCCATTGCAGTAATAGGATGAAGGCAATTCCAAAGGCAACCAATCCCGCATATTTTGAGATAAAGGTAAAAGCTCCTGTAGTCCAATTAACTTTGGTCAAGGCTAAGACCACAATCAGGGCTATGACAGAAAGAAAAATGCCTGCTGCCATCCACCAATAGTCTTTTCTTTCTTCCTTTTTTTCAATGAGCACAAGGAGGCGATCAGCAAAGGGAAGTGATACATGAAAGTCAGGTTCTTTTTTCAAAGAATTAAAAACACGCTGATAGGCAAGAGCATCTTCTGAGTCATGATTTACTGATCCCCGTTCAATTTGATTTTGTAGCTCTTCTTCGTGCTTCATAGTACTTCTTCTTTGCCAAGATACTTCTTTACTTTTTCTTTCAACAACTGCCGCGCCCGGAATAAATAATTTTTAACAGTTCCCTCAGGCAAACCGGTTATTTCCACAATCTCCGGATAACTCATTTCCTGTACATGGTACAAAGTGAGTATCGCTTTGTACTGTGGAGGTAATTTGTCGATTAGTTGAAGAACCATATCGTCTAATTGCTGATCGGCTAATGTTTCAGAGGCATCATCAATCGCAATAAACCGCTCGATTTTACTTTCTTCTTCGGGCAAATCGCTGATTGCAATCTTTCGCTTCCGCAGATGGTTGATTCCATGCCGATAAGCAATGGTCGCAATCCAGGTGCTCAATTTTGATTGAAACGTGAACTCCCCCAATTTCTCATATACTTTCAAAAAAACGTCCTGGCAGAGTTCCTCGCGGTCTTCGTGCCGATCAATGAGCCGGGAGATCATATGACCAACAAGCCTTTCGTTTTGCTTGATTAGCATACGAAAGGCCTGCCTATCTCCACTCAAAACCCGTGAGACCAGGTCCTTATCATCGATCATTTTGGTGTTAGACACACACTTTTCAACGGATGTTGCATGAATTTAGTTAAATGTTCTGGTCTCTGAATGCTTGATTCAGGCCAAGTCTCCAGCATCTGGTATCTAGTATCTTTTTTAAAATCTCTGCAACATTAGCGATCTCACGTGTGTCTTACGCCCCGAAACCAGATTAGAAAACCCAAATTATTATGAATAATGACGTATTAATGCCAATAGCAATCATAGGAAGCTTTGGCGCCTCCATTTATTTCTTCACTAAAGTGATGACCGATTATATTCTTAAAAAGAAGATGATCGACAAAGGATTTGTGAATGATGAAACACAGGCTGTTTTTAAGCAACACACAGAGAGTAATAAGTTCACTTCTTTAAAGTGGGGCCTGATTATTTTCTTCGCAGGAATCTCTCTTGTGATTATGGAGTACATCCCAACAAGTCCTGATTCTCCGCTTCCTTATGGATTGTTTGCCGTTGCCGTTTCCCTTGGATTCCTGATATACTACTTTGTGGTAAAGAAGGAGCTTGATTCGAAGTGATATGAAAAGAATGATTCTTTTTTCTTTAGTTAGTCTTCTGGCGGGTATTGCATTCGCACAGAATAATAAAGCAGAGTCCCTGGTAAATAAAGCATGGACAATCAAATCCGATGAAATGTCGGGCGTAGGAGTCCATACTTCATTAGTCGCTTATACAGAGTTGCAGTTCTCATCGGATGGCACATGGAAATCATCTCAGCCTATCCGACAGGTTACACAGGGCACATGGAAGCTTGAGAATGGACGCACGTTGGTGATGTTACTAGCGGGTGAAGAGGTCAGGTATTTAATACTTCAGCTAACAGATACCGAATTGCAGTACCGACTTAAGAAGAATGCAGCGATTTATACGTTTACATGGGCTAGCAACTAGATTGGTAACTCCTTACCCTACGCCTTAACCAACACCTACGTATTCATTTTAATTTAATTAGTAAGAAGCTAAACGGAATTACTATGTTCAGAAATTACATTAAAACAGCACTTCGCAGTTTATTCAGGCATCGGTTTTTTTCTTTCATCAACATTTTTGGATTGGCTGTGAGCATGACCATCTGCATGGCCATCATGATGCTGGTAGCGGACCAGATGACGTATGATCGATTCAATACCAACCGGGACCGTATCTACCGAATCAACAGCCAGGTGATTCATGGTGATGGAACGTTCAGTGATAACATTACGGCCACCTCCGCACACCCGCTGGGTGAAGAGTTGCGCAATAATTACACAGGCATCGCAAAAGTCGTTCGCATCAAGCGCGGCTTTGGCAATTCATGGATTGAGTTCGATCAGAATGTCAACATCCCGTTGAGCGGCTACTTTGCCGATCCGGAATTCTTTGAGGTGTTTCAATATGAAATGGAATATGGCGATCCCCGCACCGCATTGAAAGAACCTTATAGTGTAGTACTCACGCACAAGGCAGCGCGAAAATTGTTCAAGGAAGAAAATCCGGTTGGTCTTACCGTCAAAGTGGGCGATAAGGGTGTTTACAATGTGACGGGTGTGCTCAAAGAAACCAACAAGAAGTCACACATCGTGTTTGAGGCACTCGCCAGCATGTCTACTGTAAAGAGTTTAGAGGCTAGTGATGTTTTAGGAAAAGAGTCAGAGAACTGGCACAACTACTGGCAAACATGGACGTACATCCTGTTGGAGGATGGCAAGACGGAATCCGACATCTCACCTTATTTCGACAAGATTTATAAAAAACATATCGCCCCTAACACCAATCCAGATGTGAACAAGGCGAAGTTTCAACTTCAGCCGATGATGAATATCACGCCCGGCCCGATGCGCAATAACCCGATCGGACCATTTCTGCCTTGGATATTTATTTACTTTTTCGCGGGACTTGCTGCACTGGTGATGCTTACCTCGTGCTTCAACTTTACTAATTTATCCATTGCCCGATCGCTGACGCGCGCTAAGGAAATCGGTATCCGCAAAGCCACGGGAGCTATGCGTTGGCAAATCTTTACCCAGTTTTTGTCGGAGGCGGTCATCACGACTTTCCTCGCCCTGGTGATTGCGGTGGCCATGGTACTCTTGCTAAAACCCGTCATGCTACAATTGAATTTTGCCCGGGTAATGAAGTGGGATTTAGAAGCCAACCTGTATGTGTACGCTGCCTTTGTCGTGTTTGCGTTGGCGGTAGGCATATTGGCTGGACTGTTTCCAGCGGTTGTACTCTCGGGTTTCCAACCGGTTAAAGTTCTCAAGAGTGTGGGTAATGTTAAACTTTTCTCCCGCATGGGCTTGCGGAAGGCATTGCTCGTATCGCAGTTTACGCTTTCGCTGATATTCATCCTTAGCGTGCTTGTGGTGTTTAATCAGTTGCGTTATTTCATCAAAGCCGATCTGGGATTTCAATCGGAAAATCAAATTATGATAAGACTCAATGGCACTAAACCAGAACTCCTTAAAACGGAATTGCTCGAACACGCCAATGTCGTAACAGTGTCGGCTTCATCCCATGTGCCGGCTGCAGGATCCACGTATGGTATGGGTTTTAAAAAGAGTTTAGAAGAAAAAAACTGGACGAATGTCTCCTACTACGCTGTGGATGAAGATTACATCAGCAACATGAAACTGACTTTACTGGCCGGAAGAAATTTCGAAGCGGCAGCAGGGGAATCAAATAAGAACTTCATACTTGTAAACGAGGAGGCACTCAAGACTTTTCACTTCGCCAACGCTACCGATGCACTGGGTCAGGAGTTGATTATGGATGCTGATTCCATCAAAGTGCAAATTATTGGTGTGTTGAAAAATTACAATCATCAATTGCTGATGCAAAAACTTGAACCGATGGCCTTGCGATACAACCCCTCTGAACTCAGCATTCTACAAGTCGAGTATACAGGCACCTTTGTTCAGACAGCCAAAACTATTGAAACGGCCTGGGCCGCAGTAAACCCTGCCATGAAAGTTGACTACAAATCAATGAAGGAAGAAATCGAAACGATCTACAACATCTTCTTTGGTGATATTGTGAAAGTAGTAGGAGTCGTGGCTTTCCTCGCTATCATGATTTCGTGCCTGGGTTTGTTGGGTATGGCAACGTATGCCACAGAGACTCGGATCAAAGAAATCTCGATCAGGAAAGTCTTGGGATCGAGCAGTAGTGCGTTGATTTTATTACTCTCAAAGGGGTTCCTGGCCATGCTTGGCATTGCAGTAGCTGTTGGCTTACCGGCCGCTTATTTCATCAACAACCTTTGGTTGGAAATGATTGCCTATCATGTTACGATGGATTGGACGGTAATGGTTACGGGTGTACTCGTGCTGATTTTTTTCGGTGTGCTGACAGTAGGGTCACAAACCATACGCGCAACTTTTGTGAAACCCGTAGAAAATTTAAAGAGTGAGTAAAAAAATAAAGGCGGCAGATTAGTCTGTCGCCTTCTTTAATTGCTTATGAAAAAGGGAATCTCTATTTGAAATGCTTTAGCGTTACAATCTCCTCCGGTTTCAGAAATCTCCACTGACCACGAGCGAGATCTTTTTTATCTAATCCTGCATACACTACGCGATCAAGTTTTGCAACCTCATAACCAAGAGATTCGAAAATTCTGCGCACGATGCGGTTCCAGCCAATGTGCAATTCAATACCAATGGTTAGATTATCATCACCAACAACAGCCAGGTCATCTACTATGGCCTTGCCCTCTTCGAGATGAACACCTTCCTTTATTTTGATAAAATCATTTTTTGTTAGCGGCTTATCCAGTTCAACTTTGTAAATCTTTTTAACGTTGTAGGATGGATGCGTGAGTTTATCAGCAAGATCACCATCATTCGTGAGCAGAAGCAATCCGGTGGTGTTTCTATCCAATCGACCCACGGGATAAATTCGTTCCTTACCCGCGCTGGCAACAAGATTCATTACGGTGTTACGCTCTTGCGGATCATCGGTAGTAGTGATAAAGCCTTTTGGCTTATTCAATAAAATGTAAACAGGTTTTTCAGCTTTTAATTTTTTGCCTTCGTAGCGTACTTCATCTGTAATCTTCACTTTATGACCCATCTCGGTAATGGTTTCACCATTTACGGTAACCAGTCCCATCTTAATGAGTTCATCGGCTTCTCTTCGGCTGCCTACGCCACTGTTGGCGATAAATTTGTTCAAGCGTATCAGATCTAAATCTGTCTTGGGCTTTTCTTCAGCCTTGGCGCGTTTGGTTGATTTTATATCGCGTGCCTTATCGAATGGTTTTCGTTTGTAAGGGAGACCGTAGTTACTGCTGCTCTTACGAAAAGGCTTGTCTTCACCTTCTGGTTTTGATTCAAAGGATTCGCTTTTACGCACGGGCTTTTCGTCTCCTTCTTTTCCGGCAAAAGGTTTCTTGTCAAAACGGGCTGCTCTTTCGGGTCGAGAGTCAAATGATCGCGATTCTCTTTTAGGAAAAGATTCATCACGGCCACCGTCTGAATCTCTTTTTGCAAAGGGTTTCTTTCCAAATCGCGATGGTCCTTCCGGACGTGAGCCAAAGGAACGTGAATCAGTTTTCCTGAAAGGCTTTTCATCGCCACGATCGGAATCTCTTTTTTGAAAAGGTTTCTTGCCAAAGCCTGAAGGACCATCGGGTCTTGATCCAAATGGGCCGCTGCGTTTGCGGAAGGGTTTCTCATCGCCTTCCTTTCCGGGTCCTGAGCTGGGTCTCTTTCCAAAGCGTGAAGGGCCTTCCGTTTTTGAATCAAAAGGACGTGTGCTTCTTCTAAAAGGTTTTTCACCTCCTTCTGAATCTCTTTTCTGAAAAGGTTTCTTGGCAAAACGAGAAGGACCTTCTGATCCTGAACCAAAG
>JBEBJH010000077.1:0-18785 GCA_040079965.1 Cyclobacteriaceae bacterium
AGGTAATCAAATGTTGAGTCGAGTTCTTTTTGATTGCGTAGATCTTTAAAGAGTTGTCCGACATTTACCAGGTATTTATCTGACTCATCAAAATCGCGCAGCAACATATCGCCCCAGAAATAAAACTCGTCAAAAGCTTCACTCTTTTCATTGGACAAAGCCATTACTTCATTATAGGTTTTATGAAGTCTATGAACCAATTCTAATTTATCCGGAATCTTGGCAGTCGAAAACGAATAAATAAAATCTTCAATAGTAATAAGCGTAGGGGCAAATGCGGGCTTAGCAATGATGTCGCTAAGGTGTTTTCGAAAATACAACGCAGCCCTGCGGTTGGGAAATACAATCGTAAGGGCATCCAGCTGAGGATTGTCTTTGTAAATCTGTCGGGCAAGCTCTTTCAGAAACGACTCCATAGTTAAAAATCTAAGCCGAGTTGTTTGTCATCCTTCTTTGCAGTCTTTATTACTTTGCCGGGTGGCACTGACACTACCTCTCCGGATTTTATGTAGAGCAAATAACCCTGCACTTCTTGAAAACTCATTTTACGTAGTGTTTCCAGATAGTCTGCCACCTGTTTTGAGTCGGTTTTAGTGGGAGTACCGGTTTTAAAATCAACTACCAAAACACTGTTGCCCTTAAGCATCATCCGATCAATTCGGCTTTCACCACCACCGGGCAACAGAATAGGTACTTCGGTACGCACTTGCCACTCGCGGGTAAACCAGGAAGCAATTACTTCGTTGGCAAACAATTCGTTCATCAGCTCGGTAAGTATGGGTTGTTCGTGTGAGGTGATTATACCATCCAGAATCAATTGATTCAGAATCTCTTCTAATTGATCCTGATAATGAATGCGCGAAAAAATAGAATGCAGATAAATGCCGTATTTAATTCTGGTTATCGTTTCACTTTCGTGGGGATCAAAGTGCCCAACCGCAGAGTGCCTGATAACAAGTTTACTGCGCCACGTTGAAGATGCATAGGCCTTCAACTCCAAAGGCTCGTTTGTTTTACTTCGTTCTTCTTTTGCCAACACCCACTCGCCCGACTGCCACTCCTGTGTCTCTTCGTTCCACCGCGACTGAAGGGTTAAGTCTGTGTTTATTCCGTGATGAAGTAGCGTGGCTACAAGATTCTTTCTGATTTTCGGATTGGGTGCCGTAATGATCATTCCATGCTCGGCACGTGTAAGCGCAACATAAAGCAAATTCAAATTGTCAAGAAAACTCCGCGTTCTCTCCTCTTCGTAGTACGATGCAAAGAGTGTCTCTTGCAATGTTGATGAATACTTAACCGGTAAAAACCCAGCCTTATCAAACGGAGCGTGATCAGATTTTACCCACAACGTTGGCTTTATTCCGTGATCTAACTCCCACGAGCAAAATGGTATGATTATATATTTAAACTGAAGTCCCTTTGATTTGTGAACCGTAATAATCTGGGCGGCATTTACTTCCTCTGAAACCTGAATGGATTTTTTCGTTTTGTTTTCCTCCCACCATTCTAAAAACGCTCCGAGGTCGTTTCGATCGCGGCTTGTGAAATTTAACACCAAATCCTGAAAGGTTTGCAGATACTCTAACTCGCCCGCATTCTTACCCAAGCCAAAAATCTCGATCAGGGTTTCTGTTAACTCAAAGAGCGGTAGCTTCTTAAGAAAAAGTTTCTGCCTGGTAAACGTAACCGGAAGGCTATTCTCAAAGGTTGATTGATTGGCTACCAAAAACGTTTCAGAGATATCTTTTGATGATTCATTCAACCTATCATACTCGTAGCTCAATTGGGCACGAGCAATTTCGTTTTCAGGATTTAATAAATAGTGAAGTGCGCTTGTTAAAAGATTAACACTATTCGCACCCCCTAACTGCAGCGATTCGTTAGAGACGACATCGTAACGGCAATTTGGTTTAGCTTTTCCTAAATTTTTATACTCCAGCAGGTGAGCTACAATTTTCTGCCCTTCGTCATTCCTTCGAACCAGAATCGCGATATCTTTCAAGTCTGCTCCCAGCTGTTGAAGTTTCTCTAAATGCTCCGGCACCTGCCTCAAGGCAATTGCATTCCAGTCTTCATCTTCAGTATTTGAGATAAATGATACGTGTACAAACCCGGCTTCATCATTGACCAATCCTTGTGTTACATCTTTATAGGCGGCCTCGGTAATGGTTCCCCCGGTTTCAGCTTTTACCCATGCTGATGCTGATTGAAAAATAGCGTTGTTAAAAGAAACAATCTGCGCTGCGCTGCGAAAATTTCTATCCAGTTCGTATGTATTGGTGCGATTGACTCCAATCTGATCGCGCACCACCTGTTGCAATAAGGTTAGATCGCCTCCGCGCCAGCGATACACCGCTTGCTTTACGTCACCCACAATAATACTGGGGAAACCCTGATCCAAACTATTGGTGAGCAGCGGTAAAAAATTCTTCCACTGCAACCCCGAGGTGTCCTGAAACTCATCTATGAGAAAATTCCTATAGAATGAGCCTACTTTCTCGTAAATAAACGGAGTATCGCTTTCGCCAATCACACTATTTAAAAAGTAGGGCGCATCCGACAGCAGCATAAGATTGTTTTCGCTTTTGTATTCTTTCAGCTTACGCGAGATATCTGAGATCAGACCAAAGGCATAAAAATTCTCAAGTACCACTTCGGCCGTTAAGGCCCGGCTTCCATTTTTGGAGTGTATATCATTGATCTCTTTCAATAACGGTACCAATTTCCGTTCGGCTATTTCCAGTACAAGTGCCCGCCTTATTGACTTTTCGTTGGGCACATTTTTAGGGAAAATAAATTCGAACTCGGCCCGTTTTCTATTTTCAGGATAGCCCTTAACAGTGCGCAGGTCACTCAATCTTTCCAGGTAAGAGTATAAGCTGCCTGTTTTTCCGTACTTAAAATCATTAATCGTTAATTGATTAGTTGCTATTAGTTCCATTGCTTCAACAGCTCTGATCTTTATGGAATTAACAAACTGAGCCCGAATCTTATTCAGCTCAGTTCGCAGGCTATCAAAAAAATCTTTCGATGCCGTAGTCTCAATCAATTCACCTTCAATCGCCCGAAACTCTTCCTTAAAAATTTCTTCCGAAAACTTAATCAGGGCAGGGCGCACATCCCAACCAATATCTTTCTCAAGATTTTCACTGGCAAACTCCACCACCCATTTGGTTAAGTCATCGTTGGTGCCCAACTCATCCATCAGGTTATCAATCACCTCCTCCATTACAGCATCGTTCTCAACCTCCAGGCGATAGTCACCCGCAAGACCGGCCTCGCGGGTAAACGCACGAATCACCTGTTGGAAAAAGGCATCAATGGTACTAATGGAGAACTGTGAATATTTATGTAAAATCTCACCCCGGGTTTCCTCAGCATACATCTTAAAGGTAGACGCGTCCAACCCCAACTCGCGCTGAAGTTCGCCCGCCAGCACCATGGACTTATCATTAGAAAAATCATTCAGATAAGCCAGGATCCGATCCTTCATTTCCTGAGTTGACTTGTTCGTGAAGGTTACCGCCAGAATGTGTTTGAAATAATCAGAGCGAGAGCGCAATGCAAGCTTCAGATACTCCTTGGCCAAGGTGCGGGTTTTGCCTGAGCCTGCCGAAGAACGATAGATAGAGAAAGTTTTATCCAAGTCCAGAATGAATTAAAGTATACGATTTACGAATTTTGGTTCATACCACATAGTTTTTAGAGATGATCTAAATTTCATATCTTGAAGGGTCTACCCCCATGAGAAAGCTTTACTTCTTCGCCCCTAAACTCTTTTACTCATTTCCTATCCAGCTACTGCTGAATAACTTCAGGCGCAATCATGTTTTAATCTTGTGCTGGATCATTCTCTTTGCAATGATCACCGGCAGCTTTGGCAAATACCTGGGCATCCCATACCTCTTTCTCGACCCGGAATACATGAACAAGGTGAGCTTTGCCAGTTTCTTTATGATGGGGTTGCTTACGGCAGGCTTTACTATGGCCTTTCATATTACCTGCTACATCTCTGACGGGCACCGGTTTTCGTTCATTGGAACTTTACCTAACCCCTTAAAAAAATTTATCATTAATAACAGCATCATTCCCCTAGTCTTCCTGATCACCTATGTCTACCAGATTATTGGGTTTCAGATCAATAATGAATACAGCTCCGATTTTGAATTAGTTAAAAACCTGGCCGGCTTATTCTGCGGCTATATTGTGATGACTTTATTTTTCTCACTCTATTTCAGATTCACCAATAAAGACATCTTTAAATATGTCGTTTGCCGGATCGATGAGAAAATCAAATTGAATGTTAAAGTGACACGCGCGAGCGCAATGAAAAAACTGGACATCGTTCGAAAAAAACAAGAACGCGTTGACTATTACCTAACCGGATACCTTCAGGCTAAACCCGTTGAATCCAATTCCTTTTATGATCGGGCCACGATCCTGCAGGTATTTGATCAAAATCATTTCAACCTGGTGGTCATTGAGCTTTTCATCTTTGGGATGATTCTCGTGTTAGGGATCTTCAAAGACTTTCCCATTTTCCAGATACCGGCAGCCTGCAGCGCCATGATCTTTCTAACCGTTTTTGTGATGCTCTCCGGGGCATTTTCTTATTGGTTTGGAGGATGGTCGGCTACTACCAGTTTGATTCTGTTTCTTCTTGTCAATCACTTGGTGGGCGAAGATTTCTTTACAAAAAAATATGAAGCCTTTGGTTTAGACTATGGCAAATTGCCTGCGGAATATTCAATTGCATCCCTGCAAAGTCAACTCGATAGCTCGGCCATGGAAAATGACCGACTGGCCGTGTTGGTCCAATTGGAAAACTGGCGAAAGAAATTTGATCCGGCTACGAAACCTAAAATGATTTTTCTTTGTGCAAGTGGCGGAGGCAAGCGCGCTTCCTTATGGACACTCACGGCACTACAAAAAGCAGATAGCCTTACCGGTGGGAAACTGATGGAAAGCAGTGTGCTGATTACCGGGGCCTCGGGTGGACTTATTGGCGCCAGTTACTTCCGGGAATTAAAACTGAGAGAGAAGCTCGGAGAATCCATTCAACCCTACGGAAATATTCATAGACAGAAAATCTCCAGCGACAATTTAAATCCACTCATCTTCAGTTTGCTGGCGAATGATTTGTTTGTGGGCTTCACCAAATTTGAATATGCCGGCAAAGCCTATCAGCGCGATCGCGCCTTTACGTTTGAAGACCAACTCAATCAAATCACGGAAGGGTTGATGGACAAACCCATCCGGGACTATGCAGAAGCCGAGAGCAAAGGGATTATCCCGATGGTTATCCTTACTCCCACCGTAGTAAATGACGGCCGGAAAATCTACATCGCCTCGCGACCCGTTTCTTTTATGAATAACGAAGTCATGAACTTCATGGATTACCACCAGGTAAAAGTGAGTGGCATTGACTTCCACCGGTTCTTCGAAGCCCAGGATTCCAAAGATCTGCGGTTTCTTTCTGCGTTGCGTATGAGTGCTACGTTTCCGTACATCACACCCAACACTACATTGCCAACGGATCCACCCATTCAAATTATGGATGCGGGAATCTCGGACAACTTTGGGATGTCGGATGCGGTGCGGTTTTTATATGCATTCAACGAATGGGTTTCTAAAAATACTTCGGGCGTTATTTTTCTTTCCATCCGCGACTCACCCAAGTTAGGAACTATTGTTGCGAGGGCAGGTCAAACGATTATAGATGATATGACGCAGCCGATCAGCAGTGTTTATAATAACTTCGAAAACTTTCAGGACATTACCAGCGATATGCTCATTGGGCAGGCACACTCATGGTTGCGCGTTCCCATCGATCGCCTGGACTTGCAGTATCAGGCCGAAAACTATTTACCCATTTTGCAGAAGATGGACAGCATCCGGCAGAACAGCGCCCGGGCATCGTTAAGCTGGCGCCTTACCACGCGCGAAAAAGATGGCGTAATCAGCAACATCAACTCAGAGCGAAATAAGGAGGAGCTACAGAAGTTGGTTAAGTTGTTGGAAGAATAGCTGGAGGCTGGAAGCCATGACTTGACTGACGTAAATAAATGTGGCTAAATTGATTTAACTCGATTAGGGAAATATATGTATACAGATTTCCTGATGTAGAAGGTTATCTTTTGGGGTATATTAGAGCTTACAAAATGCAACAAAGGAATTAATCAACTCGATAAAAACACACAAACCTTGTCAGACACAACAACAATCAACAGAGTCCCAAATAATTAGAGATATAAAGGACCAAATTAAAAGTATATCGCTGTTATTTTGTAATGCTAAAAAGAATTAGTCACAAAATTGAGTTGCTATACCGGTGGGCCAAGAAAGCCCTCACTGAAAAAGTTATAAATCAAGGCCGGTTTAGTATCGTTCAAATACTGCGCGCTTTCTATCGCATCAGCAATGGACTAATTCCGCTAACAACGTTGATTGCGCTAGGATTGGTTATCTACGATTTTGGCTTTAATCCATTTTACAGTCATTCGCCCAACCTATATACAGGGTTGCTTCTGGTCCTGCTGAGTTTCAAAATTGTTTTTCTTATTCGTTTCTTTTCGGAATGGGTTGAACCAAGAAAGTTTAAAGCTCATTTGTATAGCCTGACGCTTGTGATTCTTGTTTACTACCTGGGTCATGTCGCTAACGAACTGGTATTGTCTAAACCTACACCTGCTTCTGATTTTCTAACTTACAAACTAATTCTCTATGCCGGCCTTTTCTTTCTTTTCCTGACCGAAGTCTCGAGTCTATTAAGATATGTACATCACAAACGGCAAAACCCGGCTTTCCTGTTCATCCTCAGTTTTGCGGTAATCATTCTGGTGGGGGCTCTTTTGCTTATGTTACCTAAAGCAACCGTACGCGGTATTAATGTTGTTGATGCATTCTTTACTTCGGCCAGTGCCGTGTGCGTTACCGGGCTCACGGTGGTGGATACTGCCAAACATTTCACGATTGTAGGAAAGATTATTCTGCTCTTTCTGATTCAAATTGGGGGGCTGGGCATTATGACATTCACCGGCTTACTCTCGTACCTGGCGGCCGGGTCTGTTTCCTTTCATAACCAAATGGCACTTAAGAGTATCGTTAGCCCTAACCGGTTGAGCAATGTGATAACAATTATCGGCAGAATCATACTTGTCACACTCTTCTTTGAAGCTATCGGAGCCTTCCTGGTATATATAAGTGTGGATAAAACACTTTTTGATAAAAAAGTTGATCAGATCTTCTTTTCCGTCTTTCATGCGGTATCTGCCTTTTGTAATGCAGGTTTCTCCACCTTCTCTAATGGACTAAATGATCCGCTAGTGAAATTCAACTATCCCTTACACCTGATTATTGCTACTCTCATTATTTTAGGAGGTATGGGCTTTCCCATTGTATTTAATCTTTTCACCTTCATTCGATCAAAAGCACTGAATGTTGTAAATCGTTTGCTTAAGAATCCGGCTCGCGAAACCTATACCCGGATTATCCAACTGAATTCAAAGCTTGCCCTTAGTACTACCTTGATCCTGTTACTGGTTGGATTTAGTTGTTATCTTCTATTTGAATGGAATGCTACCCTGAAAGAGCACTCATCCTGGGTTGGAAAAATTGTAACTTCTTTTTTTGGATCAGTTACTCCCCGCACTGCTGGTTTCAATACAGTTAATTTAAGCGCGCTCACGTTACCCACCGTTCTAATCTATTTACTACTGATGTGGATTGGTGCATCGCCATCCTCAACAGGAGGTGGAATAAAAACTACCACCGCAGCCATTGCCTTTTTAAATCTCGGTGCAATTATACGTGGCAAGAATCGGATCGATGTCTTCAGAACCCAGATCAGCGAGCCGTCTATCAACAAAGCCTTTGCTTCAATAATCATCTCGTTGCTCATCATTGGACTTTCCGTTTTATTGATTTCGTTGAATGATGGCAAGCATGGACTATTAAAAATAGCCTTTGAATCATTCTCTGCATTTGCTACTGTTGGGCTTACGCTGGGGATTACACCCGAGCTATCCGAAACGAGTAAAGTTGTATTGATCCTGGTAATGTTTGTTGGCCGGGTGGGTGCACTTACCGTGCTCATCGCATTTGTCAATCAGGCCAAACAACAAGCGTATCACTACCCTGTTGAAGAAATTATGAATTAACAATCACTCCTATGAAATTCATTGTATTTGGAATCGGAAACTATGGTGCTTCGCTGGCCAGTAAATTGGTGGAGCTCGGTCATGAGGTATTCGGTGTCGATTCTTCTCCGGAGCGAACCGAAAAATTAAAGAACCGGATCACCTATACCATTGCCATGGATGCCACCAATCCAGAAGCAATTCGGGATTTACCCTTGAAAGAAGCCGATGCCGTGATTATTGCTATCGGAGAAAATGAGGGTGCGATCATCTTACTGGCTGCATTACTCAAGCAAATTGGGGTTAACCGAATAATTTGTCGCGTAACCTCTACCCTGCAAAAAACCGTTCTTGAAACTATGGGCCTTTCGGAATTCGTTTACCCCGAACAAAACTCCGCTGAGCGTATGGCACATCAATTAAATTTTAGTGATGTACTTGATTCGCATCGCGTGTGCGACCGCTATCAAATTGTGGAAATAAACATTCCGGCAAGGTTAATTGGCAGCAAAGTGGGTGACATAGACTTTATTGGAGATTATGAGATTCAGTTAGTTTCTATAAAGCGCGAAGTAGCTGAGAAAAATATTCTTGGTACAATCAGAAAAACAAAACAAACTATTGGAATTCTGACCCCAGCCATCGACCTGCGCCAAAGGGATACGCTTATTCTTTTTGGCGACTCTAAAAAAATCAAAAACTTCTTGATGCTCTGATGAATCAGGATCATTTTGCTACCCAGGTTCTTCAGTTCTTCGCTGCATTGAAGTTATCTGTTCCATTGCCACGGGGAGTTCAGGTATTGAATCCGTATCAGGATAAACTTGTTTTCGAGCTCTGCCAGCGGTTTTATACACAATACTATTCAGACACTAAACCGCGAACCATGATTATAGGGATAAACCCAGGAAGGTTTGGGGGCGGACTCACGGGTATTCCGTTCACCGACCCCATTAAACTTGAAAGTATTTGCGGTATAAAAAATAATCTTGCCAGGAAGCAAGAGCTTTCTTCCGACTATATCTATAAAATGATTGACGCCTTTGGCGGAGCAAATCTTTTCTATACCAATTTCTACTTCACTTCTGTATCTCCGCTTGGGTTTACGCGCGAAGGAAAAAATCTCAACTATTACGATGACGCAAAACTTACGGAGCGATTAAAACCGTTTATGTTTACGTGTATGCGCAGGCAGCTGGACTTTGGTATCAATACGAAAATGGCGTATTGCCTGGGCGAGGGCGACAACTACAAATTTCTCTCACAGTTTAATGAGCAGCATCAATTCTTTGAAAAGATTATTCCCCTCGCTCATCCGAGGTTTATCATGCAATACAAGCGAAAGAGTTTAACCTCCTATATAGATAGTTACGTCAAGGCCCTTGGCCTTTCCATAAATTAACTTTAACGTATGTGGTAAAATAAATTTTTATCTGAGATATTCCCCGTGCATCTTTGCGGCCTCATAATTGATGAATTCCCGAGAACAACTTCAAAAGACCTTAGACCTTATAAAACTCGAGCGGCAAGCCGATCTTGAACAATACCGGCAAAAGGTATTACTACGGTCACTCACCCAACGTGTAAAGGAAGGTGTTACCTGGTACCCGGTGCGCCTGGTGCGCGATTACATTGGCACAGGCGAACGAATTATCCTTGAACTTCAGCGAGTACATCAACTCGATCAGCCCCATAGCTTTCAGAGTGGCAAATTAGTGAGCTTGTTTTGCAATGCTTCCGGCAAACCGGAGAAAGAACATCTCAATGCAGTGATTAATTATGTTCAGGACAACACGCTGGTGATTACTCTTAATGGTGATGACCTGCCCGATTGGATTGGTGATGGACAATTGGGCGTGGATGTGATGTTCGATGAGATGACCTACAAGGAAATGGAACACGCGCTAAAGGCTGTGATGAAAGCGGAAGACAACCGGGTGGCCGAATTGCGTGAAATTCTTCTGGGTGATTTCAAAAATAAACGAGTTGAAAAAAATCAAAATGCTTCGTCAAGCATCCAGTATCAGGAGTCGATTAAGCTATTAAATGAAAGCCAGGTAAAGGCCGTTGATAAAATTCTGGAGACAGAAGATGTTGCCTTCATCCATGGCCCGCCCGGAACCGGCAAGACTACTACGCTGGTGCAAGCCATTGTGTTAACCAATAAAATAGAAGGTCAGGTACTTGTGTGTACGCCCAGCAATGCTGCCATTGATTTACTGGTGGAAAAACTGACAGACCAGGGGTTAAATGTAGTCCGTATCGGACATCCGGCACGGGTAACAGAACAAACCCTAAGCAAAACGCTGGACGCACGCATTGCTACGCACGCCAACTATAGCGAACTGCGGGCCTTGCGAAAAAAGATGGAACAGGTGCGCAATCAGGCATCAAAATACAAACGCAACTATGGCTACCAGGAAAAAGAACAGCGCAGATTATTAAAAGAAGAGGCCCGCACATTGAAGTCAGATGCAGATATGCTGGAGTTCTATATCATCAACGATTTACTGCAGGCGGCAGACGTTATCTGCAGTACACTGGTAGGTTCATCGCATCCTGTAATTCGGGGACGGAAATTCAAAACAGTTTTTATTGATGAGGCCGCACAATCGTTGGAGCCTGCCTGCTGGATTCCATTGTTAAAATCACAACGGGTGATACTGGCTGGCGATCATTGTCAGTTACCTCCAACCATTAAATCAAATGATGCTGCCAAAGAAGGGTTGGCCATTACTCTCTTTGAAAAAGGGATTGCTAAACATCCGGAAATGGCTACCATGCTTCGGGTGCAATACCGGATGCATGAGGCCATCATGAAGTTTTCGTCACGTTACTTTTATAATGATGAATTAGTGGCCCACGCGTCAGTCAAGTCGGAGTTGTTAAGATCTAATCAACTTCCCGTTGATTTTATTGATACAGCCGGATGCGGCTATACCGAACAACAAGATCCGGAAACACTGAGTCGGTTTAATCTGGAGGAAGCTTCTTTATTGATTCAACAAACAGAAAAACTGGTAGAAGAAATTGGATTGGAAGTTTGGCTGGAACAAACTATCTCAATGGGTATCATCACACCGTATCGGGCCCAGGTGGATCACCTTCATAAACTGGCCGATGCTTCGCCAGTGTTGGAACCCCTACATAAGTTAATTACCATCAACACCGTGGATGCGTTCCAGGGACAGGAGCGCGATGTAATTGCAATCAGCTTTGTGCGCAGCAACGAAAAAGCAGAAGTAGGATTTTTAGGCGACATCCGCAGAACCAATGTGGCCATGACCCGCGCTCGTAAGAAACTTATAATCGTAGGCGATAGCGCCACCCTCGGCTCGCATCCATTTTATGTAGAGCTGCTCGGGTACGTGCAGACAAATGGATTCTATCGGAGTGCTTTCGAAATCTAGATCCTTGATGCTGAAACTGGATGACTTTGAAATCAAGAATCAAATTTCAAATATTCCTTAACTTTATTCCAAACCTATCCCTATGCCGTTTACGCTTGCCATCTCGCCAGAAAGGACTCAGTTAAAGAAGAACCGCTGGTTACAATTTTTCATCCTGATCTTTCTGGGCGTATGGGGGTCAACCCTTCTGGGTACTACCGACTTGAATAACTGGATTCTGGAAAACATGCTGGTGTTTATCTTCATTGGGTTTCTGGTTTATACTTATAAGAAATACCAGTTTAGCGATCTCTCCTACTTGTTGGTTTGTATTTATCTCTGCCTCCACGTCTATGGATCAAAATACACCTATGCTGAAAACCCGTTTGGTTATTGGCTGAAAGATGTATTCTCTATGGAGCGTAATCATTATGATCGTATTGTGCATTTTAGCTTTGGATTTCTGCTGGCCTACCCAATGCGCGAAATGTTTTTGAAGTGGTTGAAATTTCCGGTGTGGGTAGCGTGGGTGCTGCCCATTGAAATTACATTATCAATCAGTGGGTTTTATGAATTGATTGAGTGGGCCGTGGCTGATGTATTCTTTCCTGCCCAGGGTGATGCCTACCTTGGCACACAAGGTGATATCTGGGATGCCCAGAAAGATATTTTTCTTGCAACACTAGGTGCGGTGATGGCTACCTCTATTGTCTCGTCCATAAAAAGTATTTTCAAAATACGATAATCAAGCTTTACTTAATTATCTTCCTATGAAAATCAAGCTCCTTGAAAAAATTGATCATGATTTTGGTGGCCTTGTCACCTACCCTTATCAAATTTCCAACACTCTCGCAACTTGCTTTTCATTTACCCAATCTGGTATAAGTCGAAACAGCATATTTCTGAATTTTGCCAGCACAGGGTTTTCCCATTGAGACAATTTACCCAACAGAAAACTTGTGTTAACTATATAGTGCGCCCTTGGTACTCGCTCCTGCTCAAATGATTTAAAGGCATTGACAATATTTTCTGGTTGCTTATCAATTATCTCGGCAACAAAGAGCGCATCTTCCATAGCCATGCAGGCACCCTGGCCAAGATTAGGGGTTGTAGCATGAGCAGCATCACCTAACAATAAAATCCGGTTATAGGCATACTGTGAAATTGGTTTCAGATCTACAATATCACTCCAGATCAAATCCGTATCAGATGTGTCTTTTAACATCTCAGGAATTGGATGCGCATAACTTTTAAAATTATCCGCAAGGTCCGCGACACTAAATAAACTCATCATCTCGTCTTTTATCGGTGCATTTTTACAGGCAAACCAATAGACCTTGTTATTGCCAATGGGTACATATCCAAATCTTCCATTCGGACCCCAGGTTTCAACCGCATGATGTTGAATACTCCACGTATTTTCAACCACACTCCGCCAACAAGTATACCCTGAATAACGAGGACTCACTCCCGGCAATAATTTTTTACGAATACTTGAATGTATTCCATCAGCAATAATAGCTGCACGACCCTGCTCCTGGCTCCCATCATCAAAGAATATGGTAATACTCTCAGGTTCTTCATTAAAATCAATTGCCTTCTTGCCGGTAACAATTTTATAACTATCAACCGTATTTAATAAAACCTGGTGGAGATCAGCACGATGTATCGCTACGTTTTCCAGTCCATGTTCGCGGCTTAGTTTCTCCGCATCCATTATAGAGATACGTTTACCTTTCTCATCCTCAATAATCATGGAAGAAATCAAATGGCCTCTTCGCTTCACTTCTTCATCTACACCCAACTTTTTGAGAGCCCGCATGGCATTCCCCGCAAGACTGATTCCTGCACCTACAGCTTTAATCTCCGGAACGGCCTCAAAAACCATGAAGTCGATATTCCTGCGTTGCAAGGCCAGTGCCGTTGTAAGACCAGCAATGCCACCACCAATAATGAGTATTCTGTTTTTCATAAAATAATTTTCTCGTACAGTAGTATACGGGAACTAAGGCGTCATGCTTTTTATAATATTTCTAACATTATTCTCTTACTGACAAATTTCAAAAATCGATGGTATAACTGATTACCGGAATAATCGAAGTATTAAAGCCATAGGCGATCGTGCCATTCCAACGATCAAAATAAGGACGTTGCGGATTTTGATAGTTGGTCAGGTTCTGAATATCCAACGATAACTTCCATGACAACTTCTCAGCATTTTTACGAAGCGCAACCCGGGCATCCACACGAAAGTAATTTTTGTTTTGCGATTCATAGGCTTGTGAGTAAATGTAAACAGCCCTACCGGTAGCAATTGATTCTTCTGTATTAAACGGAGTGTACCGCATGCCCCCGCTCCACAAAATGCGGCCACCCACTTCAAGTCGCTTTACATTGCTCAATGCCCATTCCTTACCGAAGGTTAATGCTGAATTGAAGTTGGAATTATATTTGGTATTGTAATACCGATCCGCGCCTCCATTATTAGTTTTAAACTTTGAATCATAAACGGAAGCGCTCAACAAAAAGAAAAGCTGGTTACTGAATGATTTCTCAAAAGTCAGTTCAACTCCTTTATTGTAACCAGTTCCCTCGTTGCTTAGACTATCCGCAAAGAAATTGCGATCCTGATTAATCAGGGAATAGGTATTCCAGTCATGTATACTCACCGGCACATTGTATAAATACTGGTAATAAGGTTCCAATTTTACTCTTACGTTTCCGGCAAACTGTCTATTCAAACTGATCGCAACATGCTGAGCCCGCCACATGTCCAGATTGCGATTGGGTTTGCCGGCATAAGCTCCCGTCAGCGAATCCGTTGTTACTGCCTCATAGGTTTGGAACGGTAAGATCTGACTGTGCATACCATAGGCTACATCAATTGTAGCTGAGGGCAATTTAAACTGCACTCCAACCCGTGGCTCCAAGACAAAGTCCTTCGTATAATCAAAATACATACTATTAAGTCCAGCCTGCACAGTTACCTTAGAATTTAGCTGCGAACGAATCACTGCATAGGGCTGCATCAGCCGCGTGTTGCCGGCACCGTCCATCTGTACCCGAAAATCAGAAATTACATTATCATAATCATCGCGAAATACATTATAGAATAAATAACTCGCCTGGAAACCAGTTTTTAAATTAGTAGACTGACCAACCTTGCGATTATACGACCACGCAGTAGTGATCCGTCCGTTCAGATAGCTTTCATTTCTGATCCGGGTTTTTACAAAGTCGTAATTGACCGTATCGTCATTTGACTTGATATCGTTAGCTCCTGCACTCACCACTCCGTACAAGTACGATTTTTCATTGATTAGATACGTGTAGGTTATTCCGGTTACTCCCAGCTTTGTATAAAAATCATAGGCATAAACTTCATTATAACTTTCCCATTTTGTGGTGTCCGATTCTGGCTTCTTGTTTTCTGAACTGGCTCCGCCAAAAGCAAAAAAAGTAAGATGTGTTTTTTTATTGATGGGGAAATAGAGATTGAATGACAAGTCATGAAAAGAGTTGCTCGTAAGCGGATTCACCACATTAACACCCATTTTGCTTAATAGCCCCAGCGTAGAATACCGGTAGTTGAACAAATAAGAAGCCGATTTTTTCTTTTTCGAAAGCGGGCCTTCGGAAGCAAAATCCAACCCGATCAATCCAGCCTGAAAACGAAACTCGCGGTTCTCGCGATTTCCCTTTCTGAACTTCAAGTCCATCACACCGGCAAGGGCATTCCCATACTCCGGTGGAAAGGCACCCGTAAAAAAATCAGATGCACCCAACACATAAATACTTAATGCACTTATCCCACCACCGCTTGATCCCGCTTCTGCAAAATGGTTGGGGTTGGGAATCTCCACGCCTTCGAGTCGCCAGCTTAAACCAATGGGTGAGTTAGCTCTTACCACAATGGTATTCTCGTTATCCTGAGTCGAAATCTGGGTGCCCGGTAAACTCAATGCCATACGACCCGGATCGTTAATGCTTCCGGCAAAGCGTTGTGTTTCTTCGGGTGTAAACGACCGCGCGCTCACTAAACTAAACTCGTTGCTTGCCACGCTGGGTGTTCGTTGAGCCACTACCACGACAGCATCTTTCATTGTGACCGCTTCATTGAGTTCGATCGTAATGTTCAGTTGTTTGGCAGATGTAAGTTCGAGATAGGATGAAATCCAGTTCTCATAACTCACGTACGAACAGTTCAGGTAATGCCGGCCCACCGGAACTTTGTCTAAGGTAAACCTGCCCTCCATATCACTCACCGCCCCGATAATGGTAGACTTGTCATCATTCAGGGTGATGAATACATTTGCGCCCGGAAGCGGTTGGCGACTTGCCTTATCCAGCACGGTGCCGGTAATTCGTTGGGTGGGAGTTTGGGCGAATGCACCAATAAAATGACCGTAAAGAAGTATTGCCAACAACAGCCTGCGATCGAGATTCTTCATGCTGGTGTGAGTATTTAATTCAATTTCTCAACAAGTTCGCGAACGCCAAACATCGTACGGTAATACCGAAGGGTTCCATTCGCGTTTTTCTCAATTTCAAACTGTAAATCATATCTACCGGTATGAAAGATTTTTGTTTCCGACTCCGGTCTCAATTCCATTCCTCCATAAACCTTCAACCCATTCTTATCTCTATCAATGGCAAACTTAGTCCCTCTTAATTTGTAAGAGCCAACAAAGGCATCAAGGGTTATCGAATCAAGTACAATAGATGTATGCTCATAGGGCATCGCTACTGGTTGATTGAAATAGATATTACTTAATGCTGCCTGGATGGCGGTCGCGGCCGACTCATTATTAGAAAGAACGATCAGGGTTAAGTCATCGTCAACATACCGGGCCAGGTTGGTGCCATACCCAGGCCAGCCGCCAGCATGTTGAATATAGTTTCCAAACTGATTCTTACCCACAAACACACCATAGCCATAAGAGCCTTGAGAAACTGTATCAACCAGAGCCTGAGGTTTCTGCATTTCACCCACTGCACCTTCATTTAGTATTGTGTGATTCAATAAACTCCTGTCCCACTTCAGCAAATCGGCAGTGGTCGAATTAATAATTCCATCGCCCTGAATGCCATCCAGATAATACACAAACTTGTAATCAGGTAACGAATCGGGCAGCATAAGGCGATTCAAGCTATCTGACCATACATATCCGTACGCATAGTTATCAATCTTCTCGCCACTTCGCCTTGTATTGTAAATACGCGTGTGGTTCATGCCCAGGGGCTGAAAGAAATGTTCCGCCATAAATTCTTTAAATGTTTGACCCGAAACTTTTTCAATCGTGCTGGCCAAAATCGCAAATGCTGTATTGCTATACTCCCACTTCTCACCAGGTTTAAAATGAATGGGAGGTTTTTCCTTGGCAAGGAAATCAATCATGTCCTGATTGAATGCAATCCGGGTACGATCCCACGTTTTGTTCATGGCTGCCTCATAATCCGGAAGACCGGAGGTGTGGGTAAGCATATGATGGAGAGTAATGTTTGAGTAAGGTAACTCAGGAAAATATTTCCTGAGTGAATCAGTAAGACTCAGTTTGTTCATTTGATTTAACAACAAGATACCGGCAGCTGTAAATTGTTTACTCACCGATGCCAGTTCGAAAATGGAAGAATCGTTGAGTGGCGATTGAGTATCGTAGTTTGCGAGGCCAACCGATTTCCTGTAAATAACCTTTCCTTTCTCAGCAACAAGCACGTTTCCATTGAATTTAAAAAACGTTGCCTGACCCTGCAGAAATTCATCCATGGTTTGGATTCGGGGATCTGGCTTCTCCTGTTGACAAGCCATGAGCATGATAAAGACACCAATTATAGCTGGGGTTTTCATAGGATAGGATTTGGGGTAGAACTAAGATAGGAATAAGATGGCAGATAAAATAGTACTCCATATCGCATCCAAAGATCAGATAGCAATTCGAGCTTGAGCTTTTGATCTAATCGAACTCATTCTTTAAATTTAAGTAAAGACTAAAGCAATGAAATATCTATTTGTCATCCTCTTGTTTGTTAGTTCCCACGGATATGGACAATTAACAATGGAAATAGCCTACGACAGTGCAGTCAGGAAGTATCATATTGCCTCCTATAGTTATCACGAACAGTTTAAAGGACATAAAGGATATGGTGCTCCGTTAATACTCACTTCAGATGATGGCGGAGCTGCCTTCGGAGATGGCGATGAAGGCACCATGCTTGTCAAACTGGATAAAACCGGCAAAGTACAATGGAAGCGAATCATTAAACCGAAGGGTGACGAGAGCGAATCGCAAAGTGTTGTGCAGGACAAGAATGGAAATTACTATGTTTTTATTCTCGTGTATGATAACACAAAATACAGAGGTGGTTGTGAGCGCGTAGTTTTCCTAACCAAGACCGGAACGATCGTGTGGGATAAATTCATTGGCTCGTGCAGCCTGATCAATAATCCTACGGTTGCCTATATCCGCGCACTAAGTGATGGACGAATTGCCTTGCGGGGCCAGGTAGTTACTGAAAAACCCGTAGAGGGGAAAGATCCACAATATCATTTTTGGGATGGCTGGCTAAATACGAAAGGTGTATTAACTCAAAAAACAGGTGTGGTTATAGACTGGTCTAATAAAGATTGGGAAAAGCGATTCAAACCAGAATAAATCTCTCTGTGCCTTAGCGTCTCTGCGGTTCATAATACACCGCTAAGACACTTAGCCGCAAGGATAATGCACGAGGACAAAAGCTCACTACTTAATTTGTGGCAAATAACTAATAGGATCTATTGCCTTCGCATTTTTAAGAAGTTCAAAATGTAAATGGTCCTTGGTAGACAACCCGGTGTGACCTACCACTCCAATCTTCTGCCCCTTCTTTACCTTATCTCCTTCTTTTACATTCATGGACTTCAGGTGCGAATAGGAAGTCGAGTATGCACCATCATGTTGAACTACAATTATATTTCCCCAAGCCTCAGCCAGTTGTGCCTTTATTACCAATCCCCCTTCCGTGGAAACTACAGGAACGCCTTCCTCCGCAACCAAATCAATTCCGGTATGCAACCGCATGACACCCAAAACAGGATGTTGCCTTTCTCCATACCCACTCTCCAACAAAAACTTGTTCTTATCAATGGGCAGGCATAAGGATAGTTGCTCCTGACTAGTTTCCATCACACCTTGCTCTATGAGTTTAAACTGTTTCTGTGGCGAAAAAGCCATGAGAAGGAAAATGATAATAGGCAACACAAGAGGGTATGCAGCTAGCT
>JBEBJH010000078.1:0-18774 GCA_040079965.1 Cyclobacteriaceae bacterium
CTCTAAGTGGTCGGACGACTTGAGATCACGCTCGTAGTGCTGTAGCAAATCGCCTTCAATCTCTTCGAGCAAATGTGGTGGGCAGAACCATTTGAGAATTCTGCTTGCCCATTTTGAAGTATGCTTGACCGGATTACTCACTTTCAAGATTGTTGGCAGGATTAGAAAGTGAAGCTTTAATTGTTTGCGCAAGAACAGTCAATACAGCAATACTCATTAGTGTAATAAGCGGAATCGCAAACAAGTCCAAGGTGATAGGAACTTTATAAGCATAATTCTTAAGAATATTTCGGGCTACATACCATCCGATTGGAAAAGCAATTAGCGTGGCAATTACAACGGGTTTCAGAAATTGACGTAACAGCAACGCCAGAATGCCGGATGATGTAGCGCCTAAAACTTTACGAATACTTATTTCTTTTACTCTTCGAAGGCTTACAAAGGAGGCAATGCCAAGCAACCCCATACAGGAAATAGCAATCGCAATTCCGGCAAACGCCAAAGACATAGAGTAAACATTGGATTCGGTCGAATAAAAAGAATCTATTCGATCAACCAAAAATTTTGGCTCATATACTCCGTCAGGAAAATTTTGTCGCCACGATGATTCAATATTGGTAAGTACTGCCTGGGTTTGCGTTGGCTCCAGCCGAATGTCTACTTGTGCATAAACCGAGGGATCGTGAACGATCAGCGTAGGAGAGATTTCATAATGAAGCGGTTCGCTATTAAAATTAGCAACTACCCCTACGATTTCAGTACTTCCTCCCCACCAAAAATGCTTGCCTATTGCTTCTTGTGCCGTACCAAGATTTAATGCTACTAACAGTTTTTCATTAACTACCACGTTGGTTGTTAAGGTATCATGTTCATTGGATGCTGGTATTCTGCCACTTAATAGCTTGAGATCATACACCGAATAAAAATTTTCATCGCCATAAATAGCGCAAACGCTTGATCGTTCGCTGTGTTCATCTTCACTAATGGTATTCCACCAATGATCATTACTAATGGGGCCCGTGCGCGACAAGGAAGCTACCTTAACGCCAACTATCTGTTGAACTTCATTTACAAATGTGTTGGCATTCTGCGTGTTCGGCATCGGTAGTTGAAGAATGTTCTCCTTTTCGAGCCCAAGGTCTTGGTTATGCAAAAAATTGGATTGTTTTGCGATGAGTAATACAGAAATAAAGAGTGTAGCCGAAACTACAAATTGTGTTATTACAAGCCCTTGCCTTAGCCAGGATGCAGAGGATTGATTAATCTCAGATTTTGCATTCCCCAGGAATTTTGTTTTGGTTATTACCCATGCCGGGTATATACCAGTCAATATCCCCAATGCTAACAAAGAAAGAAAAAGAGCAGTCATTAAAATGGGGGATTGGAGAACGCGAAAATCAAATTGAACATTGAAGAGATTACTAACCATGGGCTGTGATAGCTGAGTTATTCCTATAGCAAGTAATCCTGCTATTAGGGTAATCAGGAGTGCGTCAGTTAAGAGCTGGGCGACTAACTGGGTGCGTTTGGCGCCAATCACTTTGCGAATACTTATTTCTTTGATACGCGTAATTGCATGAGCAATGGAAAGGTTCAAAAAATTAATACTTGCCAGAAAAAGAACAATCGCTCCGATCATTCCAAAAAGCCACAACCAGTTTCTCCCAATTGCTTTTACCCAGGGTCCACCACCAAACCGCGTGTTGTCCAAATGAATATCTGCCAGTGGTTGAATTTCAAAGCTGCCATGCAATAGCTTATCCAGATCGGGCGATTCATTGATGTTTCTGTCTGCAATAGTATTGAGATAAGTATTAATCACAGAAGCGTCCTGATCTTCTTCCAATACAATAAAAGTGCTGGCCTGTAATTTTGTCCAGGCTAATCCACCGAAATACCAGGTGTCGCCATTATTCAAGAATGTCTCATTTTCTACATAGGAAAGAATGATCTCTGCCGGAAGATTGGTGTTGGAGGGCGAATCTTGCATCACTGCAGCAACTGTTATGTTAAACTCATTTCTGAATTTGAAAATTCTACCAATGGCATTCCCCGTTCCAAAGAGTTTGCGGGAAGTTGATTCTGAAACAATTGCCCGATAGGGAGTTCTTAGCGCCTTGCGACCATCTCCTGAAACAATATCAATTTTAAAAATGTCTAGGAACTCAGGATCTGCAATCAGTATCCGTTCCTGCTTCAAACGATTTATCGAGTCAATTTCGATTACGCTGCTGAACTGTGGTAATACCCGGACGACATGCTTTACACCAGGCACCTGTTCTTTAATCGACTGGGCCAGTAAAGTAGATGTTGCGTAAAGGTTGAATTGCTTTTCGCTTTCTTTCCAAACCGAGTTAACACGGTATGTTCTATTTGAATACGGGTGATGCGAATCGTACGTTAATTCGTGATGAACAAAGACACCTATGAACAAGCTGACGCAGATCCCCAACGTCAAGCCAGCGATATGAATAAATGCAGTACTCTTATGTTTGCCGAGATAACGCAACCTAAATTGGATGTTGTTGAGAATCATGATTCTATTGGTTAATGACAGATCTTTTTTTCGTAAAACAATACCCGGTCTGAAAAAGCGAATCGTATTCCAAAGCAACTTTTGCTTTGCTTCTCTTTCCTCAAACAACTTCACATCCCTATCAAATTTTTGAATAAGATCGCCTTCAATTTCTTCGAGCAAGTGTGGTGGACAAAACCATCGAAGGAATTTTAATGACCAATGTATCTTCTCCTCACTCATATCGCAACGAATCAACCGGATTAGACAGAGCAGATTTTATTGATTGTGCGCCCACTATTGCAATAGTTACCAGGAAGAGAAAGGTAATTGGCACCACAAACATCCACCAAGCCAATTCAACGTGGTATGCAAAGCCGCTCAACCAGCGCAAGCAAAACAGATAACTCGATGGAACGCCCACCAGGAAAGATATCGTCAGCAACACCGCATACTCACCTGAAATCAAAGCGAGGATGTCTGACGCGGTTGCACCTACAACTTTCCGAATGCCAATCTCTTTGCTTCTTCGGGCTACACTTAAAGACACGAGCCCCAATACGCCCGTTAATACGATAACGAGTATAAGCACGGAACCTATTGCCGAGGCCTTCTTCAACTGAAATTCGGTCTGGTAAACAGAGGCCATTCGTTCATCTGTAAAAGTGTATACAAAGGGATCGTTGGGAAATATCTTTTTCCAAATCTTTTCCACCTCTTGAACAGATTCGGCAATGTTGCCCGAGCCCAATTTGAAAGAGAAAAACCGAAAGGCTTGAAAATCGCGCGTGTGCGTGAATGCCACTGGTTTCACTTTCTCATGTAGTGATTCGAAATTGAAATCACTCACGATTCCCACAATAGTATACTCCTGATCTGAAAATTGAATTTTGATTTTATCACCGACTTGCGCAGAAAGAGCTTTCTGAGCAGATTCATTAATGACAATTCGATTGCGTTGTAAGGCTTCGCCCTTGTCAACAAAAAATTTCCCCTCCAAAAGTTTGAACCCATAAACTTCCATGTAGTCTTCGTCAGCAGCTTGCATGGTGGTAAGTACACCTTCATCAAGGCTGCGGCCAGCGTGATTAATGTTCGCACTGAATGGACTGAAATTAAAGTTCGGAGCTCCCCAGGAAAGAGAGGCCGACTTTATAACCGGAATATTGAGAAATTCTTGCTTAGCCGCGTCCATCTTGCTAAATCCTTCTTCAGTCCACGTGCGCGGAACGGATGACACAATCATGACGAACGACTTGTCGTAACCTAGGTTGGTCTTCATGATGAAGCCCACTTGCTCCGACATGATGAGCGTAGCCGTGAAAATGAAAACAGCGATGAAAAACTGGATCGTAACCAAACTCCTTGAAAAGGATAGGGTCCTTTTAACAGACTTGAATTTTCCTTTCAGTGACTCAATGGTACGCGTTCCTGACAAATAGAGAGAAGGGTAACATCCAGCTAATACCCCAATCACGATAGTACCAGCAATCAGCCACATCCCGGTCGAAAAATTCAATTGTGTCAAAGAGGGTAATGATACGTCCAAGGTCTCTCCGAAGTATCCGTGTAATGCCTGATAGAGCAGTAGTGAAAGTATTCCTGAAAGTAAAGCCAGCATGATAGACTCCGACAGGAATTGAACGACCACTTGATTCTTCAGGCCACCGATGACTTTACGCACGCCTACTTCTTTCAACCTGGAAAACGAACTTGCAATGGAAATGTTAACGAAGTTAACAATGGCCAACAAAATGATGAACACTACAATAATCGTGAGTGACACAATTAACTTTTGAACCGCCCCATGGTTGGTGAGTAGGTAATAATCATTTAACGGACTAAGTTCGATGGTTTTATTTTCGCTTACTTCCTTTGGAGCATCCTTGCTTAAAAGCTGATTGATAATTCGAGTAGCTTCGGCTGTAGAGGCTGTAGGCGTAGTTTTGATATAGGTGATGATGTTGGTGTTCCATTCGTCCTGAAAGCCAAGATTAAAATCGACCCGACTCTCCTGCGGCAGAAATATTTGCGCATCACTGTTCATGAAATCGGAAACTGAATTTTTTTTCTGAAGATCCGCCAGCACTGCAGTGATTAAATATTCCTTTAGTCCATTTACTTCTGTACTCAAGGTGAGAGATTCACCCACCACATCAGAGCGGTCAAAAAATTGACGGGCCACCTTTTCCGAAATAACAATATGATTGGGATTGCTTAAGGCACGTTCGGCCAGACCGTATAAAACCTTGAACCCGAACATGTCAAAAAAGGTGGAGTCTCCGATCATGCTTTGCAGGCGGAAATGTTTATCACCTTTTGAAACCGTTACGCTTCGATCGCGAAAGCGGTACTGTGTTTCAAAAATGCCGGGATATTGCTCAACCGCCTGTGGTCCTAGCAAGGCGGGTACAAAAAATGGAGGCATGGTGCCCTCCGTTGACGAATATTTTGTTTCGAGTAGAAAAAGCCGGTCCACATCTTTTAGGTCTTGGTTTACTTGTAGTTCGCCCCAGACAAAAACACCGATCAGCATAGCGAAGGTGATTCCAACCGTCAAACCTGAAATAGTTATGGCGGAGTGAAATTTTTGTTTGCCCATATTCCGAATCATGACCTTGAAATAGCTGCTGAACATATATCCTTGATTTAGTTGCATTGAAAATTTGTTTCGTAGAATAATCCCGGGCCTGAAAAACCGAATGACATTCCACATCATTCTTTTTTTAGCCTTTCTTTTTCCGAATAACTCTACATCCCGATCAAACCTTTGAAGAAGGTCACCTTCAATTTCTTCCACCATTTGTGTTGGGCAGAATCTGCGGAGCACCCGGAAACACCAATGATTGTTCTGATCACTCATATTTTAGCGAATCAACAGGATTAGCCTTGGCAGTGCTATACGACTGAAAGAAAACGACTGAGGAAACTAAACCAATAGCACCTATCAATACAAACACAATAGAGAGATAATCGATCGGGGAACGGAAGGCAAATCCCTCCTTCCACCAGATAACGGTCACCAAGGATGCAGGTGCAGCAATTAAGCTGGCTACTACAATCAAAATAATTGCCTCTTTTGAGAGCAGTGAAATAAGATGTGTCATGCGTGCGCCTAACACTTTTCTAATTCCAAATTCTTTCGTTCTTCTTAGCGCATGAAATGAGGATAAACCAATTAGCCCTAACGCTGAAATAAAAATGCATAGATAAGATAATGTATTCAGGAGCTTGATTTGGGTAAGATCCGATTTGTATTGCTCATCGAATCTCTTGTCTAAAAAGTAATATTCAAATGGATAAGGACTATCATGTAAATCCCATTGATTCTGTATCGATTGAATGGCCTGGGAGACATTTCCGGTTATGCGAACCTGGAGGAACCCATGCTCCTGAGGAATTTTGCAAATGAGTGCGGGCTCAATACTGGAGTGGAGAGAAGCAAAGTTGAAATCCTTTACAACCCCTATCACATGGGCGTCTTCCTTAGCCTGATAAAATCTAACCTTCTTTCCGATGGGATCGCCCCAACCCATTGCTTTTACAGCAGCTTCATTTGCAAGAAATGACTTAAGCAAATCTCCCTGTTCTCCAACGCGAAAATCGCGACCTTCCTTTAGTTCAATTCCCATTGTTTGTAGATAATTTTCTCCCACAAAAAATACTGTGAATCCATTTACTTTCATTCCTTCTTCACTTTCAGCCCACATCCCCCATTTTTCATGGGTATTCGTCATGCCAATTACATTTTGTGATGTAGTGACAGATAAGATGTTGGGGTTCTTCAAAATTTCGTTTCGGATAGGAGTGATTTGCTTTTGGATGATTGTATCCTGAATAGGAAGAACTAATACATTCTCTTTTTCAAAGCCGAGATTACGTGATCTGACAAAATCGATTTGATCTTGCATGAATAAAGTGGATGTAACGACAAAAATTGAGACTACGAATTGAACTCCGATCAGTATCCTTCGGGTATTCGCACCCGAAAAATAAGACGCTTGGGTTACTCTCAGGGTTTTCATTACCGGAATTCTGGAGAGTACCAACGCGGGATATGAACCTGCCAGACAGCCTACACCAATAGAAATGCCGAACGCAACAATCAACAACTCAGGCTGATTTATAATGTCAAGTGAAAGATTTTTTTCAATCAACAAATTGAACGATGTGGATGTAAGAATGAAGGCCACCAAAAAGAGTGCAAGGATGAAAGAGATTAGAGACAGCAAGATTGATTCAATAAAAAAAGCAACCATTAAGTTTCGATTGCCAGACCCCAACGTTTTTTTGATTGCAATTTCCGTTGACCTGCTTGACGATTTAGCCGTAGATAAATTCATGTAATTAATGCACGCAAGTAGAATAATGAACATCCCAACACCGGCTAGGGTATAGAGATACATTATATTTCCCTGCGGCAAGTCAGCCTTAAGAGTTGAATACAGATGAATAGAGGCTAGTGGCTCCAAAATTGGTGTGTACTTACCTCCAATCCGGTCCCCTGTTTCCTTAAAGTATTTATTATATATAGCCTGAAATGCGACTGTAAATTCCCTTGGATTAAATCTCTCTTTGACGAGCAGATAGGTATATACATCTGGGTTCCAAAAACTTTCGGACGGTATCTCAAACCAATCCCGATCGGGTAAGCCTGCTAGTATTATCTTAAACTTGACATGTGAGTTTTCGGGCATATCCTCAATTACCGCGGTAATTGAGTGCATTGTATTCTCAATCAAAATAGTTTTGCCGATAACATCGGTGGTACCAAAATACTTTTGAGAAGCTGAATTTGTTAATATCACAGAGTTTAAGCCGGTTAAACACGAAGCTCTGTCTCCAGCTAAAAATTGATGCGTGAAGAGGTCAAAGTAGGTGGAGTCGGCACGTATAATCTCATCCTCATAAAAAGATTTAGATTCACTATCACTAGGCACTACAAGTGTTCGTCCCCACACTTCTATACGTGTTACTTTTTCTATTTGAGAAAATTCCGCCTGTAAAACAGGGGCTAATTCACGCGCTGTAATTGCTCCATGAAAATCATCACCTTGCATTTGTTGTCTGGCACCCAATCGATAAATGCGATTGTGATTTGTGTGATATTGGTCGTATGTCAAATCAAATCTCAGAATCAACACGAGTATAATCCCAACTGAAATTCCAAGAGCAAGGCCTGATACATTTAGCAAAGAATGAAATTTCTCCTTTTTAAAAATACGCCATGCAAAGACAACATGATTGAACAGCATATCGAATGAATTTATGTTTGTTGACCTCTTGCCTCTTAAAATGATCCCCGACCTGAAAAACCGAATTGTACTCCAAAGTAATTTTCGTTTTGCCTTTCGTTCTCCAAACGCTTTTACATCCTTCTCAAACTTTTGAAGAAGGTCGCCTTCGATTTCTTCCAGCAATTGAGCGGGGCAGAACAAGTGTAAGAATCGTATGATCCATGAGCGGTCCACCTTAACCTATTTTGAGTTGCGGTACCATTTTCCACAAATCAATGCGCGATTCCTTCATCACTTTCAACAACGCCATGCCGGCATTAGTAATTGTATAGATTCGTTTTCTCCGGCCACCGCGTTCTTTGGTGCCGCCACCCAAACTGGATTTGAGATACCCCTTGTCTTCTAGCCGGTAAAGGGTAACATGCACTGCACTCAGATTCACCTCGCGCTTCAACCGGGTTTCAATTTCATCGGAGATGGCAGCCCCATAGGCATCCTCTTGCAAGGCCGCAACCATGGTTAATATTAGTTCTTCAAACTCGCCTAAAAATTCCTTAGCCATATGCCTGTTTTTTTATATCCTTATATTTTGTTAAGCATATTAACAAAAGTTTAACAATTGTCCAAATCAGTGTTTATAAATAGCTCAGAAACGTACCGGGATGTTGGCTTTTAATGCGGTCATACGCTTTACAAAGTGGGTACATGATTAGCACAATAGCCACCCAAACAAAATACACCACAAGCAAGGAATGGCCACCCTCCGGAGTAATGCCGCCAAAGGATTTGGCAAAATGAAGATCAATCTCAGAAAAGGATTTGCCAGTTTTAATCATATAGCTGATCAGGGCAACCATATGAATCAGATAGAAATGAAGAATGAAATAAAACAACGGAACGCGACCAATTGTATTTAACGGCTGAAAAACTTTTGTATTACCCTTTTCCAGTAGTGAGAGTAAAATCAACAACGGACCTATTGTCATTAATAAAAATAAAAGCGAAACCGGATATTTGGTTGTGTTGATAAAACTGAGAAACGTAAACCAGTTGCTCTGCTGGCTGCTCCAGGGAGTCGGGTCCCCGTACACGTTAATAAATCTCAACATCACAAAAGCGACCAGACAAGTAATTCCAGCTTTAAGCAAAAGCTTTTGCCTCGCTGTTGAATCAATCTGCTCACCGTACCAAGAGCCAATACCATAGCCTACCAACATAACTCCAAGCCAGGGTATAACCGGATAAGAAATAATAAATGCAACATCAGGGGTGACAGTGAGAAACCCTACTCGCATATATATAGTCCAGGTTGCAAACCACAAACTTGTGGGGTCGATTGTGACCCCATCCAACAGATTATGGCCCATCACCATGATCAATCCTGAAACGAGTAATACTTTGTTTGGCAAATAGATCAGTGCCGAAAGAAGTATCATGCACATGCCGAAAAGCCAGAGCACACTCAGGATCGTGACATCGAAGTAAAAATTGAAGAAATAGGCGAAGCGCATTACCACTATTTCAAGAAGGATCATCCAGAGTCCACGTGTGAACAAATACCGGGAGAGCTCTTTCTTTGACTTTCGGACTAGCGAAATTCGGGTAGCTACTCCGGCTAACAAAACAAACGCAGGCATACAAAAATGTGTAATCCAGCGGGTGAAGAACAGGGCAGTATGTGTCTTTCCCAGATTGGCAGGATCAAACACAAACGCATCGGCATGGAAATAATCGCGCGTATGATCCAACGCCATAATCACCATGATTAAGCCGCGGGCTATATCAATTGAAGAAATACGAAACTGATGGCTCCCATTCTCAGTCATGGCTTCAAAATAGAATTTACTAGATTAAAGAAGCTCCACGAGGTTATCAAGTCTTCCCGGCAGACAAATCAATTTTGGCAAAACTACCAGAGGTCAACCCTTCAATTTTGCTTTCAGAAATTCTGCGGTGTATCCACTCGGCTTTTTCACCATCTCCTCCGGGGTGCCAGCAAACAGAAGCTGGCCGCCTTTTTTCTCTCCGCCTTCAGGCCCCAGATCTATAACCCAGTCGGCACATTTTATTACTTCCATATTGTGCTCAATTACAATAACGGTGTGCCCCTGATCTACCAGCGCATTGATTGCCTTCAGCAATTTTGAGATATCGTGGAAATGCAATCCGGTAGTAGGTTCATCAAAAATGAAAAGTATGTTCCCCGTAGTGTCCGAATTATTCTTCCCTAAAAAAGAAGCCAGTTTTACACGCTGTGCTTCGCCACCCGAAAGCGAGTTGGAGGATTGTCCCAATTTTACGTACCCAAGTCCAACTTCATAGAGAGGAAGAATTTTTTCGTAGACCGCCTTCTTATCTTTGAAAAACTCCAATCCTTGCTCTACCGTCATATCAAGCACATCGTAGATATTAGCGCCTTTATGTTCTACTTCTAATACCTCTTGCTTAAACCGCTTACCGTGGCAACTTTCGCATTTAAGAAAGATGTCGGCCATAAACTGCATCTCGACCTTAATCTCCCCTTCGCCCTCGCAGGTTTCGCATCTTCCTCCCTCCACGTTAAACGAGAAATGAGAAGGCTTATAGCCACGCTGTTTGCTTAGTGGTTGTTCCGAATAAAGATTGCGGATAGCATCATACGCTTTTACATAACTGATAGGGTTTGAGCGCGATGATTTGCCTATCGGGTTTTGATCAACAAACTCTACTTGCGAAATCTTGGTAACATCTCCTTCCAGGCGATCATACTTTCCTGGGGTTTCTGCAACCGACCCATTCAGTCGGCCAATTGCCGGATACAATATTTTCTTGATCAGTGTAGACTTACCGGAGCCGCTCACTCCGGTGACAACTGTAAGCGCTCCCAACGGAAATTTGACGGTCAGGTTTTTCAGGTTGTTCTCACGTGCGCCTGTTACTGTTACTGAATCTTTCCACTTTCTGCGAACAGTCGGCACTGAGATCTTCTCCACACCTGTTAGGTAATCGACCGTATGTGATTTCACTTTCCCGTTAAGGTCCTTTTGCGAACCCTGAAAAATCAATTCACCCCCATGCGAGCCGGCATCGGGACCAATGTCAATAATCTGATCGGCAGCGCGCATAATTTCCTCCTCATGCTCCACCACAATCACGGTGTTGCCCATGTCGCGCAACGATTTCAAAACTTCAATCATCCGGGCTGTATCGCGTGGATGCAAGCCAATGCTGGGCTCGTCCATAATATACATGGAGCCTACCAATGCACTCCCTAATGAAGTTGCCAACTTAATGCGTTGAAATTCTCCACCCGATAAGGTAGATGTAACCCGGTTAAGTGTGAGATAGCCCAAGCCAACCTTTGTCATGTATTCAAGGCGTGAGCTAATCTCTGTTAAGATTCGTTCTGAGACCTTTTGTTCGTAAGCAGGTAGCTTTAGTTTTTCAAAAAACACTAACGTGTCCTCAATAGGCATGAGCACCAGATCGGTAATCGAAGCCTCTGCAATCTTTACATAGGCTGCATCCTTCCTGAGTTTGGTGCCTCTACAGTCTGGGCAAGTGGTTCTTCCGCGGTAGCGCGAAAGCATAACACGATATTGAATCTTATAAGTCTTTGATTCCAGGTATTTGAAGAAGCTGTGGATACCATCAAAATGTCCATTGCCATTCCAAAGCAGGTCGCGCTCTTTTTGACTTAATTCACCATAGGCCCGGTGAATCGGAAAATCAAACTTGATCCCGTTCTTAATTAATGGCTTAGCCCATTCACTCATCACTTCTCCACGCCAGGGTGCAATGGCGCCTTCAAAAACAGAAAGACTTTTATCCGGGATTACCAGATCTTCATCAATGCCTAAAATTTTACCAAAGCCTTCACAGGTCTGGCAAGCGCCAAAGGGGTTGTTGAAGCTGAACAGGTTAATGGAGGGTTCGGTAAATGTGATTCCGTCCAACTCAAAGCGATCAGAGAAACTGACTTTCTTTTCACCCTCCACATAGATGAGGCAATCCCCATGACCTTCAAAGAAAGCTGTTTGCACGGAATCGGAAAGTCGGAAAGTCAGATCTTCATCCTGGGAATTGACTGCCGCGCGGTCGATGAGGATTTCGACCTCACCCCCGTCCCCTCTCCCAAGGAGAGGGGAGGTTTTTTTCTTGGCACTTTTCCCCTTCTCCCGTGGAAGTGGTGTGTCAGCCACTGGCTGCAGGGGTGAGGGATTTAAAATCTCCTCAATAAACTTCATCTCGCCATTTACAAGTACTCTCGCAAATCCCTTACTCAAAAGCAGGTTGAGTTCATCTTCCAGTTTTCGGCCCTTCATTACCCGAAGCGGGCAAGCCACCATCACACGGGTTCCTTCTTTTCGCTTGTTGATAAAATCAACTACATCGGTAACTGTATCGCGCTTTACTTCTTTACCTGTAATGGGTGAAATAGTTTTGCCGATGCGGGCGAAGAGTAATTTCAGATAATCATAGATCTCGGTGGTCGTTCCTACGGTTGACCGTGGGTTGCGGGTATTTACCTTTTGTTCAATTGCGATAGCAGGCGATACACCCCGGATATAATCCACTTCCGGTTTTTCCATGCGGCCTAAAAACTGACGGGCATAGGAACTCAGGCTCTCGACATACATGCGCTGGCCTTCGGCAAACAGCGTATCAAAAGCCAGAGAAGATTTTCCTGATCCTGAAAGACCTGTAATTACGACAAGCTTGTTTCGGGGTATTGCTACACTCAGGTTCTTTAGATTATTAACCCGGGCCCGCTTAATAATGATGAACTCTTTGGGGTCGAGATCATCTAAAAATAAATCGTTGGAAGTTGGGTGCATGCGAAACCGCAAAAGTAAAAAAATGAAGGGCCTTGTCCTATTACGGATTCAAAGTTTGGGCTTGATCCCGCCAAGGATTCATTTAACAAAAAACGCCACCCGTTGGTTACGGATGGCGTTTCAGAAATCCATTGTGATTAGTTACTAGTTATCGAAGTCGGGATCGTAGCTGGCCTCTTTTGCGGGGCTGTCACCGTCAAAATCATCATCCCTACCGCTATTGTCAAAATCGTCATCGGCAGCGGGTGTGCGTATGTCATCATCATCGCCTTCAAACTCCTGCTTTTCGCTGGATTCTACATCATAGCCACCATCGCTGTTTTTGGTAGCCGGTACTTTCACCAGGTATACAGAATCATTGGTTTCCAGCGGAAAAACGAAAATAGGTTCCCGTTTTGCATTGGTGATGCGGGTGATGCTTGCCTCATATCCATTCGGATATTGATCCTTTAATAGGTCCCGTAGGTCCTCGCTCAGGTTTTCGAGACTTTTTATTACACGTTTCTTTGCTACAGCCATTGTTGTTAAAAATCGGGCTCAAATAGCACAAGAAATTGTTTAGAAGGCAAATTTTTTTCAAATTTTTTTGTGATTTAAAGGTTTATTCCTATTTTTCATTTCACAAACAATTCATTTAACCCATATACTATCGACCGAGACATCTACGTTACCTAAACGCAAGACAGATGATTGACAGCAGATTCAGCGACAGCCAGTTGGTTTCGCTCTATCAAACCGGTAACGAAGAGGCGTTCGAGATGCTACTTCACAGACACAAATCCCGTATTTATACGGCCATTTACATGATTGTAAAAGATCGCTATGAGGCACAAGACCTGCTTCAGGATACCTTCATCAAGGCGATTAATACAATTAAAGGTGGTCGGTACAACGAAGAGGGTAAATTTCTACCCTGGATCAGTCGCATAGCCCACAACCTGGCCATTGACCATTTCCGCAGAAACAAGCGCTACCCCGAAGTAGTCCTTGAAGATGGCAGTCGGGTTTTCGACTCCATGCAGTTTTCGGAAGAATCCTACGAAACCAAGCAACTTCTCCGCGACACCAAATCACGCCTCCGCGATTTGATCATGGAATTGCCTGCCGAACAAAAGCAAGTATTAATAATGCGCCATTATCTGGAGATGAGTTTCCAGGAAATTGCCGACCGTACCGGGGTGAGCATCAACACAGCTCTGGGCCGCATGCGCTATGCGTTAATCAACCTGAGAAAGAAAATGATTAAAAACAATATTGCCTATGATAAAGACCTTTACCCAAAACGATCTGATCAGGTTTCTATACCACGAGACCTCGGAAGAGGAGACGAAGGAGATTAACAAAGCGCTCCTTTGTGACAGTGAACTGCAAACGCAGTACAAGGAACTGAATGCCACGCGTAAGGAATTGGATGCAGCTCGCCTTGAGCCATCTGCCGAAGTAGTGGATAACATTCTGAACTACGCGCGAGGATTTCAAGAACATCATTAAGGCTCACATGCCTTTAATGCAAGGTCTTCCCTAAACGGAAGACCTTTTTTTAACAACTCATCGGCCTGAACAGGCAATTCAGTAAGTAAAAATGTAGCCCTTGGTTTCGGCAGGCTACTTTTGGCTTATGACTATTGAAAAGATTTTATCCCTCATTCTGGTGTTCCATATTACAGGTGGCACCATTGCCTTACTTAGTGGACTGGTCTCCATGTTTTCAGTAAAAGGAAGTCCAATGCATCGGTTGGCTGGAAAAATTTACTTCTGGGGTATGACTGCTGTGTTTGTTGGTGCACTCTTTATAGCGATAACCCGTAAGCTCGACTTCCTGCTGATGGTGGCCTTCTTCAGTTATTACATGACGGTTCGCGGTTACAGAATCTTGTCATTAAAGAAACTTCATCAAGGACAAAAAGCCGCTACAATCGATTGGATAATTTTAATCGTTTCAGGATTATTCATTCTGGCTTTGCTCGGCTGGGGGGTTTGGGTAATCCTGCAAGGGAACAGCATGGGCATCGTTGCAATTACCTTTGGTGCGATCGGCTGCTCATTCTTAATCAGCGATGTCAGACAATTTTTCAACCCACCTAAAGAAAAAATGCATTGGTGGTATGGACACATCAGCGGCATGGGCGGAAGTTATGTTTCGGCCATTACTGCTTTTGTTGTCGTCAACATTCAGTTGCCTCAACATCAGTGGATACTTTGGGTGTTGCCGGGAATAGTAGGCGGAATGCTAATTGGCAGGACTGTAAGAAAATATAAAGTGAAGTTTAGTATGCAATAAACTATGATCTCCTTATGCGGATACTCATAGCTTCCGCTGGATTTGTAATTAAGAGGGTATCAAAATCAGATTCAGAAAATCCCTTTTGTCTTAACCGTGGTAATAGTTCATTAAAGATATTCGTGTACCCCTTAAACTCTCCGCCTGATGGTTCACCGGGTTTATACCAACCAGCATCGTGCGAAATTAATACGCGATCAAGCAGACTTTCATTCTTTAATCGTACTATGGAATCCGCATAGCTATCAAAATCCCCCCAGCCAATTCCATCCAGACTAATCCACGCTCCGAGGCGCGCGGCTTTAACATGATTACTTTTGTCTGATTCACTTTGTGCATGAACCCAAACAAATGCATTTGGATGAACCGTCATCGTTTGAAGAATTTCAAGTTGCTCCAAAGCAGCTATGGCGGGACCGGTATGTGAACAAATTGTGAGTCCGGTTTTCAGGTGTGTAATTGCTGCGGCCCTTATGAGTTTTTTATGAAGCTCAGAAAGCGGTCCCTCTCCATCAACACCAATCTTAATGAATCCAGGTTTAACAGAAGTTCCAGCAATCCCTTTTTTAAATTCATTGATCCATCGTTTTGCCAGCTGTTCGGCAGTCTCTGATAAAGCCCATGGGGGTAAGTATTTGTTTCCAACTGCCCCATAATATCCGGTGTTCGTGATTATCTGAATGCCACTCTGTTCAGAAAGCATCTTCAGAAGAAGAACATCGCGCCCAAGAAAATCAGGGGTACAGTCGAAAACACTTTTTACACCTGCTTGCTTAGCTTCCAGCAGATAAGGAAGAACTTTCTCAATCACTTCGGCTCGGTTCCACCGATCCAAACTGATTTTATCAGCGCCAATGAAATCGACCAGGAAATGTTCGTGTATAAGTGTTTTGCCTAACCGGACACTGGGGATTGATCCATTAACGGTATTAACAAAAGACTCTTTCTGTTTTCCATTCAAAAACAAAAAGCCTGAACCCGCTATGAGAAATTCTCTTCGCGAGATTGTCATATTGGTTTTTACGCAACTCATTTTAAAGCTGTGTCAGCCAGAGGTTCTCTATTGATTAGTCAAGTCAGTTTTCGTCCCGATAATTATCGGGACAAACTGACAGTTTACTGCTTGTATAGCATCTATTATAATTCGGTAATAAAAATCTTTCTCCAACGCACCTTCACGCCACCGCCATCATGAATCTGCAAAGCGATTTTACCGCTGCGCGAGCCAATCTTATCATCGGTAAGTGTAATCATCTGCACGCCATTAAGCCAGGTGGTTACTTCATTGCCTTTCACTCTTACTTTCATCTTATTCCATTCTCCTTCCTTCAGCGCTTTTTCTTTATCGGCTGTTGGTTGAATGAGCCAGCCTCTTCCATACGACTCATATATACCACCGCTATGCTGATTCAGTGGCGCAACTTCTGCCTGCCAGCCGCTCACCGTGGTGCCATCTATCTGCGAATGAAAAAACACCCCGCTGTTTCCGTTCGATTCCTGCTTGAATTCCAACGTCAGTTCAAAGTCCTTATACTGTTTATCAGTGGCAAAATATCCATACTGTTTATCTGGTCCGCTTTCGCAAACCAGCAGGCCTTTTTCAACATACCACTTTTCCGTTCCGTAAATTTTCCAGCCCGAGATATCTTTCCCATTAAATAGTGATTGCTTTTTCTGAGCCTGCGAAAAGGGTACATAAAACAGGGCTATTACGACTAACAAGATCAATTTTTTCATAAGAGGTAAATTATCTTACCAAGGTAGGAAAAATAGAAGAGCCATAAAGAGTATCTGGTTTTTTGTAATTTTATTTATACCACTTAAATCATCACTTATGCGGATTCTTGTTCCAGTATTCCTCTGCTTCATTCTGGCAGGTTGTTCATCAGGATCCAATTCTGTAACGGAGAGTGTTGATGTTACCGACTCCACTGAAATACAACCTGCATCAGATTTTACTCTTGCCAGCCTGGCTGGTGAGTGGCACATGGTTACACAAATGGATAACGATTGGGTGCTCTTCTATCCCTGCGATGCCGATAATACGTTCGTTCAGGTAAAAGGAGATTCTATTATCATAGGCTGGGGACAAGATGCCACGCTGGGTAAAATTGAGTCGTGGTCTAAATTGAATGATTACCTTTCGCTAGTCGTAAATGATTCATACTCAACCAACACATACCGGGTGCAACAAACCGAAGACGGCCTTACCCAATGGTGGCTTTGGGAAGATGCAGAGGGGCCTTCTTATTTTATTCCTGCGGCCGAGAAAAACAATTACGCAACAATCAAGCAACCATGCAAAGAGTGTTGGGAAGATTGTGAGGAAGGGCAATAGCACTCCGATTTTGAAAAAATCCTGAGCACATGCGGTGACCTGAGGTTACGCTAAAATTATACACGATGTCAGTTTGCTCCGATAATTATCGGGACAAACTGACACGACCAATCAAAATCGCCTTCGAGAACCTCAGGCTGACACGTCTTTTTAAAAATGTGGTAACATCCGTGGTGAACATCGCGTGGTTTTCTTTCTTTGCACCGTGAAAATTTTGATCCTCCATCAGCATTTCAATACCCCTGAGAAAGGCGGTGCCATCCGGTCGTATTACCTGGCAAAAGCCTTGGTGGACAAAGGCATGGAGGTAGTGGTTATAACAGCCCATAACGAAAAGCAGTACAAAAAAGAAATCACCGAAGGCATTGAAGTTCACTATCTGCCAGTTGCCTACGACAATCGCTTTGGGTTTACCGCCCGAAGCTGGTCCTTCTTAAAATATGTGAAAGGAGTAATTGGCATTGCCAGCCGGTTTAAAGATTTCAATTACTGTTATGCCATTTCTGTTCCGCTCACTGTAGGATTAGCTGCGATGTGGATCAAACTTCGCTATAAGATTCCCTACATTTTTGAAGTTGGTGATTTGTGGCCGGACGCTCCGGTGCAAATGGGTTTTATAAAAAATTATGTATTCGCTCATCTTCTTTACAAACTCGAAAGAAGAATCTATCAATCAGCTCAATCAATCGTAGCACTCTCGCCTTCTATTCAGGCTGCCATTGAAAGCAAGGTGCGTGACAAAAAAGTACACCTGATTCCGAACATGGCGGATTGCGAATTCTACCGGCCTGAACCCAAACAGAAGCAACTAGTACAGCAATTTGGAGTGTATGGTAAATTTGTAGTCTCTTATATCGGTGCTGTTGGGGTGGCCAATGGGTTGGATTACTTTCTGGAGTGCGCCAATGCCGCACGCAAAGCAAAACTGCCCATTCACTTTTTTATTTGTGGTGATGGCGCACTGGTTGACCGGCTCAAAAAGAATGCCCAACAACTCAGCCTTGTTAATCTTACGTTTCTGGATTTTACCAACCGCAAAGGTGTACAGGACCTTCTGAATGTAACCGATGCTGCCTTTATCTGTTACAAACAGGTTCCCATTTTAGAAACCGGATCGCCCAATAAATTTTTTGACGGGCTTGCGGCCGGTAAACTGATCATAATAAATTTTGAGGGGTGGATAAAAAAAGAGCTAGAAGAAAATCAATGCGGTTTTTATTCAAACCCACAGCAGCCGACTGACTTTGTAAAGAGGATTGCTCCATTCCTTCACGAACAAGAATTGTTATCCCGATATCAGGTTGCTTCAAGACGCCTCGCTGAGAAAAAATACTCCAGAGAACAATTGAGTACTGAATTTGCTGCCATTTTTAGTTGACCAATCTGATAAGAAAATCAAAAACCTGTCAATGGATATCTAGAAAATATGTGCAATTGCATATATTAGGTTGTTAGACGCAAAAGCTTTTTAAAAAAAGTTATGGTATGTATTATAGTAATCGGGGTCGCGGCCATTGCAATTTATTTCTTCTTACAGGGACAGAGTAAAAGCAATAAATCCGTACCATATGTGCAAAATAACGAAC
>JBEBJH010000333.1:0-3769 GCA_040079965.1 Cyclobacteriaceae bacterium
ACCTTAAAGTTACACCCTTAATTTATTTAGAACCAATAATGGAAATGATAACAACTGTTTTTTTGGCATCGAGTTGCATCTATGCGATTTTGATTTTACAACGAACTAGCTCCTGACTCCTGAAACTGCGGTTTACTGATGTGTGACATTTGCAATCTTTCCGTCTTGGCATGTAACGCATGGTATTTTGAATCGATTGACCTTTAGGTAGCGGATAACGACACTTAAGTCGACCGTGATAATATGCAGCAAAAAAGTATCATACCAGTCATAGCTATGCTATTGATTGTTTTAGCAACCTCGTGCAAGGAGGAAAGTGAAGTTGGAATAAATCCATCAATTAGTTCAGTGGCACCTTTTTATACAGAGGTGTCCGGGGTAGGGCTGGTAGTATCAGCAACGTTTACTGTGGCTATGAACCCAGCCACGATTACAACTTCAACGTTTAGGGTAAGGCAAGGAAACACACCTATTTTAGGAACGGTTTCTTACGTGGGTATGACTGCCACATTTACTCCGTTGGCAAGGTTAGAGCATCACGTAACGACTACAGCTACTATTACTACCGGGGCTAAGAACATTCACGGTCAGGCTTTAGCAAATGACTATGTCTGGGATTTCACGACCTGTCATCCACCTACTGTTATTTCAGTGGGCCCGGCTGATCTTGCTACATGTGTAGCTCTCAATCAACCCATTACAGCCGTCTTTAGCGAAGAGACAGACCCAACAACCGTTAACACAACTACATTTACCTTAAAAGCAGGAACAACGTCCGTGGCAGGTGCTGTTACATTCAATGGCCATACCGGAACATTTACTCCTACAACAAGTTTAACGGCAGCAACTCTGTATACGGCTACAATTACCACCGGAGTTCTGAACGGTATGGATGTGCCCTTAGAGAATCCATTTATCTGGAGTTTTACGACCACAGGACCGTTATGCAGTCAAACTCAGGCGTGTGGTCCATTAAATGTTGATCTTAAAACAGCCGGAAGATTTGGAATACTAGCCGGTGTTGGAATTAGCAATGTAGGTCTCAGTGTGATTAACGATTTGGATGTTGGTATAAGCCCCGGCTTTCGTTCATCCATTACGGGATTTCCTCCGGCCATTATTGTAAATGGTGCGATCTACGCGGCCAATGACATAGCACCTCCGGGTTCTATCGCAGTACAAGCTCAACTGGATCTCAAAGAAGCCTATCTGTTTGCTGAAGCGGCTACATCTCCGGCTCCCGTTACTATTACTGGCGATTTGGGTGGAAAAACCCTTGTCCCCGGTATCTACAAATCATCATCTACTATGTTAATACAGTCAGGCGATCTTATTCTTGATGGTGGTCAATCACCCTGTGATTCTACTTCTGTTTGGATTTTCCAGGTAGGATCAGCCTTAACTACCGTAGGGGGCGGAGGTGGGAATATAATACTCATAGGAGGTGCAAAAGCTAACCGTGTATTTTGGCAGGTGGGTAGTTCAACTACCATTGGAAGCGGCACATCCTTTAAAGGAAATATACTTGCACTTACTTCCATTACAATGGGATCAGGTTCAACAGTAGAGGGCAGAGTGCTTGCCAGGAATGGCGCAGTAACTCTGGCATCAGGAAATACAATCAATAAACCACAGTAAGTTCATTGAATGTTAATTCTAATTGCGGGACCGCACCAGGTGTGGTCCTTTACTTTTTAATATTTGTGAAAGTTAAAATGTTTGTTCATCAATATTATTCATCAGCAACTATTTCCCCGTAGTTGATAAATAACTCTTCGCCCGCTTTGATATCGCGAATAGCCTCAAAATAGTCGCCTTCCTGAATAGAGATAATATTGGGGTCGTTAGAATGATTCAAGAAAAGAGATACGTCCACTTTCTTAAACCCATGATCAGGAACAAAATAATGGTCTTCGTCATACAAGCAATAATTCTCTATTAAGTGTTTAGTGTGAAGGGGAAGTAATTCAACTTCTTTTTTACCCACCTTTATCCATTGATCGTCCTTATGGGGAGCACTAAACATTTCCCTGCATCCACCGGCAATATCCTTAATGGCAAACACACCAATTCCCGCTATAAGCGAAGGTTTTAAGATCACATACGTATTGTTAATTAATTCATCCAAAAGCCTTTGCTTCATTTATTTAGACGGTTTAAAATTTATTTTGATACCGCAAGATACTGTTTACCTGGATATCGTGAGGTGTGATAACACTTTACACCTTCTTAATTTTGGTTGGATGGCTAAGTTTGTAATCAGTTCGTTGGTTAAGGCGTAAGGCTTTGTTAACATATCCTTTTGAATATGCCTTTACACGAGCTTCAAACTCCAGGATCACACCTTCTGTAAGTAAAAGTTTCTCAAAGCCCTGGGTATAATTAAACCAGAGATGATCGGCCACGGGTTCGTTCGTATCTGCCTCGCGCACATCCTTGAGCAGAATGGTGTCTTCGCTATAGCCTTTGAAGTTCGTCTTCTTTCCGATGCGACTAAACGTAGCTATGAATTTCTTTCGCGCTCCCGCTTGTGCTGCCAGTTCTTTTCGCATAACGGAAAATAGTATCTGTCAATTAAGTGCATTTGTTCAATTCTGATTGCACAATATAATATGTTAAAGACTATGTCTGGTTTTTTCTGTTTTTTTATCCAGCATCCGGAGCGCTTTTAGGAGTTCAGGAAAAATATCTTTAGAAGCATTTCTTCCGATGAAAAAATCCATGTGTGCATAGTCTTTGAATACCTGTCGACTATACATATCTGGATTGCCATGGGCCTTTAGCCACTCGCAAGTTCGCAACGAAGTTTCCGGAAGAAACTCTTGATTTTGATCTCCGGCTACAAAATGAATGGGTATATCAATCTTCTTTCCTTCTGGTAAATAGGTATTGTTACCATATTGATCAACTGTGTAACCAACCCTTAAAATAGTGGTGAGCTGATCGAATGATTTGGTGGAAATAACTCCAAACCATTCCCTCAAGGCGATATGGGTGTCGTTGTTCAGTTGTTTATGTGTATAGGAAGGTCCGTACACTGCAAATATTCGTTTACAGCAAGGATTAGTACATTCTTCACCCTCAGGCACTGGCAGATTCCACAGCAATGCATCAATCCCCTTATCCTTAGTGCTGTCGCTGGAGCGAATATCTATGGTAGAAATTTGATGAGTGTCTTCCAGTATTTTCACCATATGAACATCGGCCTTTAGATAATTCAACCAATTGGTTACCGGGTGTAAGGTAAGTTGAGAGCAGATGGCTGAACGCACTCCTTCCAACCCTTTGATTTTAGCCATTAATAAACTCATCGACCCAACACAATGCACAATTGCCTGAACATTCTTCGCACCTGTTTTTTCGAGCACAAATTTTACCGCGGCAGGCCAATCATGCATGGCGATGTCATCAATATTAAATGGCCTTCCTCCGTTGCCTGAATCAGGGCTTGCCCGGTAATCAAATAACCAGATATCGTAGTTCTCAGCTTTACCATAACCGGACGGGTCAATATTGCTTAAATGCTCAACCAGGTTTTCATCCACCGTATCAGCAGCAAAAGAGGAGGCATTTACGGTGAAGCCTGGGGCAAGCAATAACGGACCTTTTGTACCGGCTGCATACCTGGTTAATTTGATATTAAATCCATCTTTTGTTTTTACCTTAAATTCCTCCGGTATCGGAGCTTTGAGGGTGCGCCTTATGCGCAGTTTGTTTTCCTGTGCCGGGAAATTGGCCAGGTCTGTTAGCATCTGTCTCTTATACACAT
>JBEBJH010000079.1:0-18714 GCA_040079965.1 Cyclobacteriaceae bacterium
TGTTTTTTCTTTTATCGGATATAAATCTTCCGAAGTAAATGTCAATAACAGAAGTGTTATCGACATGACCCTTACTGAAGAAGCCTCCTCCTTAAAAGAAGTAATTATCAACGCGGGCTACTGGCAAGTCAAAGACGTGGAAAGAACTGGCAATATCGTTAGACTCGATGCGAAAGACATTCAAAAACAGCCCGTACAAAATCCCCTCGCGGCCATGCAGGGAAGACTCGCGGGCGTAGACATTGTCCAGCAAACCGGCATCCCCGGCAGCAACTTTCAGGTGCGAATCCGGGGTACCAATAGTATCGCCAATGGGAATGAACCTCTCTATATTATTGACGGAGTGCCCTACACGTCTACAACGATGTCTCTGCCCGAGACCTCCAACCAGATTTATGGCCTCGGCTCAAGCCCACTCAACACCATTAATCCGGCCGACATCGAAAGCATCGAAGTTCTCAAAGATGCAGACGCAACCGCCATCTATGGTTCCCGCGGTTCCAATGGCGTAATCCTCATCTCTACCAAAAAAGGAAAAGCCGGTAAAACAAAAATTGATTTCAATGTGTATTCAGGTGTAGGCAAAGTTACCCGCTCCCTCAACCTGCTCACCTCACAACAATATCTTCAAATGCGACACGAGGCATTTGCAAACGACAACGTCACGCCCACACTGGCCAACGCAGTTGACCTGCTCACCTGGGATACCACCCGATATACCGACTGGCAGCAGACTCTCATCGGCGGTACTGCCCACACAACGGATGCCCAACTTTCTTTATCAGGCGGTGATGCCAGTACGCTATTTTCCATCGGCACCGGATACCACCGCGAGACCACCGTCTTCCCCGGGGAAAATGCCGATCAGCGATTCTCTGTTTTGGCCAGTATCAACAACAGCGCCTTTAATCAAAAACTGAAAACTTCTTTCTCCCTCAACTACACCATTTCCAACACCAACCTGCTCAGCCAGGATCTGACCCCACGCGCTTTATCCCTGCCACCCATCGCCCCACCACTCTATGACGATCAGGGCGAACTAAGTTGGACTCACTGGACAAGCTCTTTTGAAAACCCAATGGCCTATACCCAACGGATCTATGAATCTTCTACCAACAATCTCATTGGCACCACAACGATCAACTACTCCATTCTGCCAAACCTCATCACCCGGATCAGCCTCGGCTATACCAACATAGTAATGAATGCAATCACCACCAATCCGATCAGCGCTCAGGCACCTGCTCCTCCAGTCCGCCAGAACTCTTCATCCTTTTCCGCAAGTTCCTTCTCTAACTGGATCATCGAACCTCAACTCAATTGGAGACCCACCCTGGGCAAAGGCCAATTTGATGTGCTCATAGGGACCACCTTCCTCGACCAGACTACTGAAGGATCCTCACAAACCGGGTATGGATATTCAAGTGAAGCCCTCATGAAAAATCTTTCTGCAGCCCCCAATCGTACCTCCGGCACAAACTTCTATAACCAGTATCGATACCAGGCTGTGTTTGGTCGCCTCAACTATTCCTGGAAAGGCACCTACATCATTAACCTCACCGGACGAAGAGATGGATCAAGCCGCTTTGGCCCCGGTAACCAATTTGCAAACTTCGGAGCCATTGGCGCCGCCTGGATCTTTACCCAACTCCCTGCGTTTACTAATACGTTGTCATTTCTTTCCTATGGAAAACTCCGGGCCAGTGCTGGAATCACCGGCAATGATCAACTGGGAAATTATCAATTCCTTGATACCTACTCATCATCCGCAGGCCCCTATCAGGGTACCATCGGACTCCAACCCGATCGGCTCAGCAATCCTGATTTTGCGTGGGAAACAAATGAGAAAATCGAAGCCGGCCTCGAACTGGGATTTTGGGAAAATAGAATTTTATCCTCGGTAAGCTTCTATCAAAACAGATCTTCTAATCAACTCGTCGGCTACCCGCTTCCCGCCACCACTGGCTTTACTTCCATCCAGGGAAATTTTCCGGCGACCGTACAAAACAAAGGCCTCGAAATTGAACTCACCACACTCAATATCGAACAGGCTGACTTCAGTTGGTCTACCGCCATCAACTTCACCCGGCCCCGCAATGAGTTGATAGATTTTCCTAACCTTCAAAACTTTCCGGCCTACGCCAATACCTATGTTGTCGGACAACCACTCAACATCCGCAAACTGTATAACAATACCGGCATCGATCCAATCTCCGGCTTATACAGTTTTGAAGATGTCAACCAGGATGGCTTCTACACAATAAGCGATAAAAAGATTATCCGCTTCCTCGGCCAGGACTACTACGGCGGCTTGCAAAACAATCTTCAATACAAGGGAATAACGCTCGACTTCCTGTTTCAGTTTGTAAAACAAACCGGCTACAGCTACCTCCAAACCTTTAACGCCCCTCCCGGGACAATGACAAATTTCCCGACCTTCATAACAACCGAACACTGGACACCCGGGGATGATGCAACGATCCAACGCTATAGCGTCAGTACTCAAGGTGCCGCAGCCAATGCGCTCTATATTAATAGCCAATATTATGAAGCCGATGCTTCCTTCATCCGGCTCAAAAATATTTCGCTCTCGTACTCGCTCCCTGCTAAATGGCTTCAAAAAATCAGGATGCAATCCATCCGTACCTACCTGCAAGGGCAGAACCTCGCTACGTTCACCCGGTATAAAGGACTCGATCCCGAAACCCAGTTGAATAACCTGCCGCCACTGCGTGTACTCACTATCGGTATTCAAATCACCTTATAAAGCAACGATCATGAAGAAATTTATCCACGGCCTTACCAAACGATATACCTTACTACTTCTCGTAACCACCTTCACCGCCTGTGAAGATTTTGTCACCATCGATCCGCCTAGAACCGCGCTCGTGAAAACCACCGTATTTGACCAGGACGACACCGCCGAGGCCGCACTCCTGGATCTCTACTTTCAACTTCGTAACCTGGGTTTCGCCAGCGGTACAAATCTTAGCGTAAGCTACCTCGCCTCACTGAGCTCTGATGAACAAATCAGCTATTACGTAGGACCCGGAACAGGACCCGAAGAATTCTCTCAATTCAATCAAAATACCCTGTTGCCTGCCAACTCATTTGTGTTTCGACTCTGGGCAGATCTCTATTCCTGTATTTATAAAGCCAATGCAGTACTGGAAGGCATCTCTTCCTCTACCGGGATGTCTGAGGACAAGAAAAAACTGTTGACAGCCGAAGCAAAATTCATTCGTGCCTTTTGTAATTTTTACCTCGTCAATCTCTGGGGGGATGTTCCACACGCAATCTCTACCAACTATCAGGTCAACGCATCCATCACGCGCACCAACACAACGGTGATGTATCAACAAATTCTCAGCGACCTCACCGAGGCAAAATCAGCGCTCCCCGATGACTACGCCCACGCCGGCAACGAACGCATCCGCGCCAACAAGTCTGTCACCAACGCACTCCTGGCCCGCGCCTATCTCTACACCAACGACTGGCAACAGGCAATCACCGCCTCAACAGAAGTTATTAACACTTCCTTGTTTGAATTGCTTCCAAATCTCAATGGCGTATTTCTTGTCAACAGCAAGGAGGCTATCCTCCAGTGGTGGAGCAATAAACGCGCGAATGAGCGCGATACATTCCGGTTTTTGAACACTCCTTCCAATGGTGCCTTGCGCCCGGAACTGGTCGCCGCATTTGAGACCGGAGATAATCGCAAAACGGTGTGGACCAGCCTTAGGCCTACAGGCTTATACAGTACCCAAAAATATATTTCCATCACCAGCAATCCCCCTACAGAATACTCAACCGTCTTCAGACTCGCTGAACAATTCCTGATCCGTGCTGAAGCCCACACCCAATTAGGTGATCTCCCTGGCGCACAAGCTGACCTTAATAAAATTCGCAACCGTGCTGGACTCGCTAACACAACAGCATCCACAAAAGCAGACCTGTTGCTGGCCATCGAAAAGGAACGCCGCGTAGAATTCTTCAATGAATGGGGTCACCGCTGGTTTGATCTCAAGCGCACAGGTAGGGCCGAGGCTGTATTGACTCCACTGAAACCTCAGTGGAAGTCCACCGCCCAACGCTATCCAATTCCTGAATCCGAAATCAACAACAACATCGGGTTACAAAACGCACAAAATCAAGGCTACTAACACGTTCTGGAATTTCTAATCCCCCTAACATGAAAATTGTTTTCGTAATTTTTATTTTCCTTTCACAACTCGTCCAGGCACAATCAAATCAGACAGATCCAATGCCTGAAGTTGGAAAGCCCATTCCCGATTTTACATTGAATAACATCAGACATTTCAAAAAACAGAATGCCTCCAGCCAGGACTTCAAAGGCAAGTGGTTGTTCCTCGACTTCTGGTCCATCCGATGTACTACCTGTATCCACAGCTTTCCTAAAGTCAATGCTTTCCACCAGCAATTTGCGGATCAGCTAAACTGGGTAATGGTCGGACTCAACGGAAAAAAACTTTATGCTGGTACCGAAGAGTTCTATCAAAAGATGAGCTCAAAACAAAATCTACAGATGACTTTTGCGTTTGATTCACTATTGGCGACCAGGTGGGCGATCCAGTCCCTTCCCCACATTATTGTTGTGAACCCGGAAGGAATCGTCTATGCGATCACCAGCGGCAGGGATATGGACAACAACAAAATAAAACAACTCCTGTCGGGTAAGGATGTGTCGTTCTACATAAAGGATCAATTCCAGAAAAAATTCGAACCCGCTATCAACCCTGCGAACGAAGAAATTCCCCCCGACAAACTTTTACTCTTTTCAATGCTGACCGCCTGGAATGGAGAAAAGCAAAATTCAGGTTTCGAAATTGACCGATGGGTCAAATTTCCGGAACGATCCCTGGTCAAGGGTTATAGCTTTGCAATGGTTCCTTTGTACGCCCTATACAACTATGCCTTCTTTGGCCAATGGGATTGGCATCCGGATAGTCCCTTATACAATACTACATACCCGTTTCCGGTTCTCGAACTGGCCGATACCTCCCGCTTTATCTTTGATTATAACTATCAAGTAGGAAAAGGAACCTACAATTACATCCTTAAAATTCCACCTACCGAAGTCTCCAAAGCCAGAATCTTGTCCCTCATGCAGCAAGACCTCAAGCGGGCCTTCGGGTATGACGCCCGCATCGAAACCCGCTCTATGCCGGTCTGGAAATTAATTGCCAATCCCGGCGCTGCCGAAAAACTGATCACCAAAGGAGACCCTATGTTCATATCACCAGGAACTCACGCAGCCGGCTATACCTTTAAAAATGTTCCGGGTTTCTACCTCATTGGTGGAATCAAACAATACCTGAAAGAAAGTCTTCGCGAGTTATTTATCGATGACACCGGCATATCCTCCAACATCGACTTTTCCATCGATGCCGACATGACCAACCTCCACGACATCCGCAAGGAATTAAAGAAACAAGGCCTCGATCTGGTCCGGGGCCACAAAGACCTCCGTGTCATCGTAATTTCAGATCCGGTTAGTGCCAAAATAAACTAGGATAATTGACAACCTTCATGGCTGTCAATTATCCTTTTAAAAAATACTAAGGTGTCCTTCTTAAAGTCCGCCCACATTGGTTTTCTATGTCATCGTTTTCACGATACACAGGTCCGTTGGCTACGAACTGACAAGCTTGGGTTCCGGTTAATTCACAATTCACCGGAACAGATTGACACGTTTCCTCAGATTCAATCCACTCATACACCGGGTTCTGCATCAACAACTGCGACGCAGTTGCCCCCACACCGGCAATAACGAGTGCCAGTACACTCATTACAATTCTGATCTTTTTCATAACGATAAAATTTAGTTACTCAATTGCGACCTACTTTTTTATACAGGTGTTCGGTTCACGGTCATTCCTGATTCGCGCAAATATTTTTTGCCGTCCCTACCCGTGCCCATCACGAGTCTTGAATAGGGTGGAGGTTAATTCATAAATCACCAACCGGTCCTCATACCGCGCCACCAGGTAGTCACCAAACACACGGAACTCGGAAAGCCGCACGCTGCGATCAAAATGATAGAGATAAAAACTTAAGACATAGCGCCCATCCTGCAAGTCATATACATCAATCACAGACCCCGCATCAAAGGCCCCTTGGTTTTCATTCGCTGCCAGTAAATTCGAATTCACGTACAACAACCCGTTGGATACTTCACTCAACCGGTTCACTAGATAAGGCGGCGAGGATAACGTAAAAACTTCTTCTGCACCAGACCGAAGTACCGCTGCCGTAAACTTTACGCGACTTATGGTATCCAGGGTGTGCCCACGGTACTGTACCCGCAAACTTGTATCCATCACCAGAAATTCATTCCGGTAATGATAGAGATAGACTAGCCGCTCTGTATCGTCCGCATAATGCATCATCCCGTCTGTGCAAAACATGCCATCAACTTGCTTCTCCAGCAATCCTTTCTCCATCCGCAGGTGTGGCACATCCGGCAAAATCCTGCCCAACACATTTTCTTTCACGGGATATCCTAATGCCCGGATCGCAAACCGCTCACTATCCAGCGGCACAAAATCCAGAAAATAAGTACTGTCATACAAGTATCGCTCTGCACTCCAATGACCGGTCTCACCCCGGTATATTCTTGGCACCGCCCCATCATAGACATAAAAATTTGGTGAATCAACTTTCACCCGTACCGACCAGAACTTCTGATCCATTATCCCTTTTACCTTCAGGTGCACCCGCATTGTATCAAGCCTCCTCAGATCTGCTATCAACACCTGAAGCGGTGTTGTATAATTTGCCAGATATACGGTATGCCCATTGCCACCGGCCAGGTAATAGGAATTGTAAATGAGATTCAGTGTATCCCGCTCCATGACTGGATGAGGCGGAAATTCCCGCAAAAAACTATTGCGCTGATCCTTTAATAATCCGCTCATCGCAATGAGCACCACCACAGTCCCTACGCTGAATGCAAAACTTCCAACGACCCACACCATCAGCCGCCTCATTTTTCAAGGCGTGTAATGGATTCATTGAATTCCTGTTCCCAATCCTGCCCGGCCTGAAGCACAATGCCAGCCAACCCAAGAACTACAAACCCCGAATTGAAAATCAAATGCTCCGTCCAACTGAACTTCTCCAGCACCCCGCCACACGAACAAGGAACATAAGGACTGTAGGTAAGAATCGCCCCGATATAGGCAGTAAACATGGTCATCAGGCTAAACGCAGCAAAGAATCCCACCAGCCGCAGTCGGGGTACCAGCAACAACACTACTACTATAAACTCTACTCCAATGACTAGCCCCGGAACAAAACCGCCAAAGCCAGTAAGCAACGGGGACTGCCCGATCTGTACTGTAAACTTTTGAAACTCCAATACCTTATTGAGCGCTGCATACACGAACAACACCACAAAAAGGAAAACAAGAATTTCAATTGCAAGCTTCTTAATCATGAAGTTAGTGGGGCCAGTACTAGGATTACACTAAAAGAGGAGTCTACCCTGCGGTTTACTGGAAATTAATTTGAAGGAGCACCTTGATTTACAATGCCTTGCAAGGGGTCCTGTGACCCCCGTGACTGGTGCACTATCCTTCCACCCTTCACCTTTACATGTATGCTTTCCGCTTTACCACTTTAAGCTTTACGCTTTACCGCTTTCAGCTTTCCACTTTTCACTTTAAACTTTCCACTACCAACTATGTCCTCCGGAGAAAACGAACAAGGCCTGCGTTCCATCATCGACTTCCTCCGCCTGTCGAGCATCGTCCTCCTGGGCCTCCACGTTTATTTTTTTTGTTACTCCGCGTTTCGCCAATGGGGCCTTACCTCTGACCTGTCAGATCGCATTGCATTACTCACGCACACAGGGTTCTCCAACCCGCACCTGACAAAATGGATGGCAGCCGGACTCCTTGCAATCTCTCTGATCGGGGCAAAAGGCAAAAAGAATTCTCAAATAACAATTCGCATGATTTTTTTTCTGATGATCAGCGGCATCCTGATTTTCTTTTTTAGCCACCTGGTTTTTTGGCTGACCGTAGAAACCTCCCCGCGCGGACTCATTTATATTTTCACCACTTCCCTCGGATACCTGCTCATGCTCTCGGGAGGCACGCTGCTGTCACGATTCATGAAAGACAGGTTGCGCAAGGACATCTTCAACTCTCTCAATGAATCTTTCCCGCAGGAAGAACGCATTCTTGAGAATGAATATTCTATCAACCTTCCAGCTCAATACCTGCTCAAAGGAAAACCAAGATCCAGTTGGATCAATATCATCAATCCCTTCCGCTCGCTGTTAGTAATCGGCACCCCGGGCGCAGGGAAATCCTACTTCGTCATCCGGCACATCATCACCCAACACCTCCAAAAAGGTTTTACAATGTTCATCTATGATTTTAAATTCGATGACCTTTCCCGGATTACCTACAATACCTTGCTTCACAACATTCACCACTTCCCCGTCAGACCCACATTCTATGTAATCAACTTCGAAGACCTCTCTCGTTCTCACCGCTGCAACCCGCTCGACCCCGCATCCATGGAAGATATCACAGATGCCACCGAATCTTCCCGCACCATCATGCTCGGCCTCAATCGCGACTGGATAAAAAAACAAGGTGACTTCTTTGTAGAGTCTCCTATCAACTTTGTAACCGCCATCATCTGGTTCCTGCGCAAGTATGAACAAGGTAAGTATTGTACCCTCCCGCATGTCATCGAACTCATGCAACTCGAATACCCCACACTATTCAAGCTCCTGCGAACCGAACCCGAAATAGAAGTCCTCATCAATCCCTTTGAGTCCGCGTTCCGCCATGAAGCCATGGAACAACTCGAAGGACAAATTGCCTCGGCAAAAATCGGAATGGCCCGATTGTCATCTCCTCAACTCTATTATGTGCTCTCCGGCAATGACTTTACGCTCGACATCAACAACCCCCTCAATCCTAAAATTGTCTGTATGGGCAACAACCCGCAGAAACAACAAATCTATGGAGCCGTATTGTCGCTCTATATTTCCCGCGTCATCAAACTGGTCAATAAAAAAAATCAACACAAGAGCAGCCTTATCTTTGATGAATTCCCCACCATTTACTTCAACGGCATCGATAGCCTCATCGCTACCGCCCGCTCCAACAAGGTGGCCACAACACTCGCTGTCCAGGACTACAGCCAATTAAAAAAAGACTATGGCCGTGATCAGGCAGAAGTAATCATGAACATCGTCGGCAATGTCATCAGCGGTCAGGTAGTAGGGGAGACCGCCAAACTTCTCTCCGAACGGTTTGGAAAAATTGTGCAGGAAAGGGAAAGCATTTCCGTAAACGCAAATGACACTTCGCTCACCCATTCAACACAACTTGACGCGGCTATCCCACCTTCAAAGATCGCATCCCTCTCCTCAGGGGAATTTGTAGGCACCGTGGCCGATGATCCTGCCCAACCCATCCGGCTAAAAACCTTTCATGCCTCCATACTCAATGACCACCAGGCCATTCAAAAAGAAGAGGCAGCCTATCAACCTATCCCTGAAATCCGTAAAATAAATTCTGAGGAGATTCAGAAAAACTACTTCCGTATCAAAGCTGATATCAAAGAAATAATTGAAGATAAACTATGAGCACATTACCATCACCTCCTGTTCAACTCGACGTATTTGCAGACGGGTTATTGAATCGAATGAAGTCTCAACTGGATCTCCTGATGGAAGAAACCCTTGATGAGGTAAGCCGCATCCAGCAATCCCGGCAAGTGGTTTACACCATCTTGTGCGACCTGCGTTCGTTTGTCCACACCTACTCGTTCAAAAACACCGATGAAGAAATTCGATTCTTCCGCCATAGTAAGCCCTTCATAACCAGCCGGTTTCTATACTTTCAAACGAGGTTGGAAATCAAACTCCACGAGCCCATCCTGGAAGAAGCAAGGAAAAGGTTTCTTGAAACCCGGTTGCTCAACCTGCAAGCATTCCAATATCAGCATAATGCATTCTATATGTATTGTGTTTCAGCTGAGACGTGTTTCGATACTCAGTATTTTACGCGCCAGTCTGTATTCCAAAACCCCGACCTCGACAAAACCTTTTCAACAGGGTATGATTCACTATACGCTACCTTGCTGGCTAATGAAGAAGTGAAAAAATTTTTAGTGAATCAGCTCTATGCATCCGGGATGAATGACCACCAATCCTCCCTCACCTGGACCAGTTCCAAAGCTGCCCTCATAGAACTTGTCTATTCACTCAAAGCCACGGAAGTATTTAATGACGGAAAAGCGGACCTCAAACAAATTGCAACAACGCTCGAAAATCTCTTCCACGTCAGCCTTGGCAACTACTACCGGGTCTATCAGGACATCCGCCTTCGGAAAAGCGGCCAGGCCAATTTCCTTGACTTGCTGAAAGAAAAATTCATTGCCCGCATCTCAGAGTTGGATTAATAGGTAAAGTAATTAATATGGGAGTTACTACCAGCATCTCAGTAACGCGTCAATGATTTATCCTAAATCATCAGAGATTCTATAGGGGCTTGATGGGCTTTTGGGGAATCAATTCAAATGGAGAGGTAATTCCTCTCCATTTCCTTTTTAAACCTTTGGGCATCCGTGAATGTATATGACTAACTACTTCTTATAGGAGTTACTCCTATAAGGCGGGGATCTTCAATCCCACTGTATCCGAGATTTAAATAACAAACCCCCATCATATGAAAAACTCCAAACACCTTTCGGCTGTCATCTTATGTTCGGTTGCAATCTTACTTTCTTGCGAAGAAGGTATGAACCTCGAATCCCCCACTAGTTCGGAATTGAATGCCATTTCTGTGGATGAGAACGCAGATGCCCAATCCCTCATTACCAACTATTCCTTCAGCGGCCAGGAGGGTGATGCAATTCCCCTTGAAACCGCACAGCGATGGACATCCAAGTACAGGGAAATTAATCCATCAGCTACCAAAGCTCATTTTTTTGGACACGAAATCCTTAAACAAATCCTGGCAGAAAAAGAGTGTGTGGGAATCCGTATGTATTATGCGTTGGACGATGATGGGAAAAGACAAATAGTCCTGGTGGGCGTAAATTCAGCGGGCGAAAATCTACTCCCTCAATCATTGACCTTAGATGGAGAAGATGGAAATATAGTAGCGGATGCAAGTTTTCCATGCCCTTCCTTTTGCCCTCCAGGTAGCGAACTTTAGTTTGTATATTCGGTGGATGTTTATAACGTCCACACTATGCAAGTACCTCTGCTGATAGCGTATGCCTCGGCGGCTTCCGTATTTATTCCACTTATCTGGATTACGTATACCTGGCAGTACAGAGATCAAAAAATCAGGTATCTGTTTTACCTGCTGATTGCTTCTTTATTAAGTGACCTGATCGGTTTAATCTTATTCAAACTTTCACTTAATACGTACATAATCGTTAATTTCTTTTTGCTGATTCAATTTATGATCTGCTATCAATTACTGACAGAAGAGAAAAATCAATCCGCGTCTGTTAGAATTATCCCCATTGGGTTTCTGCTTATTTTTGTCGTTAATTATTTTTTCATCCAGAGTCCAGGGGTGTTCAACAGTTACTCCAACTCAATTGCCTGCCTTATCCTGATGTTCTTTTCAGTCCGATATTTTTACACCTTACTGAGGGATTTACCAGAGGTGCATATAATGCGGATCCCCTTATTTTGGATTGCGGTAGGGGTGCTTACCTACTATTCAGGCAACTTGCTTTTATTTATAGTCAACAATTATTTAACCATCGGAAATAATGGCTCACATCCTGTCATGTGGATTCTTCATAACATTTTGAATTTTTCCAAGAACATACTTTTTACAATCGCCATATGGCAGAACTATCGCAAACGGAAATAATTTACATTTTGGTCGTTGCTTCTACAGGAATGCTCCTGTTGGTAGGTGGAATATTTTCGTTTGTTATCATTTACCAAAAGCGCATGCTCAAAGAGCATCAAAAGCAAAAGGAATTGGATGAAATTTATTCGGTCAAAATGATCGAAGCGCAACTCGACAGTCAGGAAAAGGAACGTAAACGAATAGCCGCCGACTTACATGACTCCATGGGGTCTTTGCTGTGGGGTGCTAAACTCAATGCCTCCTACCTTGAACGATCCCACCAATATGAAGCAGAACAACAAAAATCATTCATGGAATTAATGAATGCGTTAGACCAGTCTCTTCAACTGGTTAAACGAATCGCCTGGGAGTTGACACCACAGGCTTTCCATCAGGCGGGCCTTTCAATTTCTGTGGCTCAACTCTGCGCAGGCCTGACAGGTCCCTCGCTGACAGTTTCTTTCAACGAAAATGAAAAAGTCATCTGGGATGACGAACGGGCCTTGTCCGTGTATCGCATTATTCAGGAATTAATTAGCAATTGTATAAAACATGCGCTTGCATCTACCCTGCATGTAACATTCCAGTGGGATTCGCAGATAGTTGAAATTAGCGTTAAAGATGATGGAATTGGCTTGAATTTGAATAAGGAGCGCACAGGGGTTGGATGGTGGAATATCCAACAACGGGTAAAACAGCTTAATGCAACAATTAGTATAGGAAATCCTCCTATTGAAAAAGGCACCGAAATCCTGATCGTTGTACCTTTAACACTATGAAAAGTATAAAAGTATACATCGCCGATGATCATCCTATCGTACGGCAAGGCATGGTTCGATTGTTATCTACCTTCAAGAGAGTGTGCGACGCAAAAGAAGCCGCCAACGGAAAAGAACTCATCGACCTGTTAGCCGCAGAACCAGCCGATGCCGTGATCATGGATGTAGAGATGCCCGTCATGGGGGGCATTGAAGCAGCCAGAATTATTTCACAACGGTATCCTTCCGTAAAGATTTTGATATTAACGCTTCACACCGAAGAAGTTTTTGTGAATCGGCTGTTGGATATGGGTGTCAACGGGTTTTTAACAAAATCTACTGAACCTGAAGAATTGGAGAAAGCCCTATATGCCATTGTGGATAATGACTTCTACAAAAATTCAATTGTCGAGAACTCGCTTAAGAAAAATCATAAAGAGACCAGCAACGAGCACCATACAAAACTAAGTACACGCGAAGTCGAAATCTTGATTTTGATATGCCAGGATTTAACACCAGGAGACATTAGTCAGCGGTTGCAAATAAGTGAAAAGACTTTTTTTAATCATCGCGCCAATATTTTAGAAAAGACAGGCGCCAGAAGTAATGTGGGATTAGTCCGGTTTGCAATACAACGGGGCTACATCAAAGGAGAGTACCATAATCATTGACCAGCCGTAAATTATTAATCTGAGTTTTGTAGCAGCTCGATGTCGATGTCAGCCCTCCAACAAAAAGACTTCCAACAGGAGCCGTGTAACCAAGAACAATTTCCTGGTTAAATCGCAGATATCATTTTTCTAAGTAGATAAGCGAATAAAAAAAATCCACCCAAAAGCGGTATTGTTAACTCAATGAATTGCATCCAGATTTGTAAGGTTGTTCGCCTGAGTAGAGACTTCTTCATATTTAAGTTTAGGTTAATTTAAAATGAATACTTCTAAGTAAAGTTGCTACGAGAACAAACAAATGACCCTCAGGCGGAGGGTCATTTTGTTTCATCGGGTTAGACATTATTCTCACCGGCAGTGAAGGAAATTCGCTACAGCCAAATCTCGATCTTCACAATAACAAATAAAAGGATTCAAACCAGCCATAGTTGATGATTGCTAGTAAAAGCTCACTAAACCAAAGTACGGTATTTTTAGACCGACTTAATTATCCATGCAGCTATTGATGTGTTAAATACGTCATACTCCTTATGAAGGATATGCAATTGAAACTGACCCCACGGAGTAAAACCGCAAAAAATCTGCTTGTCAATGTTCTCACAAGACCGCACCTGTTGATTAAAGTCATTATAATAAAAGTGCTGGATGTAATTTTTCAAAATAGATACGAATAAACTTGAGCTGGGTAAATACTTATTTGGATTGTGTCCGAAGTGATACTGCTTTGCCTATCCGTAATGATACTCAGGAAAGAATTGTCATTCGTGTAATCATTCATGAAATCAACCATTTTGGTTGATTTGGCTTGGCTTCATTGGTGGTAGCTTTATAAAAAATCCTTTGCAGGATGTTCCGTAGGGGATATGTTGTTCACCAATAATATTGTATACCTAACAGTTGATAAGAATGAAAAAAATTTTCTTGAACACAATCTTCATTTTCTGCTCATTAATAGGCTTCTCTCAAGTCGATCCAAAAATACAGGAGGCTTTTAAAAACAAGGATTGGAAAACCGCATGCACCCTGCTTCAGGAGATAACAACCACTCAGCCTACCAACGCATTAGCCTGGATGCAACTGGGAACTGTACATTTGTATTTGAACAACCCCGAAGAAGCCGACAAGGCCTATCTCAAGGCAAATGAAAATAATATCCCTCCTCTAATTACTGATTATCAAAAAGCAAAAGTCTATGGAGATTTGGGTAAAACAGAACTGTCAATCCAGTGGCTTGAAAAAGCCATCGACTCCGGCTATTCAGACCTTACTAAAATCAATTCCGAACCTACCCTTGAAAAAGTAAGATCCACAGACAAGTTTAAAGAATTGTTAATTAAACTCGACCGGAGAAATAACCCCTGCATGTATGACGCTAATTGGCGGGCCTTCGACTTCTGGATCGGCGAGTGGCAGGTATTCGATCACAATCAAGGTTTTCAGGTAGGAACCAGCAAAATTGAAAAGCTGGTTGGTGGGTGCCTCATCTTTGAAAACTGGACTGACAGTCAAAGCTCTGGGAAAAGTATTAACTACTATGACCCCTCCATTAATAAATGGAAACAATATTGGGTATCACAAAATGGGGGCACTATTTGGTATGAGGGAGAGATAAGGGATGGGAAAATGGAATACGAAGGCGAACGAACTACTCCCAAAGGAAAAAAAATAAAAACCCGGGTTACATTCTCACCTCAACCGGATGGCTCAGTCAGACAAACGGCCGCAGACTTTCTCGAAGGAACGTGGGTGACAAATTTTGACGCCGACTATAGGAAATATAGCACTTCAAAAAAATAGAATAAATAGTTCAAACTATACGCTACCCCTAAAAAAAATACTATGAAACAATTCGCGATGGTATTGTGGATCGGTCTAATCTCATTCAACTGCCTGGGGCAAAATCCGGATTTCACACAAAAATTGATGGGGGCTTGGTCGGCTTCAGGAACAGCATTTGGTAAACCAGCCAAAGTGGAAATGATATGGACAACCGTGTTAAAGCACTTTTCACGCATAGAATATAAGATCATGACCCCTGATCCAGATAGCAAAATAGTTTTCGAAGGAACAGCGTACTATAAACAAAATGGTGTAAATTCATACGGAGGTACCTGGTTTGATTCAGGGGGCGAAGTCCACTCAATCCAGGCGACGAACGATCAGACAACCCTAACTTCCATCTGGGGTAAACCAGAAGGTAAATTTGGCAAAACCATCTATAAATTAATAGGTGAAAACGAGTTGGAAATCTCTGATTATATCATGACGAAAGAAGGCGCTTGGCGTGAATTTTCTAAAAACGTGCTTTCTAAAAACTAACTGTAAAAAAACCTTCACACTGGTCTTAACGGAAATTACTTGTCCATGTATTGTAAAAGCAAATCCAGGCTTATACTATTCGCTGTTGGAGTAATGTTTGCCTGTTCGCAGAACCGTCAGCAAACCCTGCAACCAGCGTCTGAATTAATAGCACCTCCCAAAAAATTAGAAACCCTTTTTGGCAACGATTTTATTTTGGATGATCAGCATTCCTATCTAGGATTTCGTATTAAGTATTTTGGAAGCGCTGATGTGCGCGGTAGGTTTGACAAATTCAAAGGCATAGTTATGTATGACTCCATGTCTGGATTTTTGTCAACCACGGCTCTGATTCAGACAAATAGCATCAATACCGGCGAAAAAAGAAGAGACGAAGACCTAAAAGAGGAATCATGGTTCGGGTCTGATAAATATCCTTACATTAAATTTGAAAGTTCCGGTATATCAACCAACAAAGATTCCTTGTTTCTGTCAGGAAATTTATCCATCAAGGGAATTACACAGCCCGTTCAGATCAGACTTGAAAAACTTCGGCTTTCAGGGAGAGACTGGGCAGGAAATGATCAACTTGAAATCACAGGTTCATGTACCTTGAATAGAAAGGACTTTGGAATAAAAGGCGAAGGATTTTGGAATGAGATCATGGAAAACGGCATCTCACAACTGGAGGACAATGTATTGATTGAACTCGAGATTCATGCACGCAAAAGCAACTATACGTTCAGGAGCGAGAGACCGGATTTAATCGATAGCCTTGCCTTAGTTCTCCTGAAACAATCTGAAACAATGGACCCCGAACTTTGGATGCAAACAGTCAACAAAGTACAGGCATTCAATACCGTCTATGACCTGGGCCAATTGTTAATGTCCCGAAAAAATTACGAAGCCGCAGTTGACATATTTAAATTAGAGTCTCAACTTTTTCCGGAGCGTATTAATGATCAAAATCACCTCTGTGTAACGTACCTATTAAAAGGCGAACGGGAAATGGCCATTGGTTGCTTTAGACAGGTGATGGAAAAAGACTCTGTAAACGTTCGGGCCTCCCAATATCTCCGAATCTTGAATTAAGTCATGGATAGGAATCAATACCTCTTAACTGAAAGACTTTTTTTGCTTTTAAATAATGGTCCAAATCGTATAAAACGGTTGGAAGCCAGCGGCCTACCGAAAGGCCTTGAATTTTGTCAAGTGGAAAATAACTGGCGTCAAGTGTTTCTTCTCCGTCATGTTTTAGAATTCCTGCGATGACTTTTGCAAAATATACAGTCATTACATAACCTGTCTCATCACCATTTTTATAAGTAACCCGAAATTCGGGCCCTCCATAAACTCCTAAAATTCCATTTGGGATTACACAAAGCCCAGTCTCCTCAAGGACCTCCCGAACCACCGTGTCAATTGGATATTCATCAGGCTCAACCATCCCACCCGGAGCCACCCACACTTCCCTGTCATGATGTTTAACCAATAACAACTCATTGTTGGCATTTAGAATAAGCGCCGTTACAGAAGGTAAGAGTAAATAGTCATTGCCAATCTTTTTTCTAAGATTCGTTAAATAGTAGGAGTGCATCGCATTCAATTTATAGGATATAAAAAATAAACCAATTCATACTCAGATTAAAGCCCGCGTGACTGACCATCGCAGGGTAAATGGATCCGGTGTACCTTCGAATTAATAAGAACAAATACGCAGTCAGAGACATAAGGATCACCCATAAAATTCCAGAAATCGGGTAAAAAGTGATCAGCCCCCCGGAACCTACCAGGCCATGATGAAAAAGATGAATTAACCCAAAGCAACCGCATTCTATAAAAACACTTAAGCGGTCCTGGAAATTCAATCGCAAACATTCCTGGAAGAAACCCCTAAAGAATAATTCTTCACCAATAGGACTAAATAAAAGCGCTGGAACTGTGAAAATTACAAATAGTTGCAACCGCGGTATTTCTTCTGAATAAGCTGGATTGCTGATGTAAAAATTCTGAATGCTCACATACCAATTGTCAGGAGTCACACCAAAAAAGAAAGTTCCTAAATAATGACATGCCGCTGCCGCAAGAATGCCTGCTACAAAAGCGACAAAATAATGGGATATAGTAGTGGCGCGTTTGATTCCGATCTTGGCCAGATCCTGGCGAGGAAGGAACAAAAAAGGTACAATTATCATAATCAAAAAACCCAAAGGCAACAGTACTTTTAATAAAGGACCACCAAGCATCCCATACCCCCGGCAAAGGATGAAAAACAATAAAAACAAGAGCGAAACTACCAGGAAGTAGGAGCGATTGGGAAGACTTAAAGATTTTTTCATTACTCGGAAAAAATAAACTCTGTGATAAATTCGCAATGAAGACGAGTCGTGTCAAATATCGGATACGGAAAATCAGATTGCTTAATGAGCATGGGAAATTCTGTGCATGCTAAGACAATTCCCATAGCGCCTTGCTGCGACAAAGATTCCATTTCCTTCAAAAGCACCCCTTGATTTTCAGCATTAAAATTACCATGGGCAAGCTGATTAACCACCAACTGATGCAATAGTTCTTTGCCACTGGCATCCGGTAGGAGCGTCCTCACCCCGATCTTCGAGAGGCGTTGCAAAAAAAATGGTTCGGACATCGTAAATTTGGTACCAACTAAACCCACCGTGGAAAGTCGACTTCTTTTTATGGCTCGCGCTGTTGCATCAGCTATATGAAGAATGGGTTTGGACACCTCTGCCTGAATTTGATCATATATTGTATGGGGTGTATTGGCACAAAAAGCTATTGCTTCAGCGCCCGCTCGAATCAACTGGTGTGAAGTAGCTATGTAAAGCTCAGCAATGGACTCCCACCTGCCTTGATCCTGAAGATGGTGAATCGTTGCCTGATTAAGATTAGCAAGGAAGAGCGGAGGATTAAATTTTTCACCCAACTTCTGATTAGTCAGTTGATTAAGGGTACGGTAATAATCAATTGTAGAATACCAGGATGTCCCGCCAATAAGTCCAACAGCATTCAACGCGGAGTCATGCCTAAGTTGGCTTTGAGGCGTAACAGCCCACAAACTCCCTGCCGAACTCATAGAAATAAATGACCTTCGATTCATTGCAG
>JBEBJH010000334.1:0-3764 GCA_040079965.1 Cyclobacteriaceae bacterium
TTATAGTTTGCTGCACCGTCCATGGGCGTGGTTTTGATCATCAGGGCGATTAGTTCGGCATTCAGGTTGCGCGAATCAATACCATTATCCATCGGGATGTTCAATGCCAATACCGCTTCTTTAAAAACCTCTTCCGTTGGGAACGGCATGATTTGAACCTCTTTCAAATACGTGACATCCGAAACCATTTCCACGAGGATAGTCAGGTTATCGTTTGCTCCTTTGGGTACAATATAGTGCTGACGGTTATACCCGATCGAACTGATTACTACACTATCGCCTTCCAACACCGGCATGGAAAAAAATCCAGCCGGACTTGTACTGGTTCCCCGGCCCGCCTTAGGCACATATATGTGCACACCAGGAAGCACATTTACACTATCGCTCACAAAACCGGAAAGCTGAATAATCCTCCTTTTGTTTTGGGCCGAGACGGATGAAGCCGAGACTAAAAGCAGAACTCCTACACAGAGAATAAGGCCGATAGATTTACTCACATTGTAATCTTTAATTTCCAAAGATATAGATTCATGCCATTTTAGCCTAATACAGCCTTCCTTCCTCCACCAATGGTTTTTGCTATCTTCGCAGCAGTACCAAAGGTCAAGAATTCGGTTCCACAATGAGATTAAAACACTTTAATATTGATTTGGGTGCCCAGATTTTTCTGGCTTGTTCAGATACTTCGCGACTACGCATATTAAACCTGATTTTGACCAACGGTGAGATGTGTATTACTGATCTGGAACATATTCTTGAATTTACCCAAACCAAAACCTCGCGGCACCTGTTGTATCTCAAAAACTCAGGCATCCTTACCTCACGTAAAATAAATCAATGGGTTTTTTATCAATTAAAAGACGAAGTATTCGACATCACCAGACAAATCCTATTATTTCTTAGCCGAGACCCTGTGCTTCAAAAAGACCAGCAAGTTTTTCAAACCCTGTACAGTAATCGCGAATTGTCACTCAATAAACTTCAGATCAAGCCCATCAGTCAGTTTTCATGAAATCCTATCGCTCTATTCTTTTCGACCTGGATCACACTCTCTGGGATTACGAAACAAACTCTACAGAAACATTGCATGAACTTTTTAGTCAGCATCAACTTGTTGAACAGGGTGTTCCTTCGTTTTCAGATTTTCTTAAAACATTTGTCTCGGTCAACACCCAACTGTGGACCCTTTATGATACTGGACAATTGCACAGGGATGTTATTCGATACGAGCGTTTCCATAAAATCATGCTGGAATTAGGCATCGATAATTATGATCTCTCTTTGAAACTCTCGGATGAGTATGTTTATAGATCACCCAAAAAGGGAACCCTGATGCCTAATGCGATTGAGGTGCTGGATTATTTATATCCACGATATCCGATGACCATCGTTACAAATGGATTTGATGAAATTCAATCCACCAAATTAGCTTCATCAGGCATTACCTCCTATTTTAAAAGCATTGTCACTTCGGCACGGGCCGGGCATAAAAAACCCGCGAAAGAGATTTTTGAATTTGCTCTGGCCGAGAGTGGCTTTGAGTCGCATGAAACTGTAATGATTGGCGACAACCTGCTTACTGATATTGGGGGAGCCCGAAATGCTTCGCTTGATACCGTGTTTTATAATCCTAATAAAGTATCCCATCAGGAGCAAACTCATTATGAAATTCACGACCTGAAAGAGTTAAAGGATATTCTTTAAAAGCTGGCTTTATAAATTAAATTTGCAATCCCTTAGGTCAATCTCAAAAAAGAACAAATAAATACCATTATATATGTCAACCGGTTTCTTTCACATCCCAGTTCCAAAAAATGAACCCGTTTTATCTTACGCTCCCGGAAGCAAGGAACGCACAGCATTAAAAAAAGCATTAGCTGAAGCCCGGGCCACCGTGTTGGACATCCCGATGTATATAGGAGCTGAGGAAGTTCGTTCAGATAAAAAGAAATCGCTATCCCCTCCACATGATCACCACCATATTCTGGGATATTTTAATGAAGGCGATAAAAGCCATGTAGAACAAGCCGTGAATGCAGCGCTTGCTGCTAAAGAACTTTGGTCATCCCTGAGTTGGGAGAATCGCGCCAGCATCTTTTTAAAAGCAGCTGATCTATTAGCCGGACCCTACCGATATAAAATCAATGCAGCCACCATGCTTGGACAATCCAAGAATGCTTTTCAGGCTGAGATTGATTCGGCCTGCGAGCTCATTGATTTTTTAAGATTCAACGTTCATTTCATGGGTGAGATTTATCGCGATCAACCAGAATCATCACCTGGTGTTTGGAACCGATTGGAATACCGACCCCTGGAGGGATTTGTATTTGCACTCACCCCTTTCAACTTTACCGCCATTGCCGGCAACTTGCCAACCAGTGCTGCGTTGATGGGTAACACGGTTGTTTGGAAACCAGCCAACTCGCAAATTTATGCTGCCAATGTTATCATGCAGGTATTAAAAGAAGCTGGCCTACCAGATGGTGTAATTAATCTTGTGTATGTAAGCGGACCGGATGCGGGAGAAGTGATTTTTAATCATCGCGATTTTGCGGGCATTCACTTTACCGGAAGCACCGGAGTTTTTCAAAATATCTGGAAGACCATCGGAAATAATATTCACAAGTACCGCTCTTATCCACGCATCGTAGGCGAAACGGGAGGCAAGGATTTCATCATGGTACACAAGAGTGCAAACCCTAAAGAAGTATCCACGGCCATTGCGCGTGGTGCGTTTGAATACCAGGGACAAAAATGTTCTGCTGCTTCGCGCTGCTATATTCCTTCCAATCTTTGGGAGGACGTAAAAAAATATCTTGTTGACGATTTGAAAAGTTTCAAGATGGGACCCACGGAAGATTTTGGAAACTTTATCAACGCGGTTATTGATGAGAAGGCTTTCAATTCGATAACTGGATATATAGAAAAGGCTCGCCAAAACCCAATGAATGAGATCATTGCCGGAGGTAAGTATGATAAGTCAAAAGGCTATTTCATTGAACCAACCGTTATTGTGACGAAGGATGCCTCTTCACTTACCATGTGCGAAGAAATCTTTGGGCCTGTAATGACAATCTACGTTTATCATTCAGAAAATTTCGAACAAACTCTGGAGTTAGTGGATAGTACATCACCCTATGCGTTAACCGGTTCTATCATGGCAAAAGATCGTTTTGCAGTTGAACTGGCCACCAAGAAATTGGTAAACTCAGCCGGTAACTTTTATATCAATGATAAACCAACGGGTGCGGTAGTTGGTCAACAACCCTTCGGTGGTGCCAGAGGGTCAGGAACGAACGATAAAGCTGGTGCCAAGGTGAACTTACTGCGTTGGGTTTCGATGCGAACCGTCAAAGAAACTTTTGTAACACCAACCGATTACCGGTATCCTTTTTTGGATAAAGAGTAAATCAAGATAGGTTTTCGAGAGTCGGAACTGACTGCTATTTCAGTTAACCAAAATCTTATTGTCACCGGATTTTAGTTCAACCACTTTGCCATTCCACTCCAGGCGACCTGTAATAGTGGCTGGAAGTGTAACTGTTCCGGTTAATTGATTTCCAGACTTCTGGAAATCAACCGCAAGTTCTCCGGCCCAATGCGGAATACTTCCCTTAACGGATTCAAGTTTTTGCAGCAGCGGGCGGATAATTACTTTTTTAAATCCAGGAGTTTGTGGCTGAATACCAGCAAACGTTGCCAGCATTTCAAAATCCGGACTGGCACTCCACGCATGGCATTCACTACGGTCCACACCTTCAGGG
>JBEBJH010000335.1:0-3752 GCA_040079965.1 Cyclobacteriaceae bacterium
CAATGCAATTACGAGTGCGAAAATTTTAGATGGTACAATAAGTGGAACTGACTTAGCGAACACGACTGTTACTGCTGGATCCTATGGAACGGCCACCCAGGTTGCGCAGTTTACTGTTGATGCTCAAGGACGACTAACGAATGCTGGAAGTATTGCTATTGCTGTTCCTCCTAGTGGTGCTGCTGGTGGTGATTTGACAGGAACCTATCCCAATCCAACGGTTGCAAATGGCACAATAACCTCAGCGAAGATTTTAGATGGTGCTATTGTAAACGCGGATGTAAGCGTAACGGCAGCATTAGATGTTACTAAACTTGCTCCGGGCACTGCGGGTCAGGTATTAACTACTGCAGCTGGCTTGATTCCCCAGTGGGCAGCTCCCGGTGGAACCACTTTAATACAGGGTCCAGGAACTCGAAATTTAGTGGCAGGTCTTCCAATTGGAACTGTTCCCGCTGGTAGTACCGATAACGCTTTCTATGGTTCTGGCGCAGGTGTTTCAAACAATGGTGGTGATTTCAATGTGTTTATTGGAACAGATGCAGCAGCAGCACATACAACTGCTGGCTTGAGCACTATCATTGGCTGGCGAGCTGGTGCAATAGGTAATCATCAGGGGAATACTTTTGTTGGGGCTCAAGCTGGAGAAAATGTAACCTCAGCCAATGTGAGTACATTTATTGGCGAAAAGGCTGGTCAGGCTGTAAGCACAGGTGTTGGCAATACAATGTTGGGCGAGCGTGCTGGATTACTTACTACTACTGGATTTTTTAATACGTTTGTTGGCACGACAGCAGCTGCTACTAATGTAGGCGGTTCACAGTTAACTCTTATCGGACGAAATGCAGATGTTGCGAGTCCAACTTTAAACAATTCAACTGCAATCGGAGAGGGAGCTGTTGTTAATGCAAGTAACAAAGTTCGTATAGGGAATGCGACAGTAACCGTAATTGAGGGACAAGTTGCTTTCACTGCAGCTTCGGACAAACGCCTGAAAAAAGACATTCAGAATTTGAATACTGGTTTAGATTTTATATTAAAATTGAGACCGGTAAGTTATCAAATGAAAAACCTGGATGATCGCACAAATTGGGGCTTCATCGCTCAAGAGATAGAGGACCTGGTAGGAACTGGAAATTCTATTCTTACCATTGGCGGGGATAAAGATCGTACTCTTGGGTTGCGTTATACAGATTTTGTAGCGCCTTTAGTTAAAGCTGTTCAGGAACAACAAAAAGAGATTGAGGAATTACATGCAAAGCTTCATAAAGAACAAAAGCAAGTTGCAGCATTGGAAGCCTCTGTTCAAAACCTGAAATCTGAAAACTCAGAAATATCCAGCATTAAGAAAGAGCTGGAGGAAATAAAAAAGGTATTAGGTATGGAAGCAAGTCTGAACGGTAAGAAATAAGCAAGCCATGCGAAAAATCTTTCTAACACTCTTCCTGTGCCAAAGCTTCTTCCAGGTATTTGCTCAGGGCTTCTATAACAAAGGCTCTTTAGTGAGCGTATCGTCTCAAACTATTCTTACTGTTCCTGATAGCTTAGTCAATACAGGTACATTAATCAATAATGGAGACCTGCTTATTTCCGGTGCATGGATCAATTTAGGAACTTATGATGCGGGATCGGGAGAGATCAACTTCAATAGTGATCTCGTTCAGACAATAAATCATAACGATCAATCATTTGGGAAACTGACAATAAGCGGTACAGGTGAAAAACAATTTCTCGCAAATATTACCATTGAATCAGAATTGGATCTTCAAAGCGGTGTACTAAAATCGGAAAATGGCGCGAAAATTATTTTAAATCAAAGTGCTGTTGTTACTGGAGGATCAGATTTATCGCACGTGGTAGGCCCCGTAGAAGCTAAGGGTGCTGGTGATTGGATTTTTCCAATCGGAAATGGTACTAAATTTTTGCCGGTTGAAATTACCAATGTGACGGATGCCAACGCCACAACAACACTTACTTTACATGAACTTACTTCAGGAGAGGCGCTTACCGGAGATGTGGAGTTAGGTAACCTTTCTACTAAGCGGTATTGGGAATTGATTCTTGGGACCGGTAATTTGAATCAGAGTAAAATCATGTTGCCACTTGTGGAAGAAGAGGGCTTAACAGATAATCTGGATTTACTGATTGTAGCAGGAAGTAGTACTGCTACGGGGCCTTATGCAAGCCTTGGTCAATCGGCCAGAACCGGTGACCTTACTTCAGGTTCTGTTACCAGCGAACAAGCGCCTACAGTTTCTTTCTTAACAGCCGCTGCTTTAACTGGCGAGCGTGGGATTGAAGTCTTCAATGGAGTTTCAGTTATTCAGGACGGGCAAAATGACTGGATGAAAATTCGCAACATTGAACTCTATCCAGCCAACAGAGTTACCATTTTCAATCGTTGGGGAGATAAAGTATTTGAAATGTCAGCTTACGACAACAATCAAAAATCGTTCAGAGGCGAATCGAATATCAATGGCAATAACAAATTGCCAGGGGGAACCTATTTTTATTCTATTGACCTGGGTGATGGCACTGCAAAAACAACAGGCTATCTACAGATTAAATAGTTCGGTTGATATCGAATTTCTCTAAGTAGTCAGACACACGTTTCACAAAACTTCCGCCCAGAGATCCATCTACAACGCGATGGTCGTAAGAATGCGACAAAAACATTTTATGACGGATGGCAATTGCATCCCCAGAAGGAGTTTCAATGACAGCCGGTTTTTTCTGAATAGCTCCAACAGCAATAATGCCTACCTGCGGTTGTACGATAATGGGTGTACCCATTACGTTGCCAAAAGAACCCACATTGGAAATTGTAAAAGTTCCACCCGTTAGCTCATCGGGTTTCAGTTTATTTTCACGGGCGCGTTTTGCCAGATCGTTTACCGTTTTTGCAAGACCTGTAATATTATACTGATCTGCATTTTTAATAACTGGCACAATCAAATTGCCACTAGGCAGCGCTACGGCCATACCTATATTGATATCTCGCTTCTTAATAATCCGATCTCCATCCACCTGGATGTTAATCATTGGATAGTCTTTAATGGCCAGAATAAGGGCTTCGATAAAAATGGGTGTGAACGTAAGCGAGTCGTTCTCGCGTTTCTGAAATTCACTCTTCACTTTGTTGCGCCAGAATACAACATTGGTAACGTCTGCTTCTACGAACGATGTAACATGGGGAGCTGTTCGCTTGGAATCAACCATGCGCTCCGCAATCATCTTGCGCATGCGATCCATTTGAATGATCTCATCCCCGGCACTGACTGAAGCAGGAATAAGAGGTGCTGAAGAACTTGTCCGTTGTTGAACAGACTGTCCTGATTTCCGATTCTGCACGTAGGCCAAAAGATCTTTTTTGGTAACTCTTCCTTCGGCACCAGTGCCCCCGATTGTTTCCAGCTCGGCAATGGCAATATTTTCTTCCTTCGCAATATTCTTAACAAGCGGTGAATAAAACCGGGTAGAGGATTTAAAGTCTGAGGCTGGAATTGTGCCCGCCCCGTTTGAGGAATGAACAGGTTCCACGTGGGCCGATTTTACTTCTGATTTTGGTTTTGCCTCTTCTTTGGGTGCCGAGGGCGCAACCTCTTCATTACCTTCCGTTGAAATTATGGCAATGGGGCTTCCCACCTTTACTATTTCGCCTTTTTGCGCTAGTATCTCTTTCAATATTCCACCATGGGTAGTGGGTACTTCGGTATCCACCTTGTCGGTTGCTACCTCCAATACTGATTCAT
>JBEBJH010000080.1:0-18558 GCA_040079965.1 Cyclobacteriaceae bacterium
TCTCAAGCCAGGAAGTGAAGTACTATAAAGTGCGCAAATATTTTGAACACCTGGTGGCTTTGAATTATGATCGCGTTACCATTAAGTGGTATGATATCCATTACATCAGCGATCTCGAACGCCAGCCTGATGGGCGCTATGTTGGTGTTATTACCATCTATCAACGCTTTGAGGGAGAATCGGATGATGGCATGAAGTATAAAGACACCACTAAGAAAGACATTACAATTTATGTAGAGCGGAAGAAAACCCAGATCCAGGGAAGAATTATTGAATTCTGGGATGTACTTCTGGGTGATATTAGAGTTACAGAAACGGGCGTATAAACACGCTGAAAATTTTGGGCTACGGGCTACTCGCTGTGGGGGGTTTTGGTAATGCGAGAAACTCGTAGCCTTTTCTTTAATACTCAACCACTGCAACCATGAAGTTCGTTTACCTCCTTGCGACAGCTATTCTATTTTCGTCTCCCCTCCATGCCCAATTGGTGGATAGCATGGAAGATGAAACCAGACTGTATGCCGAATCAAAGCAAGTCAATCAGTTCTTCAGGCGCTTTAATGGCGAGGAAGACGAAAAGGGAAATCGGTATAATCCTCAAGATAAAGCGTATCAAAGTGCTAAGCTCAGAAAGAGGTACTTCAGTGTGCTCTTTGATGAGAATAACAAAGGCATTAGCGCGATACAGAAATCTGAATTCGTAAAACAAGTAGTAGATAAGAATGCTTTTCTTGATTTTCATGGATCCCAGTGGTTCTCTGAGGTGTCAGCCATTTTTACTTCCAATGGAAAAGATCAGCCTATTACGTTGTTCATGGAACTTGAAAAAGACCATCTCGGCTACAAGTGGATAATCCGAAAAGTTTATGCTGATATGTACCAACCTTACTTTGATCGCGACACTACAAAGATTGGCAGGTTTCTCCATCCGTTAAGTCATGAGTTGGATTTTATGAACCTGCACAAAGCATTCAGCAAAAGTGATAGCATCAGTCAGTTTACGGCAAAGCAATTTGTACCCGATCATCTATCCGTTTTTTTATACGAAGTCGAAAAGGGAGTACTTAAATTTAAATCGGTCGGGGAAGTAAAATTTCATTTCTTTCAGGTACAGGGTTGGTATTTTGAACTCGCTGACTTTAATCGGCCGGGCTATAACACAGGCTGGCTGATCTCCAATCTCGTAAAATTAAATACGGATGCTGAAAAGAATCTTTTACAAAGATATCTGTACCATGAAACGAATTAGTCGGGGCTTGTTTCTCGTGTTTTTGATTTTATCCTTTGCCGCGGTAGCTCAGAAAAAGTCCACCAAAAAACCCGTGACAAAGGTTGTGACAAAACCAGCTGTTGTACAAAAAAAAGACGCGGTTGCAGAAGAAAAAAAAGTACGGGATATAGTCGCTTTTCTTGAATTCATGCTTAATACGTTGGGCAATAGCAGTACGCCTGTGCGGGATAAGGAAGTACTGATTACTGAAAGCTATGCGAAGATCTTCCGGGATACCAAAGTACAGGTGGAAGATGATCTGGATAACGATCGAAAGGTGGTCACCAACAAAGACATAGTCGCCTACCTGAAGGATGTAAACTTTTTCTTTCACGATGTGAGGTTTGAATTTACAATCGAAAGCATTACAAGCAACGCATTGCCAAATGGACAGACTTTTTTTAAAGTCACCACCACCCGAAACCTGAAAGGCAGTACGTCCGACCTCACACCCGTGAACACTACCCTCCCGCGCTATATTGAAATCAACTACAATCCCAACGACCAGGATCTTAAAATTGTAAGCATCTACACCCACGAGTTTGATGAGAAACTGGCCTTGATGAGCTGGTGGAATGAATTGTCCTTTGAATGGCAATCCATCTTTACCAAAGAACTTGCTTTACAGGACAGCGTTACCGTATCCGACCTTAAGAGAATTACCGCATTAACGGAATTGAATATAAGTAACAATCGCTTTGTTCAAGACCTTGCTCCGTTGTCACATCTGATCAACCTGACCTCGCTCAATCTATCAAATACATCCATTAGCGACCTCACGCCTATCCGAAACCTAACCGAGTTAGTATCATTAAATATTTCCAATACCAAAATTAAAGATCTATCATCTTTAAAGTATTCCAACAAACTGGAACGTTTTATCTTAAACCAAACTGCCGTTGAAGATATCCTGGTAGTGGAGAAAATGCCAGTATTGCAACAAGTAGAGATGAGTGGAACCCCAGTAGTAAACTTTACTCCACTTGCCAAACTTTCTGAATTACAGCATGCAAGCATTAGTAATACCAGGCTTGCAAGCCTCGCTCCTTTTGAAACTCTTGTTAACCTAACTGATTTAAACCTTTCCAGCACGCTTGTGGCAGATTTACAACCCTTAAACCAACTCCGCACACTTGAACGACTCACGTTGGATAGTACCCTCATTCGCAACCTCCAGGGGTTAGGCAGTCTTGAGGTGCTGAAGATACTGTCTATAAATAATACATCCATAACCGATCTCACTCCATTGCACAAACTCGAGAATCTGGAGAAAATTTATTGCGATGGTACCGGCATCAACCAGGCAGCAGCCGATTCATTTATGGCTGCTAATCAAAATGTGCTGGTTATTTTTAATTCGGAGGATCTAAAGGTTTGGTGGGATCGGCTCTCTGTTGTTTGGCAAACTGTATTTATTAAAGCCGCTACCCTAAGCGATGTTCCTACAAAAGAAGAATTAGCAAAAATTCCATCTCTTGACTCGATTAATCTAGGTGGCAACAAAAACATTGATAATCTTGAACCTCTCGGGAGGCTGGTAAAGCTAAAAGTCCTTATTGCCAATAACACCTCGATTTCGGATCTCTCACCCTTCCATGAACTTACCGAAATCATCTACCTCGATATCAGCAACACGAATGCACGCAATCTTTCTGTCTTAAGCTCCCTGGCACATTTAAAAGTTCTTAAAGCCGATGGCAGTAAAATTGAGAATGTAGATAAGTTAACCCTCTCCAGCCTTGAGAAATTCTATGCTGATGATTGCAGTGTTGATGATATCACTGCCGCCACCTTTCTTGAAAAAAATCCAACCTGTTTGCTAGTCTACAAAACAGTCATACTCAAGGCATGGTGGAACAACTTGTCTGAAAATTGGAAGGAAGCGTTTACGAAACAATTGAGCACCAACCCAAGTGCTACACGCGAGAATTTACACACACTTGTGGAACAGCAAGCCCTGCACATTAATGATGCTCCCATTAGCGACCTAACGGCCTTAGGCGAATACGTTCGCTTGAAGGAACTTCATTTATCAGGAACTTCTATAACTAACATTACTTTTACGAATAATATTCTTTTCCTGAAATCCTTGCATGTCAAGAATAGTCCTCTTCAAAATATAGAATCAGTAAGTGTTTTAACTGAGTTGGAAGACCTTGATATTTCAAACACTCCGGTTGACGATGTGTATGAACTCTGGAAATTGAAAAAACTTACCAAACTCAATTGTGCAGGAACACAACTCAAGAAACTTGATGCCCTTGAGAAAATGGAAAATCTAACGTACCTGGATTGTTCCAATACCAACGTGAGTAAACTCAGCGCATTAGATTATCTGCCCCTGAAAACATTGAAGTGCTACAACACCAAAGTACCCAACCGGGTCATCGAAAATTTTAAGGCCAGTCATCCTGACTGTAATGTGGTGTATTATAGGTGAGAATAGCACATCGAAATTTGATTGCCTGAACAATCACCAGCCTATTAGGTGCATTTCACATTATCGATCAGCACTCGTACGAAGTTGCACTCAACTCGCCAACACTTTGGAGGACCTTGCTATGGATTCAAATGGTTACCTACCTGATCTGGTTTATTGTTTTGTTTTCGAAAGGTGTGAAGGCTGTCTATCCTGTGAAGACAAGTCTGTCGGTTGGCTTGGGTACCATCGGATTTATAACCTATCAGATGTTCTTTTTGATTTTCAACCGATAGCAAATAAGTCATCAAATAGTATCTTAATCCTTAATAACCCTTCAATAGATATGACTTACCAAGCTCTGTTTTCAAATCGTACTGATTAAGTGCTGAATTTAAAACCGACTGAGTTGTTTCTGTGAAAACTGATTGATAAAATGGATTCGAATTTATTCCCTTCGCTTTCTGTACATCTTTTCCCTTTAAGCGTGAGGTAGTCATGGCCCTGAAGTTCCCGCCCAGTGATGAAACTATTTTTACTTCTGTAATCGTACCCTCTTTCCAGGCAATGTCGATGGTAAACCCACCCCGTGCTTTAAGGCCGGTAATTTTTCCGCTGCTCCATTCATCCGGCAGTGCGGGTAATAGATGTACTCCTCCATCGTGACTTTGCATTAGCATTTCAGTAACTCCTGATGTGCCACCAAAATTTCCATCAATCTGAAACGGTGGATGTGCATCCAGTAAATTCGGATAGGTACCACCTCCATTAGCATAGTTGGTTCCGTCCACTCCCGTTAACTTTAGTTGTTCGCGAATCAGTTTGTAAGCATGATTTCCATCATGAAGCCGGGCCCACACATTGATCTTCCACCCTTTGCTCCAGCCGGTACCACCATCTCCGCGTAGTTCCAGTGAGCGTCTGGCAGCATTTGCATATACAGGCGTATAGAGTTGGGAGATTTGCCTTCCAGGAAAAAGCCCAAACAAATGTGAGATGTGCCGATGCTGCGGATCTTCATCCTCCCAATCTTTAAACCACTCCTGCAGATTTCCTTTTTTACCTACCTGAAGGGGATACAACTTGGTGCGTTTTTCCATCAGCAGCTTGCGATAATCCTCATCAATACCCAAATGTTGCGAGGCCTGAATCACATTCGTAAACAAATCCCAGATCAAAGACATATCCATCGTGGTTGCCACCGAAACAGTGCCTTTAAATTTTTTATCGTTGATGAAAACATTTTCAGGTGACGTTGCAGGCGCAGTCACCAGAAACCCTTCCTTATTTTCTACCAACCAGTCCAGACAAAACCGAGCCGCGTCTTTCATTAACGGATAGGCCACGTCAGATAAATACTTTTTGTCTCCGGTAAAGGCATAATGTTCCCACAGATGTTGACTGAGCCACGCTCCGCCCATCGGCCAATTGGCCCACATCGGACTGCCACTCACCGGATTTGTTGTAGCCCAGATGTCGGTGTTATGATGAACGGTCCAGCCGGAAGTGTTGTAATAGTTTTTTACTGTTTCCTTTCCGGTAACGGCCAGCCGGCTAATCAACTCAAGTAATGGTCCATGTAATTCAGAAAGATTACAAGACTCTACCATCCAGTAATTCATTTCCGTATTGATGTTCGTGGTAAAGTTGCTGCTCCACGGTGGCCGCACGTGATTGTTCCAGATACCTTGCAGATTGGCAGGTATACCACCGGGCCGTGAGGATGATATCAGCAAGTAGCGTCCATACTGAAAGTACAAAGTTTCCAGGCCCGTGTCGTGCGCACCTTCCGCATATCGTTTTAATCGTTCATCCATTGGCAGGTTAGAAACTGTTGGAACATTCAGGGTTAAGCTCACCCGATTGAAATATTTTTGGTAGTCAGTGATATGATCTCTCTTAATAGTTTCATAATTTTTACCTATAACTTTGGTTAAATAATCCCCAGCCAATTTACTTTCATCCCTACCGTCTTTGTCAGGACATTTATCAAACCCATTATAACTGGTGGCGGCCGAAAGAAATAAGATTACCTCAGTAGCATCCGAAACATGAAGCCCTGATTCGTCTGTCGTGATTTTTCCATCCTCACTAATCGCTTTTACACGAAGCTCAAAGCGCATTCCCCTACATCTTGTGGGATCATTATAGACAACCGGAATTTCACTGCCCTGTAAATAACTTGGATCTGTATCCGAAGGAGCTCGTCCCTTCATTACAATTTCGGTGGAGTTGATTCCACTGTTCTTTGCAAACAAGGGGCTTGATGTTAATGCAGTAAAGTTGAGCGCGTTCTTTTTGCTGGAAGTCAATCGGATAACAATGACCTGATCAGGAGCAGAAACAAATACTTCACGTGTATAGGTGATACCCTCTTTCGTAAAGCGAGTCAGTGAAGTGGCTTCTGAAATATTGAGATCCCGATAATAATCAGTTGCAGGAGTAGCAGAAGTGAAGTGATGCTTAATTGTTAAGTCCCCCAGAGGTTCATACGATTCGGTAAACAATCCATGCATTTGCTGAGCAAGCTTCTCTGCCAGCTCATAATCTTCGCGGAACAATGCTTCCCGAATCTTCGGCAGTACATCTATAGCCATGGGATTCGGGTTTGTGTTGGTGGGCCCGCCCGACCATAATGTTTCTTCATTTAACTGAATCAACTCTTCTTCAACCTTGCCGAAGACCATAGCGCCCAGCCTGCCGTTTCCTATTGGCAAGGCTTCATTCCAGTTGCGGGCCGGTTGCTGATACCATAATTTATCATCTGCCTGGCTAAATGAATAGTGAATAGAAACAACGAGGATAAAAAGTACAAACAGTTTTCTCATGTTAATCAGAATTAATCTAGTTCAACAATAGCTTTTAGCGTTTTGCTTTTAGGGTTTAGCCAAACGGGAAATGATTCACTCACCACATCGAATTTCACATGGTGGGATATCATTTTCAAAGGATCAATCCTTCTCTCTTCAATGGATTGAATTACGCTTTCAAAATCAGACCGGGTAGCATTACGACTACTCATCAAGGTTCCTTCCCGTTTGTGAAACTCGGGGTGACTGAAACTAATTTCCCTCAATTGTAATCCCACCAACACATACCTGGAGCCATGGCTCATATACCTGAATCCATTTTGCAAGGCCTGCAGATTTCCTGTAGCATCAAATACTACGTCTGCCATTTGTCCGTGTGTTAGATCGCGCAGGGTCTCAAATGCATCAACGTGCGTGGCATGAATGATTTGATTGATTTTTAAGGTATCTCTGCAGAAGGCCAGTCGATCTTCATTTACATCAATCACGGTAACAAAAGCCCCTTGACTACGAGCATATTCAATCACGCCAAAACCGATAGGCCCTGCACCTGCCACTACTACCTGCTCACCAGGCTGAACATTGGCTCGCCTAATGGCATGCATGGCGATCGCCAAGGGTTCAATCAAGGCAATTTCATCTACTCTTAATCTCTTTACTTTGATTAAGAACTTTGTAGGAACCAATAAATACTCAGTCATTCCTCCATCTATATGCACACCACACACCTTGAGGTTTTGGCAACAATTGGTTCGGCCAGCCTTGCACATGGGGCATGAACCACAATTGAAATAAGGGATGAACGTAACCAACTCACCTCTTTGAAATTCAGAAGAGCCATCGATGTCTACCAGTTCAGCAGCCAGCTCATGCCCTAATATTCTTGGATAAGAGAAATACGGTTGCGTGCCTTCAAACGCATGCAAGTCGGTGCCGCAAATTCCAATACGAAGAATGCGCAGCAATGCATAGTCTTTCTGCAAAGTGGGTTTGTCTACCTCTTGCATTTCCAATCTTCCGGGCGAAGTGCATTGCAGCGCTTTCATGAAACCTATTTCAATACATCTTTGTAACTCACCAGTTGAATCCCCTTTCTGATAATAGCGGCCTTCACTTTTTCACTGGTGAAAATGGTCGTTACATCCTGCCGGCCCTGGGCAACATCTTCATAGCCAATGTGTGAGATGGCACGCAATTCATCATTGTCAAGCCCGGGATGTTCCACAAAAACATAGGTCTTACCATCTTCCAGTTTATCTAACATAGCAATAAAACCCTCAATGCGTTCCTCCGTAGTCTTATTTCTGAAATCAAACCCAGAGTAAGAAATTGAAGTTGCAGCTGGATCAACATCGACCATCGGCAAATTGTATTCCTTTGAAAGTTTCTGTGCCAGTGCCTTTACTTCAGGTGAAAATGCTGTGCTACCCATATGTCCTGACACATGACTTACACGCGGAAGATACTTTTTTACCAATTCGATCTGTGCCCGCATCTCTTTTTCAATATCCGCAAGCTTATAATCATGATCAAGAATGGCTTGTCGTGGATAGTTTTTGTTTTTGAAAAGCATGGGATAGAAATACCCATCCTCATTTTTTAGACTGGAGCAATCTGTTATAGGTCGCCATTTTACATTATCCCATTCACTGGTAATCGCGAAATGCAAACCTATATCCACGCGCGGGTTTTGCTGCAACATTTTTACCGTTTCCGGGAACCAGGGTGAAGGTGCGATTACTTCGATAGAAGTTTCAATTCCTTGTTTATAGGATTTGATCAGGGCCACATCGGCTGAATGTGAGAAGCCCATATCATCACCGCGTACAATGAGTCGCGGTGCATTTGCTTTTGTCACTTTCGGAATTGCTTTTAGTTCGACAGTAGATCGGTTAAAAGAGTTTGAGAACGTGATGATAGCATTAGGCTCTTCAAATACGATTCGGATAGTTTCATGATGTGGACTTTCAATGTAACGCAGGGTAAGTTCTGCAGTCTTATCATCTACCCATTGATAACTGGCTTCTGTTTTGAATTGTGGAAATCCCTTGCGATTCGCCTGTGCGCCCGCTACGAGGTAGGGTCCCCATTTCGTTGTCTCACCCTTAAACCAGGAGCCAGAACCAAAGTCCAACTGATGAACTATCGAATCAGTATTCAATGTTAAAAGACATCTTCCATCTTTGAAATCTAGTTTGAAGCTTTCCAGTCTGCGGTCGGGTGAAATAATGGCAAAGGTTTTCCCTGAAACTTTGGCCTCCGTTACATTTTCATTTTTAGATGGAATCGGCAAAGCGAGTGTTGCCAGTCGGGTTTTCAACTGCTTAGATACTTTTGAATTAGCGGCTAACTTTTTATCCTGAAACGCGGGCAAAAGATATTTCCATACCAGGTTTAGTTCGGTTTGCATGTTGTCCGTTTCAGAAGTAATGATGATCACCGCATCTTTCTCAGGCAGAACGAGGATGTATTGGCCGAAGGCTCCATCTCCACGGTAAGAATTATTCCGGCTCCGCCACATCTGGTAGCAATAGCCCTGCAACCAGTCGCTTGAATCTTTTTTTGCTTGGGGAGCACCCGGGTCTTGCATGATTTTCATTGTTGATGCTTCTTCTATCCAGGCCGCAGGCAAGATTTGCTTGCCATTCCAAACTCCTTTTTGCAGAAACAATTGACCGAACTTGGCCATGTCTTCGGTTTTTAATCGCAGGCCCCAACCACCCACATTAATGCCGTGCGGATCAACCTCCCAATCTATACCTTCGATACCAAGCGGCTGGAATAATCTTGACTTCAGGTAGTCGAACGTTTTTTGGCCAGTCACTTTCTGAACAATGGCGCTGAGCATATAGGTAGCAGCTGAGTTGTAAAGAAACTGGGTGCCGGGTTCGTGAATGATGGGAATACTCAGAAACTTACGCACCCAATTATCACTGATTACGACCGGACCGGTGGGGTCTGGCTGTTGACCAACACTCATACTCAATAAATGCTTTACACGCAACGCTGAAAGATTTGGGTCAATGATAGCAGGGGTCTCCTCTGGAAAAAAAGAAATGACTTTGTCTTCAACAGAGATTCTCTTCTCGGAAACGGCAAACCCAATAGCCGTTGCCGCAAAGCTTTTGCTTACGGAGTACATGGTGTGTTTCAGATCCGGGCGGTATGGATTCCACCAGCCTTCGGCTATCACTTTCCCATGTCGAAGCACCATAAAACTGTGAAATTCGTGATTGCTACTGGCAGCTGCATCGAGAAAGTTGATGAGGTGTTGCGAAGAAACGCCTTCGGCCTCGGGTGTACTGCGTGGCAAGGAAGATTGCGCGAACAACCCGGCCGAAAGAATGAGTAAGAGTAGAGTAATCTTAATGCGAATCATAGGTATACAAGTTTTCGGTCAGGCAAATGTATGAGTTGTTAAAGATAACGAGATGCATTGATTTAACGAGAAAAATTAAGATCAGCTAAAAAACTATTTATACCTTGTGCAAAACACTGGAAGTCGCTCCTGTATATAAATCGAGATCATGACAAAGAAAGTTATTATCACTGGAGCATCGGGTATGGTAGGTAAAGGTGTTTTATTGGAATGCCTCGACCATTCTGAAATTGATACCGTACTGGCTTTGGGAAGAACGCCAACTGGGATAAAGCATTCCAAACTAATCGAATTAATGGTTGCTGATTTTACAGACTTCACAATGGTGCGCGACCAGTTAAAAGGATATGATGCCTGTTACTTTTGCCTGGGAGTAAGCGCAGGCGGTATGAAAGAATCCGACTATAAAAGAATCACGTATGATTATACCCTTGCCCTTGGCAAAACACTCTTTCAATTTAACCCTGGCATGACCTTTATTTACGTATCCGGCCAAGGTACAGATTCATCAGAAAAAGGTAGGATGATGTGGGCGCGTGTAAAAGGCAAGACGGAGAACGATTTGTCGGCACTCGGGTTCAACCAGGCTTTCATGTTTCGTCCCGGTATTATCATCCCCTTGCGTGGCATTAAATCAAAAACTCCTGGGTATCAATTTTTCTACACCTATCTGGGTTGGTTATTCAAATTGATAAAACTGGTCGCTCCGGATAGCGCCAACAACACAACACAAATCGGGTTAGCCATGATTAATGCCACCTTGTATGGGTATGATAAGAAAATCATCGCGACTAAAGATATTAATGCTTTAGCTGAAGGATGAGAAGTTAATGGTTGACCAGCAACCGGTTTGAAGCCTCCCAATGAATTCACTGTAATCTGGATATTTTAGCCTATATTAGGTTCAGATTAAAGTCTCTCAGCAACTTTAAGAGAATGACCGACATTTTTATTAGCTATGCTACAGAAGATCGTGAACGTGTTCGAGAATTAGTTTCCAAATTGGAGGGACATGGTTGGAGCATTTGGTGGGATCGGGAGATTAAGACTGGAAAAAGTTTTGAAAGAGAAATCGAGACTGCCATTGATAGTGCAAAGTGCATTCTGGTTGTTTGGTCACATGCCTCTGTAGAATCTGAGTGGGTAAGAACGGAAGCCAATGAGGGACTTGATCGGAAAATTCTCATCCCCATCACCATTGATGATGTCAGGCCGCCATTGGCATACAGGCGTCTTCAAACAGCATTCCTTATGGGTTGGCCTGCCGGCAACCACGAAGCAGAATTCCTTCGACTCACAGCAAGCATTCATATGCTGTTGGACACAAAGAATTTGCACGATCGTGATACTACCGGGCTTGATGGTGAGAGGAGATACATAAGCGTTCTTACTTGCAATGTAACGGAGCGCCTTGAAATTGAAGATCCTGAAATTTCACACGAACAGAATAACCGATTTAAAGAGATCATTCGTCAACTGGTTACAAAATTCAGGGGTTATTTGTATCAGTTTACAGGTTCAAATTTTGTAGTGGTATTTGGTATTCCATCCATGCATGAAGAGGACACTCTATATGCGGTTAACCTGGCATTACATATACAAAAGCACTTAAAAAAAAGCATTCGACAAATGACTCCCGTTGAGGGAAATCGAATTAGTGTCGAATGTAGCATTACAAGGGGTCTTGTAATTGCAAGCCGGGAGAATAAGCGAATTAATGAATACTCTATAACGGGTAATGTCATACATGAAGGAGCTCAACTCCTTGATCTTGCCAGTCAAAATGAAATTCTTGTATCCGAAAGTGCCTATAAAGTTATATCCAGCTACGTGCAGGCAAATGAAAAGGTTATCGGGAATGAACATATCTATAAAATTCAATCAACTTCTTTAATAACCAGTCGCATTGAAGCGGCTGAAGCGAAAGGCTTTACGGAATTTTGCGGAAGGGAAACAGAAACAGCACACATCTTAGATCGTTATTCTTCAGCCTCAAAAGGATTTGGACAAGTTGTTACCCTGATCGGTGAAGCCGGTATCGGAAAAAGCCGTTTACTCTATGAGGTCCGCAAACGACTGCCTGCAAAAGAAGTATTTCTGCTGGAAGGACGATGCCAATCGTATGGAAGTCATACTGCCTACTATCCTTACCTGGGTATGCTGCGCCAATATTTAAGATTAAGTAATGTACCCGCTGTTGAATTACATAATGCAACAGTCAAGGCCATACTCTCTGCATTTCCAGGTTTAGAACAATACATACCTCATTACTTATACTTGCTTTCCATTCCTTCCGATACGTATCGCCTTCCAACACACCTTCAGGGTGAGTCAATGCGCTTGGCTTTACAGGATGCACTGGTGAGTATTCTCGCTGTTATTTCAAAACAAAAACCGTTAGTTATCCTTTTTGAAGACTGGCATTGGGCCGATGATGCTTCCACAGCGGTCTTACATCATCTTATCCATATCGCAGTTTCTTTACCGATGCTGATCATTATTTCTTGCCGCCCAGAGTATCATCCGGCATGGGCATCGCTTGAACACAGCAGCCTTTTAAAGGTTAACAGTTTTTCAATGGAACACACCCATAAAATGATAGCCCTGCTTTCTGATGCGGAAGATATTCCGATGAAATTTGTTGAGCATTTACATCATCGAACCGGGGGCAATCCTTTCTTTATTGAGGAATTGTGCACATCCTTATTTGAGCAGGGAAAGATCCATTCAACAAAAGGAAAACTCACCGTAAAAAACGGTATCGAAAATCTGGACCTTCCGGACTCTGTTCAGGTGGTACTCAGAACCCGGTTAGATCAATTAGATCGGGAAGCCCAGGAAATTCTATATACTGCCTCGGTGATTGGTCGGGAGTTTTCGCGAAGGTTACTTGAACTCTCCTGCGGCAAGATGGTTGACCCTGTATTGCGTGGACTTGTTGAAATAGGAATTATTAGTCAAACACGGATATTTCCTAATCCTGAATATATCTTCAAGCATGCTCTAATCCAGGTTGTTGCCTATGAAACATTACTGTTCAAATACCGAAAGAAGCTTCATCAAATAGTAGCCAAAAATATTTTGGAACTATACCCGGAATCAATTATTGAAAATACTGAAGTCTTAGCCTATCACTTTGCATTAAGTGATGACAACGATAATGCAATTAAGTTTACCATACTAGCCGGTGAACGTGCCCTGGCCCGGAGTGCTCATCGAGAGTCTATTGAACATTTGCGAAAAGCAGAACAAATACTTGTATCTATGCCGGATAACCGGCCAACGCAATTGCTCAAATTACGAATTGTACTTTCGTTAGGCCCGGCCCTGATTCTTGCTCATGGTTATTCTGATCCGGAAGTAATAGCAACTTATTTAAAGGCAAGCGAATACAGCAAATTGTTAGGCGCTAATGACCAAATGTTTGCTGCACTCTGGGGTCTATGGAGATACTACAATGCTTCATCATTGATGGATCGGGCTACAGAACTAGCGTATCAACTCTTAGAGATTGGGAATAAAAATAATAAAACTGAGCAGCAGCACAGTGCCTATGCAGCTATCATTGTTTCTGAAACTTTTAACGGTAATATCCATAAGGCGTTAAATTTCATGGACAGCCTTCGTGCTACCTATGATCTTGAGACTGAACGCGACCTGGCCATTCATTATGGCCTCTCTCCGATGGTCTTAGGGTTAAGTTTGGGTGCAAGTTCAAAACTCTTTGCCGGAGATTACAAGCGAGCTACTGTCATGAACGAGGAGGCCTTGGAAATCTGTAAACAGATTGATCACTCAGGCTCGGAAGTGATGGGCCTGTTTTATGCAGCCTCTACCCGATTAATGGGTGGAGAAATAAAAAAAGAAATTCAGTTTAACACCCGATTGCTTGAGATTGCAGAATCTGAAAAATTTATTCACTGGATTGCACTGGGAAGATTTAATGAAGCGCGCGACACCTTGCTTACAGGAGGTGATATTCAAAAAGTTCTCCCAGATCTTGTTGAGAAAGCAAATTTTGCGGTAAAGGTGGCCCCGGCAAGTAAGGCCTCGTCAAGTCTTACATTGGCCTCTGTATTTATGGCTATTGGAAAAGCCGAAGAAAGTATGAAATTTATTGAAGAAGGGCAACACGTTTTGCATTTATTCACTCCGGAGTTTCTGAGGTTAAAAGCCCAGTTACTTTATAAAGTAAATAAGCAAGATGCGCTTATTGTGCTGGACGAGGCGTGGAAACTTGCCGTTGAAAAAAATAATCTGTTTTGGCAGCTTAAAATATTAATGAGTCGCATTCAATGGAGCGCGGTGGTAGGAAAATTAAATTCTGATGATGTGGATTTATTAACCTCAACCATGGAGTCTTTCTCTAAAGACTCATTCATCCCTGAAGTTGTTGAAGCGAAGAAATATTTATGTGAATTGATGAGTTCATCAAAAAACCATACACTGACTGACGGGATGAATACTTGATAGGTGTCTCGCTCTCCAACTGAAAACACATGTTGGAGTAATTCAGCGAACATGGGGCCTGTGGTTTACACTCACAATCAAAAATTGGTTAACCATACCCTATGAAAAAGATAAAGTATGTATGCATTTCCGATCTGCATTTAGGTGCCCCAAACAGTATCTTAACCAGACTGCATCCACATATCGTGCGCGGAAGGTTAGAGCCTAATCCAGTTGAACCCACTGCCAGCCTGAATGCCTTTGCAGCAGCATTGAAGGAATTTCTTCCTGCCTTGCATGATCGCGATGACCCTCCAACGTTGATTCTGTTAGGAGATGTACTTGATCTTGGGTTTTCACCAACCCATCAGGTTGTAATGGCCTTTCAGCGTTTTGTCGAAAGGATATTTCCTAAAAACGAACCCCCTCTTTTCGCTAAGAATATTTTATTTCTTCCAGGCAACCATGATCACAGTTTATGGCAATCTGAAAAGACACAATATTTTGTTAATCAAATTAAAAGGAGAAAGACAAAAAATGTTCCTGACCTGGTTGAAACCACTTCCATGATGGCGGAACCTGAGATTGTTTGCAATTTATTGACGGAAGTAATCAATGAATACTCACACCTCACGGAATATTCAGTTAAAATAGCCTATCCCAATATAGGTTTTGCCAATCAAGAAAGAGTCGTTTTTCTACACCATGGTCATTTCATTGAATCTATTTACCGAATGATGTCAGAAATAGGGCTGGCTCTGTTTGATGAAAAAATGGATAACGTCCATGTTTCGGAAATAGAACGAATAAACGGCACGTGGATCGATTTTATCTGGTCAAGCTTAGGCGAAGTTGGAAGCAACGCGTACAGCTTATATAGTCTCATGCAAGATGGCGCTGCACTACACGAATTCACATCGTCTTTGGCAGCTAAGATAGAAAACAGATTGCTCCCCTATTTGCCTATGAGCGGCCTTGCAAAAGTGCAGGAGTTAGGACTTGGAATAACGAAGGGAATTCTCGATGCGGCTATCGGTAGGGCTTCTGAACTGGAGCGGAACAGTTATCAAAATGTACTTTCAGGAGATAGTTTAGAGGGGCTAAAGTGGTACGTAAATAAGGTTATCAGAAAACAGTTTGCCTCAGAAAGTACAGAACATTTGCCTGACGATGTTAGTTTTATATTCGGTCATACGCATAAACCCTTCGAGGATCAGGTTGCCCTTAGCCATTATAAATATCCTGTAAAGATTTACAATACCGGTGGGTGGGTGACGGACATACCAAAAATGGTAAGTACGCAAGGCGGATCCATGGTGCTGATTGACGATGATTTACGGGTAGTTTCCGTACGTCTGTTTAATGATCCGGTAAATGATATCATGAACCCTGTTACCATAAATGGAGTTGGTGGCTTTCCGGATGAAAGCAATCCCTTCTTGCCACATCTTCGTAAAAAGTTGCAGGAGCATGAAGCGATCTGGTCCAAATTTTCTCATGCTGTAAAGTCCGATATTGAAGCATGTGCTGATCTCATGCAGCGTCAGTTTTTTAACCCCGCAAGTTCAACTCCTTCCAAACTTCAGTTTGACTAACCTTACTATGCTATGAAAGCTATTTCCCAAAATCTTAGTAAAATCAAAAATCACTATGATGTTGTTGTAGTTGGTTCTGGATATGGAGGAAGTGTTGCCGCATCCAGGCTATCTCGAGCAGGAAAAAATGTATGCCTGCTTGAGCGGGGAAGAGAAATTTTACCCGGAGCATATCCCAATGATATGTCAACGGTAAAGGATGAAATCCAAATTGATGCACCGTATGCTCACATAGGACCGAAAACCGCCTTGTTCGATTTCCGCACCAATGAAGATATGAATGTTTTGATAGGATGTGGATTGGGTGGCACTTCTTTAATTAATGCCAACGTAGCGTTGGAATTAGATCCTCGTGTATTTGAAGCTGATGGCTGGCCTCTGCCAGAGGATGGAAAAAGTTGGATTGAAACCCTGAAACCATTTTATGCGCTTGGCCGCACCATGCTCGACTCCCAACGTTATCCGGAGAGTTTCCCAAAGCTTAATAAGCTGGAAGCATTGGCAAAATCTGCAAAGGATATGGACCAACCTTTTTATCGTCCGCCCATCAATGTTAATTTTAGAGACAGGCTCAATCCATTCGGTGTTCATCAAAAAGCCTGTAATGGCTGCGGTGATTGTTGTTCAGGATGTAATGTATCCGCAAAAAATACTACACTGATGAATTATCTCCCGGATGCCCACAATCATGGAGCAGAAATATTTACACAAGCTAGCGTGCAATACATTGCCAAAAATAATCAGGGTTGGAAAATCATCATTGAAGACAATTCCGCAGAGGCTGAAACCACGATGGAAGTAAACTGTGATGTGTTGATTTTATCAGCTGGTTCCCTGGGTTCAACAGAAATATTATTACGTTCACAAAAGAAGGGACTTGGGTTATCGCCTCGTCTAGGTAGTCACTTTTCCGGAAACGGGGATGTGCTTGCCTTTGGCTATAATTCTTACTGGGATGAACAGGAAAAAAATGGGAAAGCTTCGGCCTCGCAGATTAATGGTATCGGGGTTGGAGATAACCTGGTGGCAAAAAAGAATTATCCGGGTCCTTGCATTACCGGTATTATCGATATGCGAAAGTCTGATCATGTAAAAGAAGGGCTGGTAATTGAAGAAGGTGTTATCCCTGGTGCTTTTGCTACCGGACTTGCTGCGGGCTTTCTTTTCGGAGATACTCAGTATGGTAACTTTTTTCAGTATGGGAAAGAAGATGGAACGGCAAGACTCATGGACGCGCAAAATTTGGCAGACGCCATGCAGAATTCAGGCGCAAGTATGACTGACTTTGCCTACAAAGGGGCAGTTGGTAAAACACAGACCTATTTGGTAATGAGTCATGACAATGCCGGTGGCGAATTAACATTGAATGATGATCGGATTCGAATTCAATGGCCGGGTATTGGAAGAAGTAAAGTTATCAATGAAGACAACAAAAGAATTCAAGAAGCTAACCAGGCCATTAAAGGTCAGTTTCTTCCTAATCCTGCATGGACTGAAGAAATGGGAAAACAGCTTATAACTGTCCATCCTGTTGGTGGATGTAGAATGGGTACCGATGCTTCTACCGGAGTTGTGGATGCAAGGTGTCGGGTTTTTAGTAATGATGGTCAAGTTGTTCATGATGGATTGTATGTGATGGATGGTTCTATATTTCCAGGAGCAGCCGGGGTTAATCCTTTGCTAACGATAACGGCCCTTTCAGAACGGGCATGTTATCTTTTAACAAATGATAAAGGCTGGAAAATTGACTATACCTTGAATGGACAGAACCTTGCTCCCATTGAGGTAGATAAGAACCTCTTTCCAGGTCTATCTGAAACTGCGTATAACGAGGCTAGCAGATTTGTAGGACCTCTTCAACAGCTCCAGGATAAAGCAATTGAATTTTTCAAAAGGATATGGAAGTGGATTAAGCACCAACTTTTCCTTTTGATAAATAAAATAGTTGAATTTTTTGTTAATAGGTTTCCTGAAAACCTGAGCCCCGCCCTATCATTTGCAGAAACGATGCAAGGTTATGTGACGAGAAATTTTATTCCCGACCCAAATCCATTGAGCGAGCGTATTTCAGATGATTTTGAGATTGCCCACCAGCAGGGCAAGGCCGAGAAAAGCCATTTGATTGTTCATCTGTTAATTGAGTCTAAGAATATTTACAACACGATAAGCGACAACAATCATGCAGCAAAAGTGAGTGGCACAGTTTCTTGCCGAGAATTGTCAAAAAAACCAATGGTGGCAGCTGGTGTTTTTAACCTCTTTCGCATACATCGGCAGGAAGTGGAAACTTGGGATATGATATATGATATGAATATGAAATCAGATGAAGGGATACACTATCATTTCGTTGGTAAAAAAATTCTTCATAAGTCAGAATACTCTAATTGGTGGTATAATGTTACTACGCTGTTTGTTAGTGTTTTTGAGAACGTAGCGGGAAGTGAGAGAATTATTGGTAAGGGTATCATTAAGTTATCGCTGCAGGATCTTATGAAGCAGTCGACCACTATAAAAATAGAAACAACAAATCCGCTGGTCAAACGGATGCCAAATTTTATCGCCTTGTTATTGGAGGAGATTTATGCACAAAAGTTTGCTGCCTATTTTGGCATGACGTTGTTTAAATCGTATGGTGG
>JBEBJH010000081.1:0-18516 GCA_040079965.1 Cyclobacteriaceae bacterium
AAATCTCTTACCAACAACTTTGATTACAATACACGACAGGCGCCCGTGGATATGGGATTCAACTTTGCGTTGTCCCGTAATTTCAAAGTAGGCAGGGTAAAATTCAATAATCTAACGTCACTGGCTTATTCCAATAGCTATCAGTATTATCAGTCTGAGTTTCTACGCTATAATGAATTCACTGAGACCACAGCTACGAAGAGGTTTGAATACAAAGACAATTTTTATTCTAACGATGTGCGTGTAAACCTGATGCACAATTGGATGATCGATCTTAATGACAGAAACAAGATTGATTTCAAGAACTTGTTCGTTCAACTAGGTGAACATGAAACTACCTTGCGTGTGGGTGACGATAAAATTCAGAACCCCAATTTTGATCGCACCAATTATGCCTATCATTACCTGAGCCGCTCTATTTATTCAGGCCAGCTGGATGGAACCCATGAATTGGGAGACGGGTCTACAAAACTGAACTGGGTCCTGGGTTTGAATTATATCAAACGTAATGAACCCGATTATCGCAGATTCAGAACCTATCGTGATAAAGCTTTTGCAGGAACAGAAGAGCCTTATACCATGCAATTACCTTCTGGAGGAAATCCTTTCGAAACGGGCCGGTTCTGGTCTGATCTAAAAGATCTTGGATATTCTAACGGATTGAATTTTGAAAAGAAATTTCAGGGATCCGATGAGAAGAAGGCACCCGTGCTTAAGGCTGGATATTATGCAGAATATAAAACCAGAAATTTTAATGCACGCACAGTTAATTATCTCTATCCTGATTTACCCGAATTTGATCAGACTATTGGTTATGAATTGACACGTTTACCATTAGGTCAAATTTTTGCACCCGAAAATATTAAGCGAAATGATGGTTTCATTATTGAAGAAGCAACTAAGTCAGAAGATTCTTATGATGGAACCAACTTATTGACAGCTGCCTATGTAAGTGGGTCTCTCCCCTTGGGAAAGCTTGATTTATCAGCAGGTTTTCGTGGCGAGTACAATATCCAAACACTGAACGCTATTACAGGTGACGGACCAGTTGAGGTGGATAATAGAATTTTTGCTGCCTTGCCTTCTTTGAATGCAGGCTATAATGTAACTGATCGATCCCTGGTAAGAGCCGCCTATAGCCGCACTGTAAACAGACCGGAGTTCAGAGAACTTGCTCCTTTCTTGTATTATCAATTCGAATATGAAGCAGCCCTTATCGGTTCTCCCGATTTGAAAACTGCCTTTATTGACAACATTGATTTACGATGGGAGATGTATCCAAACCCAGGTGAACTGATTAGCCTGGGTGGCTTTTATAAAAAATTTACTGACCCCATTGAAACCTATTTGGCGATCACGACAGAAAACCCACAGTTATTTTATGGTAACGCTCCGGAAGCTACCTCCTGGGGGATTGAATTTGAATTTAGAAAATCCCTGGCCAGCCTGGGTGTTTCAAAACTTTTGCGTAACACATCAATCAATTTAAATGTAGCCTATATCGAAAGCAACGTGGATGTGGGAACAACAGCTACAAATCAGATTCAGAACAGACCTTTGCAAGGCCAGTCGCCTTATATCATGAATCTTGGATTGTATTATAATGATTTGGAAACAGGATTTTCAGTGAATGCTGCCTACAACGTATTTGGGCCACGCATTTTTTCAGTAGGAGATAAAGTATTTCCATCCTGGTGGGAAATGCCGAGGCAGTCGGTTGATTTCCAGATTGCTAAAACCTGGAATAAGCGATTTGAAACCAAACTAAACATCCAAAACTTGTTGAATGCTACTTATCGCCTCTATCAGGATAATAATAGCGACAATGAGATAAAGGTAGATCAGGAAGCTTTAATTCAACGCTACCAGGTGGGAACACAATTTTCTGTAGGCCTTGCCTGGAAGTTCCAAAAGGCTGAGTAATTCAAATCCTGAGTGACTATAAGACCTGTCCGATCCGGACAGGTTTTTTATTTATTAACAGAGCATGGAGATGTTAACATTGGCGTAATGAATTGATAACTGCGCTTTAATTAGTTGCCCGCCTGCCCGACCTAATTTTGCCTCACAAAACAATAAACGAAAACACATGAAAAAAACGCTTAAGCTCTTCGCATTTTTCCTGGCAGTTTCATCCATGTTGGTGATTCAAAGCTGCGATAATGGTGAAGACATTAACCCAGCGCCCACGGTAACAGTAGATCCAACCACTGCGCAGAATATACCGGGTGGAACTGTTTCAGCAGCTCTAACCGTAACTGCACCCAATGGGGCACAGGATCTGGTAATCTATGTAGCTGGTGAGGAAGAAGAAACTCGGGATATTTCAACCACCGATCTTTCGTCTCCTTTAGATTTTGATTACACAATTCCCAATGATGCAATAGTAGGATCGAAAATAGTAGTTTCATTTCAAGTTATAGATTCAAAGAATTACCCTTCAGTCGCTACAAATTTTATAATTACAGTTGGTGACCCGGTAATTACCTTACAAGGGAATCTTATTACACAAACATTGGATGCCTCCAAACCTTACTTGTTAAAAGGTCAGGTGTTTATACCCAGTGGCGTTACATTGACTGTGCCGGCAGGAACAATAGTAAAGGGTGATAAGGCATCGAAGGCGGTATTAATAGTTCAGCCAGGAGGAAAATTGATTGCGGAAGGAACATCAACTAATCCGATTGTCTTTACCTCGGCACAAGCCATTGGTGAAAGAGATCGTGGTGACTGGGGTGGAATTGTTATGCTGGGTAATGCATTTGTAAATCAGACGGCAAAACCAGCAATTGAAGGCATTAGCCCTACTCAAAATTTTGGTAGTGTGGCTGCAGACGGAGCAACTCCGAGCACCAATGCAACCGAAAACTCAGGCTCACTTAAATACGTACGCATTGAGTATGCGGGTATTGAACTTACACCAAACAACGAAACCAACAGCTTAACAATGGGTGGTATTGGTAATGGTACTACCGTTGAATATGTACAGGTTTCGTTTGGCGGTGATGATGGTTTTGAGTGGTTTGGTGGAACCGTTAATGGTAAGTACTTAGTTTCTCATTCTACCTGGGATGATGATTTTGATACTGACTATGGCTGGGGTGGAAATGTGCAATTTGGATTAGTGATCAGAAATCCTTTTTTTGCTGATCAGTCAGGATCAAATGCGTTTGAAAGTGATAATCAAGCAAACGCAAATACTATTGCGGGTCTATGTGATGGCGCAACTACGATTGGATGTACACGTGGTATCTTCTCTAATATTAGCGTACTAGGTCCGCGGGAAATTCAAAGCAGGACCATTTCGGGAACTTACCAGAATGCAATCCACATCCGTAGGAGAACAGCAATATCAATCTTCAATTCGTTCTTTTCAGGATATCGCATTGGCCTTCGGGTTGATGATCAAGGAACCTTGGATAACCTTACATCAGGAGCTGGTAAACATGCCTATAATGTTTTATCTGTACCAGGTGCAACACTAATTGGTACTTCTACATCTGCTTCTGATGCGGCCTTCGCAACTGGCCTTACAATAGCTCCGAATGGAGCAGGTAACGCAACGGCTATCTCCGACTACTGGACAGCAAATAATAACACTGCTTTTAATAACATAACAAACGCAAGCACCTTCACGGACTTGGGTGTAACAGGTTCATTATTCTGGGGGGCGCAAACTTCTTCTACTTATCCTTCTAACCCTAGCTTTACACTTGTGGCAGGTGTTGCAGGAAATAGCAACTTGAATTCTGGCGCAAATTTTACAGATGCTAAATTCACAGGTAATACATTCTTTAATACAGCGGGTGCTTATCGCGGTGCCTTTGGCACAACTGATTGGACCGATGGCTGGGCTGAATTCCAACCGTTGAATAAAGTTTATTAATCAGGTTAGGTTAATTATAGGGTTTAATTTCTAAGTGAAGACCTGCCGTAAGGCAGGTCTTCTTATTTTTGCAATATGAAAAGAGCAGTTTTTATAGTAATAATGTTGGTGTTGATAGCAGGTGCTTGCAGTACAAAAAATAATTACCAGGTAAGTTCGCACCTTACACCACAGCAACAGGATGAAATTATGTGGAAAATCATCCGCTATGTAGGTCGCGCTCCGGAAGGGCTTACCTTCGAAGAGCGCTTTTATGCGCCATACGATTCACTTTATCGGGAACAGGCAAAGTTGCATAAGTTCGATGCCTATTATAAAAAGGGAGCTACTCATTATTTTTTGGTAAGCCGCAGAGCCCCCAGCCTAGTGGAGAAACGCGTGGCCACAGGCGGGAAATTTATTTTGAGCGAGAATAAGATCACGGAGTATGAAGAAGTGTTTCGAACCTGGAAGCTGGTTCCGGATACCTTGGCAAAGCGGGAACTTATACTGTTCGATAAGTTTGTGAAGGGTGAATCTCTCGTGCCTTACCAAACCAGAAATTCCAATGGGGTAGAATACATTGAATTTCCAGATGAGTATACATACTTTGACAAAGCCACCAGGCAGTGGAAAACAAAATAGTCAATTTATTTTGCGTTGCTTTTCTTTATGCGTTTCCATTACCTTTTTGATCTGAGCTCCAACATTCAGCAATGAGTCCTGGGCTTTTTTGTTGTTTTCTAACTTCACTTTCAAAACTGCATTCTCAAACTTATTTGCTTCCAGAGATTTTTCCAGTTGGATTTTTTCCTGGTCGCTATTGCTGAGTTTGATGGTAAGGTCTTTGTTTTGATTAAGCATTCGTTGTTGTTGTTTTTCAACAGCATCCAGCGCTTGTTGAGTTTCATCAATCTGCATTTGTACCTGGTCGCGATAAAATTTAACACCAAACTGGTAAAGCATTTTTTGCAGTTCGCGATTAGCATACTTAATGTCTTTGTCGTCCCACTCAGCCGGGTTTATACCCATCCACACCGTAGTGCTTTTGTCGCCCTCGTTGCTGCCTGCATAAACAATGCCTTTAGAAAAGGGGGTACTGTTAATTACCGGTTCTGATACTGTCATTGGGTTGCCGCTTTGCCTCAACTTACCCATGTCTTTTAAGAAACGAACCCAGGCCGATTGGATATCGTCCTTTTTTCCATCCAGCGAAGTAACAAAGACCTCGATGGTTTCATTCTTTACCTTTTCATTTTGTTTATTTACCGTCACAGTTTGACTTTGCGCAACGCCAATACCAAAAGAGAACAGCATCAAAAGCAAAAACTTATTCATAGTACGATTGTTAACTGAATTCAAAGCTACTAATAATGAGTAAGAAAATATTAATCACCGGGGCCTCGGGCCTCATAGGCTCACGACTAACAGAACTGCTCTTGCAAAAAGGTTACCAGGTTTCACATCTGGGCCGCAGTAAAAAGAGTGGGCCTATTCCCTCTTTTATTTGGGATGTTGATAATGAAGTTATTGATCGTGAGGCGTTGGAAGGGGTGCTTACAATTATTCACTTGGCGGGAGCAGGCGTGGCAGACAAACGCTGGACAGAATCAAGAAAAAAGGAAATACTCGATAGCCGAACAAAATCTTCAACACTCTTATATAAAACATTGGCGAGTGCTAAACACTCGGTCAAGTCAGTGATCTCGGCCTCGGCTATTGGCTATTATGGTTTTGGATTTGGAGAGGAGGTATTTACAGAAGACAGTCAACCCGGAAAAGATTACCTCGCCCAGGTTACAAAGCAATGGGAAGAATCTGTTGATAAAATTACCTCATTGAATCTTCGCATTGTAAAACTCCGAATAGGGATTGTGCTGAGTGATAAAGGTGGAGCCCTGGTAGAAATGGCAAAGCCAGTCCGGCTTGGAGGTGGTGCTGCACTGGGTACTGGCAAACAGTATCTTTCGTGGATTCACCTTGATGATTTGTGCGCGATGTTTATAAAAGCCGTGGAAGACGATGCAATGCAGGGAGCATACAATGCAGTAAGCGGGGAATGGGTTACCAATGAGAAACTGACTCAACTGATTGCAAAGGTTTTGAAAAAACCACTGCTCTTACCAAATGTGCCGGGTTTCATAATGAAAATTATTATAGGTGAAATGGCCGTGATTGTAGTGAATGGCAGCAAAATCTCGGCTGATAAAATCAAAGACATTGGTTTTAAATTCAACCACACAAGTCTAGAGGAAGTACTTCGAAGTTTATTGGTGGAAAGTAAAAAGTAAAAAATTTAAAGCTGGAGTTCTTAAATTTTTTCTCTTGACTTTACACTTTGAACTTTCCACTCCTCCATTACTGCTACACCAATCTTCGAATCGGCAGTACCATAGTATAAAAACCACTTTCCGTTCAGAGGCACCATGCCCTCGATAAAACAAACCTGATTTACTTGTCCTTCTATTTCGTAGGGTTGATCAGGTCGTAAAAAATATTTTTCCAATCGGTCAATTATCTTAGATGGATCATTCAAATCGTAGAGTGCCTGACCGGAACAATAGGCTCCTTTGGGTAGATTAGGATCTCCCTCTGTATCATGATTCATGCCGTTGTATAAAAGTAAAATCCCTTTCTCCGTAATCAACGCATAAGGTCCACTCTCCACCAATCGACTATCAAAATATCCCGGTCTCGGTTTAAGTACGGATTTCAGATTGCCATTTTCATCAAGCACGGGTTGCCATTGAATCAGGTCATCGGAAGTAGCCATAAATAAATCGGTATCGCCAAAGTACATCCAGAATTTACCATTGATTTTTTCTGCGATTACTTTATTGCCCTGCTGTCGCGCAACAATAGCACCTGATTTGCTCCACGTGTCTGTGAATTTGTCTTTAAGAACAAGACCGTGCTTGGTCCAGTTTAGTAAATCGGTAGAGGAAGCAAGACATAGCCTTGCAAGGTTACCATCGTAAGCTGTATAGGTCATGATGTAAGTACCCATGTCACTTTCAACAATACGGGGATCTTCAATACCCCCTTCCCATTCATACACTTTCATAAAATCCTCAGCAGGGAATAGAAGAGGTTCGCGCATGCGCGTGAAGTTAACTCCATCCGCTCCCATGGCCAGACCAATCCGCGAGGTGCCAGCATATTTTCCAATGGTATCTTCGGCACGGTAAAAAAGATAAACAGCACCATTGCGAACCACCACTGCCGGATTAAACACATCCTTTTCTTCCCACTTCACCTCATGCTTTAAGATAGGGCACATGAATACTCCATCACTTGCTTTTAAAATGGGATTAACTTCATTCAACTTTTTGAATGGCAACATCGCCCAGGTGCTATCGTGCTCAAAGGCTCCTTTATCTTCTGAGGTAGTGCAAGCACTGACCACCAGCAACATCAGGAAGGGCGCCAAAAGCAGCAATGCTTGACTTTTGACGGGCCGGGTGACAGATTTTAGATTCATTTATTAACTTGAAAGAAATTTGAACAAGTAAGATATGGCTCAGAAAGTTAGAAAGAAAAAAGTTAGTGAAGAGATTAACCAGCAAGCCCTGGAAGAAGAGCATCGCATTCGCAAAGCGTTCAAAGATAAGGACTGGGCTGAAATCAAGAGTTCGGACTCCTGGATGATTTTTAAGGTAATGAGTGAGTTTGTGGAAGGATTTGAGAAGTTGGCAAAGATAGGCCCATGTGTTACCATCTTCGGATCGGCCCGAGTAAAGCCCAACCATCCCTATTATAAAATAGCCGAAGACATTGCAGCTGAATTGGTGCACCATGGGTACGGTGTTGTAACCGGAGGTGGCCCCGGGATTATGGAAGCCGGTAATAAAGGTGCCAATCGCGCTGGCGGTAAATCTGTAGGCTTAAATATTTTTCTCCCCTTCGAACAAAAAGGGAATCCTTATATTGATTCAGATAAACTTATCACGTTTGATTACTTCTTTGTGCGCAAGGTGATGTTTGTAAAATACTCTCAAGGATTTATAATTATGCCTGGAGGGTTTGGTACGTTGGACGAACTAACAGAGGCTTTGACTCTCATTCAAACTAAAAAGATAGGCCGATTCCCGATTGTATTGGTAGGAAAGAAATTCTGGGCTGGGTGGCTGGACTGGGTAAAGAAAGTATTGGTATCGGAAGGAATGATCAGCGAAGTAGATCTGGAACTCTTCAATATGGTTGATACTCCACAGGAGGCGGTAAAAGTGATTGACGACTTCTACGCCCGATATTTATTGTCACCTAATTTTTAAAGCGGCAGAATGCAAAAGTTATTCGGTTATCTCGCACCTCTTTCTATCGGCTTGTTGCTGGTGTATGTACTTTTCGATCAGTCCTCGAAAATAAGTGCGAAAGAACAAGTGCAGGAGTTGGAGCCAATTTCGGTGCAGGAATCGGATCAACCCTTTGTGGCCATCTCGTATGATTTGCCAGAAAAAATTTCTTTTGCCGGAGAAGAAGCGCCCCTTCAAATGCCGGACGTGATGGAGCGACTCGATCGTGAGTTACAGGTAAATATTTATCTGCAAAGCAGCACCTTATTTCTATTAAAGCGCGCTAATCGTTGGTTGCCCCGCATCACCGAAATCCTGAAAACCAATGGAATACCTGAAGACTTTAAATATTTGCCCTTGATTGAAAGTGGCTTGGTTAATGGCGTTTCACCAAAGCAAGCAGTGGGCTATTGGCAAATTCGCGAAGCATCGGGCAAGGAGTTGGGCCTGGAAATCACGAAAGAAGTAGATCAGCGCTATGATCCGATTAAATCAACAGAAGCTGCCTGCAAGTATTTGAAGAAGGCATACGAAAAATTTGGCAATTGGACACTCGTTGCTGCATCTTATAATAGGGGAGTTGCAGGAGTAAAAAGTGATCTGGACGATCAGAAAGTAGATAGCTATTATGATGCACATTTGAATGACGAAACGGCCCGGTATGTATTTCGCATTTTGGCTATCAAGGAAATTTTTGAGAACCCCTCCAAATATGGATTTAAGTTAAAACCAGAACATCTCTATAACCCGGAGCCACTTCGTATTATTGATGTGAATGAAAGCATACCCGATCTCGTCTCATTTGCGAAAAGTCAGGGGAGCAACTACAAACTGCTTAAGCGACATAATCCATGGTTAAGGCAAACCCGACTGAATGTAAGGAAGGGAAAAACCTATCAAATCGCGTTGCCAGCGTAAACTAAAACCTCACCTCAAAGGTTATTAAGAGTAATTAACCGTTTGTCATTTGGCTGTCACTGGCAACTTCCTTATTTCTGTACCTTGAAAAAAATTATTTCTATGGAGCATACCTATTACAATCCTGCCGATCTTAAAAAATTTGGAACCATCAGTGAGTGGGAACCCAACCTGGCCGCGAAGTTTTTTGATTACTATGGCGATGTATTTAAAGAAGGCGATTTAACAGCTCGGGAAAAATCATTGATAGCGTTGGCTGTGGCTCACACGGTACAATGCCCTTATTGTATCGATGCCTATACGCAGGATTCGTTGGAGAAAGGGGCAACAGAAAAAGGAATGATGGAAGCGATTCATGTAGCAGCAGCCATTCGCGGTGGAGCCTCGTTGGTACATGGCGTGATGATGATGAATAAAGCAAAGAAACTATCCATGTGACCTCACCCCCTCTTCAAATGGAGAGACTGAGACCAACACTATGGTAAAAACTATTTTAATATTTAAAGTAACCCCTCCCTTTCCTTTGGAGAAGGGCCGGGGATGAGGTTATGATTAAATCACTACACGCCCGCCATCACCAGTTAGCCAATCAACAAAGGCAAGTTGAGATTTTGGAGAATGGCCTTTTCAAGGATGGCAAGTTTCCTACATTCAAACAAAAGCTCGAACCTGTTGGGCATTTTCCGCTCAGGCCTGCAGAGCTTGAGATCGTTCAGGTGAATATTGGCTACATGTGCAATCAGGTTTGCAAACATTGCCATGTAGATGCCGGCCCTGATCGCAAAGAGATCATGCCGCGTGAAACCATGGAACAGTGTCTTGATATTTTGCAACAAACCAAAATCAAAACTCTTGATATTACTGGTGGAGCTCCGGAGATGAATCCCGAGTTCCGGTGGTTTGTAACAGAAGCTTACAAAAGAGGCGTTCAGGAAATAATAGTCCGCTCAAACCTTACGATCATCACAGCAAATCCGAGGTACAATGATCTTCCAGAGTTTTTTAAGGAAAACAACGTGCGGGTAGTTTCTTCTTTACCATTTTATAATGCCGCTAAAACTGATCGTCAGCGGGGAGAAGGAGTGTTTAAGGATTCAATTGTTGGATTGCAGATGCTTAACAAAGTAGGATATGGCAGTGAGGGTTCAGGATTAATTCTCGATTTGGTCTACAATCCAACAGGAGCCTTTTTGCCGGGTGATCAAAAACAGTTGGAGCGCGATTTCAAAAGAGAATTAAAAGAACATTTTGAGATCAACTTCAACAGTTTGTTTACGATTACCAATACCCCCGTCAGTCGGTTTCTGGATTTCCTGATCGAATCCGAAAACTATGAGGAGTATATGGAGAAGCTGATCAATGCCTTTAATCCTGCGGCTGTAGCTGGCGTGATGTGCCGGAACACAATCTCGATCGACTGGCAAGGATTTATTTATGATTGCGATTTCAACCAGATGTTGGGACTAAAAGTACACGAACAGGCGGGCCAACATATCAGTAGGTTTGATATGAGCAAGCTTAAAAGCCGTGATGTTGTTATAAGCCAACATTGCTTTGCCTGCACGGCCGGGGCCGGATCCAGTTGCCAGGGTACCACGGCTTAGAAAATACTACTGCATAACATCCGATTTTAGATTTTGAATTCTAAATTGCAGCCATGCGACCTTACATTTTAGCTGAGAACAACTGGAAGACAATCAAAGATGCAAAGTTTGATGTTGCCATTCTTCCTTGGGGTGCCTGCGAAGCACATAATTATCACTTGCCGTATGGAACGGACATCATTGAAGCTGAAGAAATTGCTGCGGAATGCGCTCGCCTTGCGTGGGAACAGGGAGCTAAAGTAATTGTGTTGCCCCCAATTCCATTTGGAGTAAACACCGGGCAGTTTGATGTAATGTTGGACATAAACATGAATCCATCTACGCAGTTGGCCGTGTTGCACGATGTGATTGAAGTACTCGACCGGCAAGGCGTTCATAAACTGATCATTCTGAATAGTCATGGCGGCAATGATTTCAAGACGATGATCCGCGAGTTAGGATTGAAATTTCCAAAAATGTTTTTGTGTTCGTGCGATTGGTTTAAGTCTACCGATCAGAAAGAATTCTTTGTAAATAAAGATGACCATGCGGGTGAGATGGAAACCAGTTTGATTTTATACCTGCGACCTGAACTGGTACGCCCGCTTTCTGAAGCTGGAGATGGAAAAGCAAAGAGGTTTCGGTTTAAAGCCATGCAGGAAGGTTGGGCATGGGCTGAGCGTAAGTGGACGCAAGTAACGGCCGATACCGGAGTGGGTGATCCGAGGCAGGCAACGGCCGAAAAAGGAGAAAGGTATTTTAAAGCAGTCACCCAAAAAGTGGCACAGTTCTTTACTGAAGTGGCCAAGACGACAAAGCAAGATTTTTATATTTAATATTACTTTTAGCCGGGTTAAATCAAGGCCTGGCGTACATTCAATCTACTATGATTCATCAAATACAAGAAGCCACTGAGTATCTAAAGAAACATGGCATCATCGCTCCCGAAGTGGGAGTTATTCTGGGCACCGGCCTGGGCAATAAGTTTGTAGAGAAAATCAAAAATCCAATTATCATAAACTATAACTCCATTCCACACTTTCCGATTTCCACAGTTGAGTTTCACAAAGGAAAATTGATTTATGGAGATGTAAAGGGAAAGAAAGTCTTAGCCATGCAAGGGCGCTTTCACTATTACGAAGGGTACTCAATGCAACAGATTACGTTGCCGGTGCGGGTAATGAAGGTAATGGGAGTAAAACAATTACTCATTTCAAATGCAGCGGGCAACATGAACATGAAATGGAAAAAAGGGCAACTGATGCTGATCGATGATCACATCAATCTATTACCCGACAACCCCCTACGCGGACCCAATTTTGAAGTCTTTGGCCCACGCTTTCCGGATATGAGCCAGCCGTATTCGAAAAAACTAAACAACCTGCTGAGCAAAATTGCGAAAGCAAAAGATATTAAACTCAACAAAGGAGTATATGTAGCCGTGATGGGCCCCAATCTGGAAACGCGGGCCGAGTATCGCTTTCTAAGTCGCATTGGTGCCGATGCGGTAGGCATGAGTACAGTGCCCGAAGCATTGGTGGCAAATCACATGAGTTTACCCTGCTGCGCGATTTCTGTGCTAACAGATGATTGCGATCCGGATAATCTCAAACCGGCCATAATCAGCGACATCATTGCTATTGCTGGCAAAGCCGAAGCGAAACTTACAGAATTGTATGTGGAGTTGATCTCAAGGATTTGATATTGTTTTGCTGGAGCAATCTTTTACTGGTTAATGAAGGGTTTTTTCTCACCTATGTTCACAATTTTTCTGCATGAAGCTTCTTAATATTATTTTTTTCTACGGGATGCTTATGCCCATCTCGTATTTGCCTTATCCGGTCTTGTATGTGCTTTCCGATGGATTGTATTTTCTTGTCTACAGGGTAGTAGGATATCGAAGAAAAGTAGTTATCAAAAATATTGCCAACTCCTTTCCTGAAAAATCGCATCAGGAACGCATGCAAATAGTTCGCGCTTTCTATCGTCATTTTTGCGATCTCGTGGTGGAAAGTTTAAAAGTCTTCACTATTTCAGAGGCAGAAGTAAAGCAGCGAATGAAACTGGTAAACCCCGAGTTCAGTGATCGATTTTTTGATAAAGGTCAAAGTGTAATAATTGCGGGTGGGCACTACAACAATTGGGAATTATTTGCTGTGGCTATCGATTCGGAAATCAAACATCAAACGGTGGCTCTTTATAAAACCCTGAAGAATAAATTCTTTGACGAGAAAATGCGATCCACCCGAAGCAAGTATGGTTTAATAATGACTTCCACTACGAAGGCAAAGGAAGAGTTTGAAAAAGCAGATGGTCTTAAAGCTGTAATTTTTGGATTTGATCAATCGCCCGGCAATTCCAATAATTGTTATTGGGGCACCTTCCTTAATCAGGATACACCAATGATTTTCGGAGTCGAGAAGTATGCCAAGGAGTATGATTTTCCAGTTCTTTATTTACGCATTAACAAAGAGAAACGGGGCCACTATACATATGAGTTTATAGATGCGATCGAAGAACCTCGGAAAACGGGTTATGGAGAAATAACGAAGCGAATCAACCAACTTCTGGAGCAAGACATCATCGCCCAACCTAAATATTATTTATGGAGCCACAAACGATGGAAGCATAAGCGGCCTGCTGAACCTGTGCAGCAATAATTAATTTCTTCAAGGCATTAAATTTATTTTCTCACCTTTGCTGGAGCATTTTTCTTATGCGCCTGCTTAATAGTATTTTTTTCTACGGCATAATTATACCCATCTCATACTTGCCTTATCCGGTATTGTATGTTCTTTCAGATGGCTTGTATTTTTTTATGTATAAAGTAGTTGGGTATAGAAAAAAAGTAGTAATCCAGAACATAACCAACTCGTTTCCGAATAAATCACCGCAGGAGCATAAGCAAATAGTAAGTGATTTCTATCATCATTTTTGCGACTTGGTACTAGAGGGTTTAAAAGCATTTACAATGTCCGAAGCGGAAGTCCGGAAGCGAGCGAAACCCCTCAACCTCGATTATATCGATCGATTTTATGAAAAAGGACAAAGTGTGATAATTGCAACCGGCCATTATAATAATTGGGAATTGTTGGCGTTAGCGCTTAACATTGAAATCAAGCATCAGGCGGTAGTTATCTATAGAGAATTGAAGAATAAATTCTTTGATGAGAAAGTAAAATCCTCGCGAAACAAATTTGGATTGATTCTGACATCTACCAAGATAGCGAGGCGGGCATTTAATAAAGCCGATGGGCTTAGCGCAGTAACGTTTGCATTCGATCAATCACCCGGTAAAACCAATGGATGCTATTGGGGTCCATTTCTTAACCAAGACACCCCCATGACATTTGGTGTTGAGAAGTACGCGAAGCACCTCAATATACCCGTCCTTTACATGCACATAAATAAAGTGAAGCGGGGGTACTATACCTATGAGTTCTCGGATGCCATTGAAGATCCGAACAATACTGGCTTTGGTGAGATTACAAGAAAAATCAATTCTCTTTTAGAACAGGACATCATTGCTCAGCCTCAGTATTATTTATGGACTCACAAGAAGTGGAAGCATAAGCGACCGGCAGATCTGGTGCAAGATTAATTCGTTTAAAGACTTCGGCTAAGCTAAGGTGCAACCTTTCGCATGTCGGGTACGTCTTATTAGCCAAACCTTACTCCCCATGAAATCAATTTTAACCACCGCCATACTGCTTACGGGATTTGCAGTTTCTGCCCAATCCACTAAAATTGGGGATTTTCATCTCGATAAAGAATATAAAATTGAAGCCTCCGGCACCATTTACCTCGATGCCTCAGATGCGAAAGTGTTTATCACAGGTTCTAAGCGAGCAACGGCTCATGTAAAGATTGATCGTGAAGTAACCTCCAAAGGAATGACTTTTGGAGAGCGCGAGTTTCGCGTAGACGTAAAAGAGCAAAGTGGTAATCTTACTATTCGCGAAGTGTCAAAAGGATCCACCGTGGGCGTTGTTGGGTACTACAATGAAAAGTATACAATCAACATTGAAGCTCCGGAAGGCGCAAGTCTGGTGATTGATGGCGATGATGGTGATTATTTTATAAAAGCCATTAATGGCTCCATTGAGCTCGACCTCGATGATGCTGACGTAGAACTAACGGGTTGTTTGGGAAATAGCTTTAAAGTAAAACTGGATGATGGCGACTTGCGCATGGACACTGGCCGGGGCACGCTGGATGTCGATGCAGATGATGCCGATGTGGATATTAAAAATGCAAGCTTTGATAAAATCATGGTGCAGTTGGATGATGGGGACTTTATTGTAGAAACTGCTTTTTCCGAAAATGGGGATTACTTCATCGATGCCCAGGACGGGCTGGTATCAATTAAAGTGCTGGGTGGTGGTGGCCGGTTTGACATTCGCCATGACGATGCCCGTGTAACTACGGAAGGTGCATTTGACACGGTGGAAAAATCAGAAGACCGCACCCGGGTAACCCTGGCCAATGGCAATGCTAAAGTGGAAATCCGTGCGGATGATGCACGGGTGAGATTAATTAAATAATAACTCTTAAACTTTGTGCCCTTGTGATTTTAGATTGGTTTTTGACTACACATCACAAATCCCAACGCCTTGCTTCAATGAAGCTAACTTATCCGGTCGCTTGGGAATAAACTCTTGTGCTACAAATCCTTTGAAGCCGGTTTCAACAATCGCCTTCATAATAGCCGGGTAATAGAGTTCCTGTGTTTCGTCAATTTCATTTCTGCCGGGTACACCACCTGTGTGATAATGACCAATATACTTTTGATGTTTGAGAATGGTAGCAATTACGTCACCTTCCATAATCTGCATGTGATAGATGTCGTACAATAATTTAAAGTTAGGCGAGCCAAGTTTTTCACAAAGCTTTACGCCCCATTCGGTGTGGTCACACTGATAGTCTTTGTGATCCACTTTGCTGTTGAGCAACTCCATTTGCACGGTGATGTTATACTTCTCGGCAACCTTTACCACGGGAGCCAATCCTTTGGCGCAATTCTCTAAGCCTTGTTCATAACTGATCCCGTTGGCGTTACCGCTAAAACAGATCACACTTTTTAATCCGGCATCGGCCGCTTTTGGAATGTTGGTGGAAAAGTCTTTAAGGAATTTTTCGTGTAGCGTAGGATCATTGAATCCTTTATTCAAACCAAGATCAGTTACATAAGCCATCGCAACCGTGAGTCCATGCTTTTGCACGACAGCCCATTGATCAGGCCCTAATAGTTCAATGGATTTTAATCCAATCTCTTTAGCGGCTTTGGCAAGATCTTCTAATGGAATAGAGCCATAGCACCACTGGCAGACGGAGTGGTTGATATTGTTTTTTAAATCAGCGGGAAGCGTGTTCATAGCTTTTGCAATTTCAGGTAATGCCACGGCACCGGCCGCAGTTGCCGCGATGGTTTTTAATGCTTGTTTGCGATTCATAGGCTTTGAATAATTTCTAAGGTACAAAATTTCTATTTCTCATTTCTGTAAACCACACCATCCTTCATCACAAATTTCACTTTACGCAGATCGGAAATGTTTTTTGAGGGATCACCGGTTACAATAACTAAATCTGCTTTCAACCCTTCTTTTACAAAGCCCACCTGATTCTCTAAATGGAAGGCCCTTGCGTTTACGCTGGTAGCTGCTTTCAAAACTTCAAATGTTTTCATTCCGTATTCTACCATCAATTCCATTTCCAGTACATTTTCTCCATGTGGATAAACGCCTACATCCCCACCCATGCCTATGGTTACCCCGGAGGCAAGCGCTTCCTTAAAACTCTTTTTCTTATTGGTAACGTTGGCAGGCTCAGGACCTACTCCTTTTTTCCAACCCCGGTATTGAGAGATCACATCCACCGCAGACACAGTTGGAATGTAAGTCACATTATGCTCTTTCATCAACTTGCCAATCTCAACATCAATAAAGTCACCGTGCTCAATCGTTTCGGCCCCGGCCAGCACAGCACGTTTTATGGCCTCTTTTGATTTTGCATGGCACACCATCACACGACCGCTGCTGCGTGTAACTTCGTTGATCAGTTTCAACTCGTCCAGCGTGAAGGAAGGTTGATCTTCTCCATCAATACCCCAACGATAGTCGGCATAGATTTTTATAAAGTCGGCACCTTTACCAATCTGATCGCGCACTACGCGCACCAAATCGTTTCCATCTGCCGCTTCGGCACCAAGCATAATCTCCTGATCATGATCATACCCTTTTGGTCCGTAGGAACCGGTTGAAACGATCGCTCTTCCGGCTACCATCAATCGCGGTCCGGGAATAATACCTTCATTAATGGCGCGTTTCAATGCTACATCTGAATAGCCAGCTCCTTCTGTACCTAAATCACGCGCGGTTGTAAATCCAGCCATCAAGGTATTCTTTGCATGAACGGTTGCGCGGGCCGTGCGATAAGAATCTGTTTCCTTTAACACTTGTGTATCCCAATCCGTGATGTTGTAAGGGTAAAGCAACAAGTGTGAATGACCTTCAATTAGCCCTGGGGTAAGTGTTGAGTTTGGGAAATTTACTTTTGTTGCCCCGGTGGGCTCTTTTATTTTATCCTTTGGTCCGGCTGCCACAATCTTGTCACCTTCCACAATCACAACCCAGCCTTCGTGCATGACTATGCCATCAAAAACGCGATCCGCTGTGAGGTAATATGAATTTTTTGATTGAGAATAACCAATCTGAACGATTGACCAAACGAGTAGGAAACTGATAAGTTTATTCATCCGAAAATTTTGTCGATTAATTCTTGTTTTGAGATCTTATGCGCTTGAGCAATATCAGAAACTATCGAAGATAAGGTTCCGATTTTTATAGGATCGTGGTTTGGAATTGTAATATGGTGTTCACCGGAAGGAAGAGAACAGGATAACCTGATATGACTTCCTTTTTGTCGACTCACAAAATATCCAATTTTTTGAAGTGACTTGATTAGCTCGTTGCCTGCAACATTGCGGGGCAACTTCATAAGGTGATCATTTCATCCTTTACATAATGAAGACGAATGACAGCCGGTTTGTTTGATTCTTCAAAGTGACAACGAACAGCCTCCCGGATGTTTTCTTTAAGTTCATCCATGGTTTCTCCTTCCGTAAAAATGGATTGCCCTAATGCACGGGCTTCGTAGCCGCTTTCAGTTGAATCTTCAATCAGAAAAATTACCTCCTTCATGTTTCGAATTTAAAGGATTGATACTAATAAAAAAACCCTCTCCGTTATGGAAAGGGTTTTAAAACTATTCTAAAGGCAACAAGTCCTTCTCCTTTGGGGTATTAGCCAGCCTGCAGAACGAAAGTTCTTCGGTAGGCAAGGGTGAGGTCAAATCGCCTTCAACGCAGCCTCATAATTTGGTTCCTGGCCGATTTGCGGAACAAGTTCAGTGTATTTTACTTTTCCGGAAGTATCAATTACGACTACAGCTCTTGCAAACAAACCGGCAAAGCCACCATCTACAAGTTCAACTCCATAGGCTTTTCCAAATCCACGACCTCTGAAATCGGAAAGTGTAATCGCCCGATCAATTCCTTCGGCACCGCAAAATCTTTTCTGCGCAAAAGGAAGGTCCTTGGAGATGCAAAGAATAACCGTGTTATCTTTAGAAGTAACGCGCTTGTTAAATTCACGAACGGAAGTAGAGCAGGTGCTAGTGTCAACGCTTGGAAAAATATTAAGGACCACATTCTTTCCTGCAAACTCTTTTAAACTTACATCCTTCATATTAGTTGCAGTCAATGTAAAATCAACGGCTGAAGATCCGATTGCAGGAAGATCTCCAACGGTATTTGCATCGTTCGGTCCTAACTTGGTAAGTGCCATATCTATATTTT
>JBEBJH010000336.1:0-3739 GCA_040079965.1 Cyclobacteriaceae bacterium
CCATTTGCAAACGGTAAGATGTAATTCACCTTGCGCGGATAAGATCAACTGCCTAAGTTCTTTGGAATATTCCATGTTCAACGTAGGATCTTCCTGATGGATTTTACCAAGCACTTCGCCAATCTTTTCGTTATCGTTTTTACTTTTTGCAATCACAGCAACACGGATGCGTGGCTGTGGAAATTCGATCGGCTTAATCGTTACATCAAAACCTTTGGCATGCAAAGTTTGATTTGTGTAAGTGTCTTTTAGTTTTAATGTGGCGCCCAGATCTCCAGCAACTAATTTGTCAACTGAATTGCGGGTTTTTCCATCCATGATGAACAGTTGGTGAATTCGTTCAACAGAACCTGTTTGGCTGTTGGTCAATTCAGAATTGGTGGTCACTTCACCAGAGATAACTTTAAAGAAAGAGAGCTTGCCCAGGTTGGGTTCCAGATGCGATTTGAAGACGAAGAGCACTGTAGGTTTAGTTGGATCACAAGAGATTTCTTTTCCGTCAGTAGTTACCTCGGGTTTTGCTTCACGCGGAGTTGGGGCAACATTATCAATGAAGCCCATCATACGGCCCGCACCCATATTTTTCTTTGCCGACATCACGAAAACCGGAAATACATCGTGATGGATCATTCCTTCCTTCAGGCCCAATCTTAATTCGTCTTCATCTAAGGTTCCTTTTTCAAAATATTTCTCCATCAACTGCTCATCATTTTCCGCAGCCCTCTCTACCAGTTCGTTGTGCAGCCGGTCAGCTTTTTCTTTTTCAGAAGCAGGGATGGGTAACTTCTCAGGTTTTCCGCCATCAGCAGGAAAACGGTATAATACCATTTTAAGCAAGTCGATGATCTCACTGAAATCGAGCCCTTGGTTAATCGGATATTGCATTTGTGTAACTTTTGGGCCGTAGTGCGCCTTTAAAGATTGGAGTGAACTTTCGAAATCTGCTTTTGGGTGATCAATTTGATTAATCGCAAAAAGAACAGGTTTGTTAAATTCTTCAGCATAGTTCCAAATAAGCTCAGTGCCGACTTCTACTCCATGGCTTGCGTTTATCACCATCACACAGGTATCTGATACTCGCAGGGAGGCGATCATCTCTCCGGCAAAATCATCGAGGCCGGGTGTATCAATGATATTGATTTTATAATCTTTCCATTCCGTGTGGAGGGGTGTTGCAAATACCGAGTTGCCACGCTCCTGTTCTATTTCCTGATAATCGCTGATTGTATTCTTACCTTCAATAGTACCCCTTCGATGAATAATACCAGCTTCAAATAGCATGTCTTCGGCAAGAAGAGTTTTGCCGGATTTTGGCGCCCCCAGCAGGGCAATGTTCTTGAGGTGTTTGTCATCGTAGATTTTCATAAGGCGTGGAGTTTAAGGTGAAACATAGGCGGGAATTGATGAAATGAAGATACCTGTTGATTGGAACAGATAAAAATGATTTATGTCATGCCCAGGCATGATTACTGTTTTTGATTTGATTTTGAGTTTTTTTGGATTCTGAGAAGTGAGAAGCGGTAGGTATAGAGGCGGGCGTACAACGCCTTTAAGGTGTAGAACACCTATAAGTGCAAAAAAAGCCAGAAAAGAATCTGGCCTTTCGATTTGAAAAATATAATACTTACAGTTTTACAGGCTGCCCTTCATTTTGGTAGCCCAGCAGTTTCATCATGCTTTCACTCGTTTGCTCTTTAGCGAATAGCTCAGTAGTGATTTCACCATCTTCATTGCGGTTGATCAGTACATGTTTTGGTGCGGGTATCAAGCAGTGTTGTATTCCACCATATCCGCCCAACGACTCCTGGTAAGCACCCGTATGGAAGAAGCCAATGTATAATGGCTCTTCATCGGTGATCATGGGTAAGAAAACTTCACCGGTGTGGGCTTCTGAATTGTAATAATCATGACTGTCACAAGTAAGACCGCCAATATTTACTTTGTGATACGGATCATCCCACTTGTTAACGGAAAGAAGAATATATTTTTGATTGAGCCCCCAAACATCGGGCAAGTGTGTGATGAATGAGCCATCAATCATGTACCAGAGCTCTTTATCATTTTGCAACTTCTGATCCACCATAGAGTATAAAACAGCGCCACTTTCACCCACGGTGAAACTTCCAAATTCAGTAAAGATGTTTGGAACGGGTACATTATTCTTTTCGCAGATCCACTTTATGTTTTCAACGATCTGTTCGATCATGTACTTATAATCAAACTGGAAGGTGAGCGAAGTTTTAATCGGAAAGCCGCCCCCGATATCGATCGAGTCCAATGTATCGCAGATTTTTCTCATCTCGCAATACTTGAATATGAAACGACTCAATTCACTCCAGTAGTAGGCTGTGTCTTTGATGCCAGTATTAATAAAGAAGTGGAGCATCTTTAGCGAAGCTTTGCTGCTGGGTTGAATTTTCTCCTTGTACAAAGGCACAATGTCGCTATAGCGGATACCTAAGCGTGATGTATAAAATTCAAACTTAGGTTCTTCATCAGCGGCAACACGAATGCCCACCTGGTAAGGTCGGTTTACATTTTTTTCGTAGGTATCAATCTCACTCAGGTTATCGAGAATGGGTATGCAGTTGAAGCCATCATTAAGCAAATCTGTGATGTATTCTTTATACTTTGGCATTTTAAAGCCGTTGCATAAGATAAAAGTCTCCTTTGAAATTTTGCCCCGTTCGTACAACGACCGAACAATCGGAATGTCAAATGCTGAAGAAGTTTCGATGTGAACATCGTTTTTCAAGGCTTCTTCCAGCACGAAATCATAATGTGACGATTTTGTGCAATAACAGTATGTGTATTTTCCGTTGTATTTGAACCGTTCTATGGCATTATTGAACGTTGCCTGTGCAAACCGGATGTTCTCACTGATCCGGGGCAGGTAGGTAATTTTGAGGGGAGTTCCATACTGTTTAATAATGTCCATCAGAGGCACATCGTTGAACAGCAATTCGTGGTCTCTTACCTTGAATTCTTTCTGTGGAAATTCAAAGGTTTGCTCAATTAGCTCGCGGTAACTCTTCATCGTAGTTGTTCGTTGTTCGTTCGTGGTTGTTGGCTTCTGATCTACTCCCTAACAACGATCAACTGTATAACCATCAACCAAAAATTGAGGTGCAATATTGGTATAATTTTGCCATCTTTGCAATACATCAAAAACCACATGGTTAATCGCATTTCCCGCATGATTTTCAATCCCGTTCCCACGGGTCTTCATGCCTTGCCCGACTTCTGACGGGCTGGAAATGGGCCTTTTTGGCTAAATTTTTTAGAGATTATTCCATTTGTTCAAAAAGTTAATTTGTAGTTCCTGTGAAAGAGATAAAGATCATCGAAGTAAAATCCGAAATCGGTGCCGGCACCCGGGGCGCCAGTTTAGGCGTAGAGGCGATGAAGATAGCCAGTCTGGATCTGAAGTCGGACCTGTTCAGAAAGTTTGATTCTATTGAAGTAGAAAATGTTAATGAGCTTCTCTTTGACGGTGCCGAACACGCTCACGCCAAGTTTATTGATGGAGTGTTGATTATGGAAGAACGCGTATGCCTGGAGGTGTATGAGCAGATTTTTGATGATTTCTTTCCGTTGATTATGGCGGGCGATCACTCTACATCTTACGGTACAATTGCCGGAATTAAAAAAGCATTCCCTAAGAAACGAATTGGGGTGATCTGGATTGATGCGCATGCGGATATCCATACTCCATACACCACCCCATCGGGGAACATGC
>JBEBJH010000082.1:0-18401 GCA_040079965.1 Cyclobacteriaceae bacterium
GGCATACACATTGGTGATAGTGTTACCGGTGATGACGGTGCCCGCAGAGCGGTTGGCGTTGTTGCCAATGTGAACTATCCCATGCGAACCTCCTGTAATGGTATTATTGATGAAACGGATATTAGTGGACAAAGAAGGCCGTGCAATAATAGCCCCCCGGTCTTCTGTTATAGGCGTGGGTGTAGCGGGAAGTGTGATGCGAAGGCCTTCAAAGGTTAAGTTGTTTAAATTATTGATGGCATAAATTGCCCTGGAATAGTTGGTTCCGGTAGGCTCAATCCTAAAATTTCGAAGTGTAACAAACCCGGCATTATCAAAACGAATTACATAGTTGTTCGTACTGGTGGGGGCAAAGGTCAACACAACGTCCTGTGGATTTCCACTTTCAGCTTCAAACGTGATAATATTAGTTGTTGATGCCCCGGTAATGGCACTAATGGTAACCTGTTCGGTAAAGGTTCCTGTCTTTAATTTAAAGATTACTGGATTGCTAACCCCTTTACTTGTCAGATCTGCTACTGCTGCCGTTAATGTAGCGTAAGTTCCACCACTGCCCACGGTATAGGTACCCGAAAGCGGTTGGGCTGCGAGATGGCCGACAAATAATAAGCAAAGACTATAAAAAAGGGACCTAAGCTTCACTTCCATAAGTTAAGTTTGAGAACAAAACGTAACCACTGTTTTAGGTTAGTAAGATAACTGCTCGCAAGCGTACTTTTTATGATCTGAAGCCTGTTTCTAAGAAAAATCCCCTTTTTAGGGGACGATCTTACAGATCGAAAAAGAAATTTATAGCTTAACGCGTCATTCATATCCAGGTCTGTTCTTCGTTTTAATTTTCAGCTCGATCTCTTAATAGAATATCCAAGTGTCTTTCAACGGAATAAAATGGATGTAAGTTTTAATCGAGATCTTAATAATCCAGGCTTTACGGTTTGAAGTAATTAAAAAAATTAAGCGAAGCAAGGTCGTAGAAATACAGTAAAATTGGAATGTAGGGTTTTAATGGGATTCAAAGATTATCAACGAATTCAATTCCTTATTTTTGATTGCATTACCTGGGAACTCTTATCCTGACCGCTTGACGTATAGATTAGTCCTGCTATTGGTTATCATCACCCACCAGGCCCTGGCCCAGCAGTGGGATAGCCTGAATTTCGTGCTGCCCACTGATACCCTTTTACAAAATTCAATTCACAAGGCAGATTCAATTACATTGTCCTTTCAAAGCAAAGCCGATAGTCTAAACTCACTCTATCAAAACCAGTTTTCAAAAATTGAGGGTGCAAGAAGTCAGTTGCAATCAAAGATCGATAGCCTCAACAACCTCAAACTCCCAACAGAAAAACTTACTCGCAAACTCGATAGTTTGAATCAACTCAAAGACCAACAACTTGCAGCCCTCACCAAAAAAGTAGATGACCTCAAATCCAAAGCCACCCTGAGTCTGAAGGAAATTCAGCTGCCACCACAGTTACAGGAGCCCATGCAAAAGCTACAGTCATCCATACAAGGGTACTCGTTGCCAGCATTGAATATAGCAACGCCCGGTATACCCTCATTAGAGATTCCTAAACTGGGTAACGCAAAATTGCCTACACTCACCAATCAACTCGCCCTCGATCCCAACCTCAAAGACCTCACCGGTAACCTCAACAAAATTTCAGGCATAACAGACCAGGCCAGTCAGTATGCGCAAGACGCCCAGAACCTCGTAAGAGGAAATCTGGATGAAGTAAAGAGTATTGACAAAACCATCGAGGCAAAAGTGGCGGGCATGGATGGGGTAGACCAACTTGCGGATGGCAAAGCTTTAATGACGGAATATACTCAACTTGATTCTGCCGCTTTAAAAAACAAGGCCAAAGAGCTGGTGCAGGAACAAGTGATGAACCTGGCGCAAGATCACTTTGCTGGCAAGCAGGAAGTGTTGCAACAGGCAATGGATAAGATGAGTAAACTAAAAAGCAAATACTCTGAAGTAAATAGTATGGCCGAACTGCCTAAGAAACTACCCAACCCCTTGAAAGGCAAACCATTTATCGAACGCCTCGTGCCGGCACTTTCTTTTCAGATCCAGACAAGCCAATACTTTTTACTGGACGTAAACCCAATGTTCATGTATCTCATCAGTCCCCGGTTTTCTGCCGGAGCCGGGTGGAACCAACGTCTGCCGTTTGACGGACTTAGTATTACCAGTGATGAAAGCATTTACGGACCGCGGGCAGCTGTAGAATTCAAGTGGACCAAAGGCATCAACTTCCGGCTGCTGCCCGAAATTATGAATACGACCATTCCACCGCTTATTGCGAGCAGTAAAGGGGTAGATCCCGCCTACCGCGAGTGGGTGCCGAGTATTTTTGTGGGTATCAAGAAAGACTTTACCGTTTACAAAAACATAAAAGGCAATACCGAAGTGCTTTATAACCTCTACGACAAAGATGGTATGAGTCCCTATGGCGATCGCCTGGCGGTGCGGTTTGGGTTTGAGTTTCCCCTGAAGAAGAAACTGAAGGCTCCCTAGCTTGATTCCATAGAGATCCTAAACATCAGAGCACCCAGCATTACCACCAATGTTGGTAGTAGTGGCTGGCGATGCTACACACCAGTCGCAGTGTAGTTAGGTCTGGCGATGGATGCTACAACACACCATCCGCAGTGTGGTTACGTCTGGGGATGGATGCTACAACACACCATCCGCAGTGTGGTTACGTCTGGGGATGGATGCTACAACACACCATCCTCAGTGTAGTTACATCTGGCGATGGATGCTACCACACACCATCCGCAGTGTAGTTAGCTCTGGCTAGAGATGTAGTTAGACGTGGTGAGCGATGTAGGTAGACGTGGCTGGCGATGCTACAAGATGTGGCGAGCAATGCTACAAGATGTGGCGAGCAATGCTACAAGACGTGGTGAGCGATGCTACTACTCACCAAACGCAGTGTTGTACCTGGTTACCGGCATGCAAACCTGCTGGTGAGGGATGTCGGTAGTCGTTGTAGAGATGCTACAACCCATTAGTGGAGTGCTACAAGCGAGGCGAGCGAGGCTACTAGTCACCAGGTGGTCTGTTTGTAGCTAGTTGGAGATGTCATTAGACGTGGCGAGGGATGTCGGTAGTCGTGGCGAGCTATGCTACTACTGACCACGTGCAGTGTAGGTACGTGTTGTGAGGGATGCCATTAGGCGTTGTGGGGATGTTGGTAGTCGTTGTAGAGATGCTATAACACGCCCTGTGCATGTCCGCTTTATTATGGCGTGTGTGCAAAGGCGCGTTGACCCCACCAACAGGCAAGTTGGCCGGGTTTGCAGAGGTTTTTTATTGTCCAACCTAATCGGTCTAATCTATTCCGGCAGGAAATTCATGAGTTAAATACAGAAAATCGGCTGTCACCGTCATTCACCTTCTCAATTGCTCATCAATGGAGTAGGAGTTTAGAATCTGTGTAGGGATGTTACTTTTGATAGCTGTCTATAGTGGCATGTGAATCAATGATTTATGGCTGCACAACTTCCGGATATCCTGTTCCTTAATAGCGAGAAAATGGATCTGTATTCCAATCCACTCGAACCGTATTGGCTCATGTACCCAAAGAAACGTCCGGCATTTCAATCTTCAGAAAGTTGTAAACGCGGCTACGTGGCCACATGGGAAATCTGCGACAAGCTACTGATCCTTCGCGGTATAGAAGGAAACGTGATCAGGCGTAATTTTCTCTTCTGGAAGAAAGTAAAACCCTACTCCTGGAAAATGCTTTTTCCGAAAGTAAGAAAGGAAGGCCTGGTGGCTTCGTGGTTCACGGGAAAGATCCGAGCCCCACAGGGCAACCGGATATTTTATGTACACGAAGCTTATGATTCACGTTTCGAGCGCGAAATGATTATCACCCTTGAAAAAGGACAGGTGATCAAGACGGTGGTGTTAGACAACAAGCAACAAAAACTGGAGATCGGGAGTTAACCTTTTTATAAAAGGAAGCGGGTGGGGTTACCAACCCACTACATTCTCCAGCATGCGTACAAATGTTTTCTGCTGCCAGGCGGCAGCGTTATGCCCCATAGACGTGTAAAATGTACGGCCCTTGCCTGCCGTGCGATGCCAGGCAACCGGATGATCTTTGCCCATGCCAAAGTTTTTATCTTTTATCCAAAGCAGGTTTCCATTCGGATTAATCTTGTCGCCATCAATTGTGTAAAGTACAGTGAATCCTTTGGCCCTTGGGTTTTCGAAAAACACATACCATTCATCGGTGTGCTTCCAGGTGGCAGGCAAGCCATGTACAAGCAAACTGTCAGGCACCGCATTCAATACAACCTCAGCTTCTTGTAGTTGGTGTTCAATCGGGTGATGTGAAAATTTGGAGCCCAAAAGATTCTCCTCGTACCAATCCCAATGATGCGAATCATCCCCGGCACCATGAATGCCCAAAAGGGTTCCACCTTGTTCTACATATTCTTCAAGCGCTTTTTGTTGTTCATCGTTGAGTACCCGGCCTGTAGAGTTGTTGAAGATCACCACATCGAACTTTGCCAGTTGTTCCGGGTTAAAAACCCCACCTTCTTCGGTGTCGTATAGAAACCAGTTGTTCTTGCTGGCTAACTCAGCGAATACCTTTTTCGCGGCATCAATCGATTCGCCATGACGAAAGCCGGTAGACTTTGAAAATAGCAAGACCGCTGTTTGATCTGTAGGAATGGTAATGGCCGGAGCTTCTGTTTCATAAGAAACCGGGAAACCGTTTTTCACCTTATAAACAAAGCCCGCCAATAATATGCCCAGCAACACAATGATCGAAACGATCGACCAAAGCACAATTTTCAAAAACCTTTTCATTATTAACTGAACCTATTCTTTCTCGCCTTCAAAACTGAATCCCATCGCATCCATTTTCAGTTTGCTTACTTTGTTGGCGTCATCCCTGATGAAAAGTAGTTTGGCTTGTCCGTTTGCATCAAACTGATCAGGCTCACCCGTTGATTTTATTTCACCAACTTGTCCACCCGCATCCATTATGAGCTTGCCCTCTTTTACACTTATTTCAATATAGGGGAAGGGCAGGCCCGTCATCTTATATTTTCCCACGTAGGTATTCAAATCGACCACGATGGTAGTAACCGGTTCGCTCTTAATGGCTCCGGCAGATTTAAATGTAGTATTCATCACCACCATAAGCGAGGCGCCTGATTTGGCATTCGGATTTTGAAACACGAAGTAAAGATCATGAAATCCTTTCGTGGGCTGTACCGTAATGGACGCAGGTTTACCGCCAAAACCACCACCCGTATCCCCGATAAAATCAGACTTACCGATCAGTGTACCAGTAGGAGAGTCGATATGAAGTTCGATCACCCCACCTTCGGCATTGAGTTGCGCCTTCGGTGCTGCGGCCATCAATTCAATTTCATTTACTCCCGCCAAATCAATTTGCTTAAGGCCAATATAGCTGCCATGCTTCGTTGGAATAACAAAACTGTTGCCTCCGAACGACATCTTGTTAACATCCGAGAACTCATCATACTTCGATGGGTTTATGCTTGGGTTTCTCATCGTAAATGTTTCTTCCGCGGCAATAGAAGGCAAGCCATTCGCACCGCGATCCTTGTAGGCGGCCCGGAAAATATACACACCCTCTCCTTTATCATTGGGTTGCTTCTTCGTTACAATCGTTCCCTGCACGGGCATCGATTTTACTTTTGGCTTATCATCGGTGATACTCAAAATATACTTCACCATTTCGGATGCATCGGCTGCAGAAAGTTGGGGATGTCCGGCCATTGGCACATCACCCCACACACCGCTACCACCGGAAATTATTTTCTTGGTAAGATTCTCAACAGAACCGGCCTTGCCCTTATACTTTAAAGAAACATCGCGGTAGGTTGGCCCGATGGATTTCTTATCTACACTATGGCAGGCTTTGCAATCACTGGCTTCCATCAACTTCATTCCTTTTGTGTTGATTACCGTTGCTTCTGCCGTGCGGTGTCCCTGGGCAATTTCTGTTTTATCAAAACCTTCGGCCAGGTAATCAATACTTACAATTACCTGTTCGGGCTTGATCTTTCCGTTCGCCAGGGTTCCGTCTTCCTTGTCTTCAACACTGACTTTGTATTCATACACTTTATCAGGAAAATAGAATGACTTACTGCTTTCACCAAGATCGAAGGAGATTACAGGTGTTTCATTTCCTGCCGTGAGTTCCAATGCTTGCGTGGAAATTCCACCCTTGCCATCGGATACAGTCAAAGTTGCTTTGTATACATCTGGTTTATCGAAAGTTGCTGTTGCATCTGCACTATTGATAGTCTTTACGAATCCCGTCTTTGTGGTAATCTTCCAGGTGTACGTGAGCGGATCGTTATCTGCATCGGTTGTTCCTGCAGCCGATAAGTTTACGGTGAAGGGAACAGAGCCGCCCATTTTATCAGCGGCTACGACAATGAGTGGTTTCCTGTTTCCGCCATTGTATTCAATGCGAATCAATCGCGCGTCATCGTTGGCCGAGAACCAGCCGGACCCATATTCAAGCATATACAAATCTCCATTCGCAGCAAATTCCATATCCATAGGATTACTGAACTTGTAGCTTGGCATAAAACGCTCCATGGAAGAATAGTTTCCGTCTTTATCTAATGTCACCGCCATAATCCAGCCACGCATCCAGTCATAGATAAGAAGCTTGCCATCATAATATTTTGGGAAGGCCCGCGCTGCTGTCTTGAAATCATCACTATAAAAGACAGGACCTGCCATAGCATTTCTACCACCATTACCTACCAATGGAAATTCCTTTGATTCTCCATACGGATACCAGATAAATGCCTTCTGTGCGGGCGGAAGTTCCTGAAGCCCCGTGTTGTTGGGAGATGTATTTAATGGCTTTTCCGCATTCCACTTTTCAAGCGATTTGCTTTGCGCGAAGTCATACTTTGTATACGCTTTATTGTCGCCCACAAAATGAGGCCAGCCCTGATTGCCGGCTTTACGTGCCTGACCTACTTCATCCTGACCAGCCGGGCCCTGAAGAGAATCAGGAGCATTCGCATCGGGACCTACCTCACCCCAATACACGTAGCCTGTTTTTTTGTCAATGGAGATGCGGAATGGATTCCGGTGACCCATTGTATAAATCTCAGGTCTCGTCAATGCCGTTCCTTTTGCAAAAAGATTTCCATCCGGAATGGAATAGGTTCCGTTAGCCAATGGCTTGATGCGAATGATCTTTCCTCTCAGGTCGTTGGTGTTGGCAGAAGATTTTTGTGCATCCCACGGACCGCGATCCGGACGTTCGTCACTTGGACTGTAGGCCGTAGCGCGCGGACTTGTATTATCTCCTGTCGACAAATATAAATTACCGGCTTTATCCCACGCGATGGAACCACCTGTGTGGCAGCATTGCTCGCGTTGGGTAGGTATTGCAAGAAGCACTTTCTTTGAAGTAAGGTCCAGCACATCGCCCACAAGCGTGTAGCGGGTCAAAATGTTTTGAGATTTATTCGGATCGGAATAGTAGAGATAGATCCAATGGTTGGTGGCGAAATTGGGATCTTTGTTGAGACCCAGCAATCCATCTTCTCCTTCTGAAGTTTTTCCCTCTTTGTCTTTATACTGTGTGCTTACCGGTATGATAGCAATCGTTTTTAGTTTTTTTGTTTGTGTAGTGTATAATCGCACCGCACCATGACGTTCGATAAAAAGGATGCGCCCATCGTTGAGTACACTTAACTCCATGGGCTCATTGAGCTTGTCCTTTAAAATGATCTTTGAAAAACGATTCTCCTCGGGCTTCGATTTTGTATAGTCGAGTGGGGCCGGAGTGTCGCCACCCATCGCGTATTGAAGGCCAGCATATACATGATTCAGGAAAAGAGGTTCTGAAAATGTTTCATCCGTGTGGCCCATCGCTGTGTAGAAGGAGCGACCACCATCAAACTCATGGTACCAACTCATGGGATGATTATCTCCATTCTTGCCACCCTGATATGATTTCTCATCAATCTTTACCAATACATTAATGGTGGGATCAAGTTGCTTGAAACTGTAAAACTCATCGGTCTTCTCAAACTCATCGGGCATGCCTTTAGTTGCCCAATGATCTTTTTGCACTACATAAAATTTTCCTTTCTGAACATTGTTAGGGTTGGGATGATCAAGGAAGTAGGCACCTACCAATCTTCCATACCAGGCCCAATCATACTCACAGTCGGCAGCAGCGTGAATGCCTAAATAGCCACCACCTGCCTGGATGTAACGCTCAAACTCAGCCTGCTGATTATTATTCAATACATCGCCTGTGGTATTCAGGAAGACCACGGCATTGTATTTCTTGAGGTTTCCAGTAACAAACTGTGATGCGTCCTCTGTGAAATCAACCGCAAAGCCTTTCTCAGTAGCCATTTTTTGAAAGGCAACTTTCCCAGGCTCTATCGAGGTGTGGCGAAAGCCTTCCGTTTTACTGAATACCAGTACGCGGGGTTGCTCGACAATAGACCGGCTGAAAGTAAAAGCCATGATCACTAGCGTAAGTGTGATTCCGGTTAGGCCTTTCATAAGAAAACTGCGTGATGTCATAAGGTTACTGATTTGTGAGTGGATAGTTAGAGGGCTTCTGCTGGTTGAAATGAATTTATAAATGATTAGGAAAGACGAAGGTAATACAATTATCTTTATTGCGTTATTATTACGCAATAAAAGTGTAAAGGTTACACAATATTAAATTAAAGCGGCTTATTTCCATAGGATATTCTGCCCACGCTAAATCGAAACGATGAAGACAGAACTCGAAATCAACGAATTCATTAAGAATGGCCACCAGACGTATTTGCCCAATCTCACTATTGATTGCGCCATATTCGGTTATCATGAGCAACAACTAAAGGTTCTTCTGGCCAAATGGAAGGGGCTTGATGGATATAGTATGCCGGGTGGCTATGTAGCCCGAAAAGAACCACTATCGGTGGCTGCCAACCGCATTTTAAAGGAGAAGACATCCCTGGAAAAGGTATTTCTTCAGCAATTCTACACCTTTGGCGATAGTGAATTCCGGAGTCAAAATCAAAAATATGAGTTCTTGCCCAAGGATAGTTGGCTGAGGGATCGCACACTGGCCATTGGATATTATGCCTTAGTGAACTACTCACGCGTTACGGTTGAAGAAGATATTCTCACAGAGCAATATGTGTGGGAGGATATTAAAAAAGTTCCGAAGCTATTATTCGATCACAACGAGATGCTTGAAAAAGCGTTGCATCACATGCGGATTAACCTCTATCATCAGCCCATCGGTTATACACTGTTAGAGAAGAAATTCACCTTGCCCGAAATTCAATCGCTCTACGAAACCATTCTGGGCAAACCCCTGGACCGAAGAAACTTTCCGAAGAAGCTGATGTCTTTAGGATTGATCAAAGACACCGGTGAAGTCAGAAGCATCGGTCAGCATCGGTCGCCCAGGCTTTACACGTTTGATAAGAAGAAATATGATCAGTGCATTAAAGAGGGGATCGTGCTCGTAGTTTAAGTGGAGTGAGTGGTCCGTTTTTTTTGAAAATCCAGAAGCCAGGGGTTCAACCTACTCTACACTTATTGATGGGTGAAAAGAATGCCTGTGGAAATCTTTTCTGGATAGGAAGAGTGACTGAATGCCTTTTCCCAGGTTGAACGGATTCACTAAATTCGGGGTATGAATATCAGTGAACTTGTTTTTTCTGCCAACCTTCAAGCGTTGAGTGATGCATTACGTGCTCACCCTGAATTGGCCAACGAAGAACTTTCATTACCGGATAACCCGGCCACTGCGCATCCGCTCCACCGAATTTGTGATGCAATTTCAAATGGCTATTACTCTGAAGAAACAGGACTGGAGATAGCAAAACTTTTCCTTAAGTACGGAGCAGATTTGAATGTTAGGCGTATGGATGGAAATGATTCACCATTAACTGCAGCCTGCAGCATGCGCTGTGATCAGCTTGCGCTTTTCTATATTCAGCAAGGCGCGCGCATCGATCACAAAGGTTGTCATGGTGGCACTGCGTTGCACTGGGCTTCGTGGTGTGGTCGTGATGTAGTTGTTGAGAAGTTGGTATCGCTCCATCCAGACCTCAATCAACTTTGTATTGACTTCAAATCCACCCCGTTATTCTGGGCTGCTCATGGATACAGAGCTGGCAAAGAAAATCGACATCACCAGGTCAACTGTGCCCGGATACTTCTTGCGCATGGAGCCGATCCTTCCATTCCGAACTTTGAAGGCTACCGTCCGGTGCAACTGATTGAAGATGACGATCAGGAATTTCTTGAATTATTTCATCAAGCGTAAGTTAATTCTCGCTGCTCCAGGGGGGAGTAATGCCATTCATCCGCCCGTAAGCAATTAATTGGCCCAGATGTTCATTAGAGTGCCCGAGAACAATCAGGATTGTTGACATACCGGTGTACTCACCGGGAAATGGAAATTCTACTTTGGTGGGGAGCGCTGAATCCTTTGTATTTTTAATGGCGCTGATAATAACTTCGTAGGATCTCTTCAATTCTGCCGCAATGGCCTCTTTGGTTTTCAGATCTTTCTCAAGGGTTTCCATCTTAACGCCCTCTGGTATTTTAGCCCCCAACTTTGAGGCAAAGAAATAATTCGCTGAAATAATGTGTGTACAAACATCCGCGACCGACCGCACGCCAGCCTGCGGGGCCCATGTGTATTTCTCTGCCGGAATGGCTTGAGCTAATTGCATAACGTGTCCCGAAACGAAAGCGAGCGTTCCAGAGGTTTCCTTTTGAAGTTGACCTTGGCAAAAGGCTTGCAAGGAAATCAATAGCACTGCGATGGTTAATATGTTTTTCATAGTGAGAGGGGGTTAGACATTAAATATAAATAAAATATAGTTTTTTTTCTCAGAAAATAATTTGAGTTTTTGATGAGTTTGGTGAAGAACGCTAAACAGTATGGAGTACTAAGGCGATTTATTACTTACTCATACCGCAAGGATTCAACCGGATTGGCCGTTGCCACCTTCCTGATTTTATATCCAATCGTGGCCAGGGCAATACTCATTAGGGTAACCACGGCCAGGCTGATCACTGTAACATCTACCGCTTCGTAGTATTCCCACACACTGTCCATGAGTGCATTTACCATGATCATTCCGAGTAGTGAGCCGATGATGAATGAAATGAGCATGATGATGAGAAACAACTTGCCTGACTGCACAACGATATGCCCAAGTGATGCACCCAATAATTTCCGCAGTCCAAGTTCCTTAGTGCGCTTTTGAAGATTCAACGACACGAGTGAGTACAATCCGGAAACTGACATGATAATGGCTACGAGTCCAAGAAATGTATAGAGGATCACCACGCTATCGAAATGCTCCAGCGCCATCACCATGTTATACTCCATCAGTCGGCCGGGATAAAGTTGTGTCGGAAATAATTTCTGCCAGGCCTGCTTGAGTTGTGTGTTCAGGGCTACCAAATTTTTTGGGTCAGCGGAGGCTACCAGGTATTTGTATTGCGCTTCGGGAACATAGCGAAAGGCGAGGGGCGACAGGGGTTGAAATAGTGCCCTCAGATAAACATCTTTGACTACCCCTGTAATGTAAACCGGTATGGAATCGTTTAAGAGAATGCGTTTGCCTATGGGCTCAGCACCCAGGTTGAAGACGCGCACAAATTCTTCATTCACGATGATGGACTCGTTGATATCGGAAGCCTTGTCTTTTTGAAAGCCTGTTCCGGTAAGCAAGCGTACATTGACAGTTTTAAAATAGTCGTCTCCTACATTGAGCAAGTCAATTTCTTTTTCAACCTGATTCTCGGCCCGCGCGGCAGCCTTATAGTTGCTGGTATAAATATGATGCTCGCTACCACCAACGGAGTGAAGTAAAACATTGCCCTCGATCTCGTTTTTCAACAAGGCAAACTGCTGTGGATTTTCAAGTGGAACCTGGACCACGGATCGCCACGAATAACCGAGATCATACGACCGTTGAAACTTCGAGTTGAAATAAAAAGCCATCGCAAAGATCACTGCCGCCAGAGAAATGCTGAATTGAAATACAAGCAAACTTTTAGTCAACAGATTAGCACCACCAAATCGAGTGCTTCCCCGTAAAATCTCAATCGGCCGGAATGATGAAATATAGAACGCAGGATATCCACCAGCCAGCAAGGCGGTGAGCAGAATCAGTACAACAAGGACTACTATCAATTCAATATTATCGGCATACCGGATGCTGATTTCTATTCCGCCCCACATGCCATTCCAGCCTGCGGTAAAATATTCGGCCAACACCAGGCCTAGCAACAAGGCAAGCACACAAAACACCAACGTCTCTGCAAGAAACTGGATGATGAGTTCCTTACGCCTGCCCCCGATCACTTTGCGGATTCCTATTTCTTTCAGTCGGTTTCCGGAAATCGCAATGGCATTGTTCATAAAGTTGAAGCACGCTACCAGTAGGAGAAAGCCAGCCATAGCGAACGGTGCAATCACCGCTGCCGGAGGCATCGGCATGTTCATCCAATGACCTTGGTTGCGTTCACGCACGGCACGGGCCGACATACCTTTAAATGGTTCAACATAAAAGGAATGGATTTTTAGATCGGGCCGCGCTTCGTTTTGCGTGGGCACATATTGAGCCAGTTGCTTTTCAATAACCTCGGCTGAATTTTTATTTTGCAGGTAAAGAAAGGTAGTACTCCATCGGGCCCAATTGCTTTCAATTTCAGATTTCGTAGCCGGATCCGTAAAGTAGTTTTCATAGTGCGTGATCAGATCGAAACGGAAACTGGAGTTAGATGGGAACTCCCTGAATACACCACCCACTACAAACTCCCGTAGATTACCTGCGACTACTTGTGTGATCGGTTGCCCTACTACATCTTCTTTTCCAAAATAGGTTCGCGCCAGCTTGTCGCTGATAAGCAGCCGGCCTTTGTCGTCAAGCGATCGTGAACCAGATAGTAGTTCTAATGTGAATAGTGAAGTAAATGCCGGATCAGTATAAATGAATTCTTCCTGAAACAGTTCATCACCAATCCGAAACTGGCCGTCTTTGCTGATGTATTGAATTACCTGGTCGCCATCATGAAGGGTTGTACGGATCAGATTACCAACTGGCATGGGAGTCACTCCGTAGGGGGTGTTGCCACGTTCCGTCTCCTGCCAGAAAGCGATTCGATAAAGATTGGAGGCATTGGCTTGCTGCTGATCAAATTCAGCATTGTATTCATAGTTAACCCAGGCTGTAATGCTGCACCCCAGGGCAATGCTCATTCCTATAAGGTTGATGAGGAAGGCGGCCTGGTTTTTAAAGAACGTGCGGAAGGCGAGGCGCAGGTGGTGGAGCAGCATAGGGATGGGGTTTGTTCTACAGACGAAGTTACTGGTATTAGGGTTGCCGATTAGGGGTAAATTCCTCTCTTGTTTTATGCACAGCTATGGAAAAGCTTCCACAAACTGTAACTTTGGTTCGGTTATTTCACTCTCAAGCGCCTTGGACTCAGTACAACTCACGCTCACGTTCAATAATACGCCACTGCAAGTATGGGAAACATGGACAAATCCTTTTATGTTGGCGCAATGGTTTGGCTCAGACCCTGCCGGTACGGTCACATCAGCTATAGTAGATTTGAAAGTGGGTGGAGACTATTCGATCAGCTTTCATGATCGTGATGGCACAGAACACACTTGCCTGGGTGTGTACACCACTGTAGTTCCCTACGAAGCATTGTCATTCAGTTGGGCATGGAAAAACGAACCGGGGCAGGTAACAAAAGTTGACATCTCAATCAACATACAAGAGAAGCGTAAGGTGACCATGTCGTTCACCCACTCTAATCTCGGTACTCACTCGGCACATCAATACCAGGAAGGGTGGGACCGTACTTTCCAAAAGCTCAAACACTTGTTAAGCAAATATTCATAATTACCCAGCAGTAATGCTGCACCCGGGTGCCCGATTAGGGGTAAATTCCGCTTCTTATTTATGCTTGACCACAAATGGCGAAAACCTTATTAAAGGTTTAAAAGTTGCCACAAATTACCTGGCTTTTCGCTCAGGATATCGTTCAATAAATAGGTCAAGACTATGATCGTGGCAACAAAACCAAAAACAATAACTACCTGGTTCAACGATACTTTCTGAATATCCTGTTTTGCCTTCACGTCACAAATCTCACCCGGACAGTATTGAGCTTTCTCTTTATAAAACAACTTGTAGAATACACACCCGATACAAATCCCAAAGGCCGATTCAAAGAACAAGAATATCAAGCAGATCAAACAGGTAAGCCCTGTAATAATACTATACGAATTCAAAACCACCATCAGAAAGAACATCATCGTGGAAAGCGCGATACCAATTATCCAGGCAAACTTTTTTTGAGCAGCCCCCACATATTCCGGATTTTGACGGCCCACAATAAGCCGGCCGATAATGAGAGTAGGGGAATACCTCGGGCTTATAAATACCCGGATAATCATATCCATAAGGAATACGATGATCACATACTTGATCATCAGAAAATTGCCTTTGAAAATAATAAGCATCAGGGAGATGAACATAAACACAAAGAGTATTCCCGCAGAAGCCCTGATTTCACGTTCATTTAAAACCGGGATGTTATATCCTGAAACTTCTTCACCAAATTTTGCCGTTGTGCTCATGGTATTGTTTTTAATAATCTTTAGAAATACTTCGATATGCACTACTTGTAACGGCTAAATAGGCGGAAGGTTATTGCTCTTTTACAACTAGGCACTCATCCTGGCCAGGTTAACTGAAATGAAAGCTATTGCACACACTTCAATACGGGAGCTTGCCTTTGTCGGCAGACTGGCCGGGATCCCAGCGGATAAGAATGTTTTCAATGACAGACCGTGCTACTTTAATCGGGATGTAGGATTTCCCCGATTCATCGGGGAAGTATGATATTCCATAGTTAGTGGTTCTCGACCCATTGTATTTCGACCATCATTAATTTTATTACTTTTAGAAGCTAACTCGCACCACAATGAAATTCAGGTTTATATCATTCCTTCTTTTAGCATTATTCGCCATTTCTTTTCGCTTAAGTGCTCAGGTGGAAGTAGTTCAATTAAAATGCGAACACCTGGTACAACCCATCGGTATAGACAATGAGTCGCCCCGACTTACCTGGCAAATGAAGGACGTGCGGCAAGGTGCAAGACAACAGGCCTACCAGATTAAAGTGAGCCCTGATTCTCTGACTCTGTTAAAAGACGAGGGCTTACTCTGGAACTCAGGAAAAGTGACCAGCGATGATCAGTTGATCATGTATTCCGGCCCCCGGTTAAATCCTTTCACCAGGTATTATTGGAGCGTGCAGCTTTGGGATAAAGAGGACCATGCCTCATCGCCTTCTACTTCGAGTTTTGAAACGGGATTTATGGGCAAGGCAAACTGGAAAGGCAGTTGGATCTCGGATAATAATAGCATCGCTTATAAACCGGCTCCGTATTTCAGAAAAGTGATGGTCACGTCAAAGAAAATCAAATCGGCACGCGCCTACATCGCAGTTGGCGGCTTGTATGAACTTTCTATTAACGGAAAGAAAATAGGCGACCAGGTGCTCAATCCAATGTACACCCGGTTTGACAGGCGCACCTTATATGGAACGCATGATATCACCAACGATTTACAAACCGGTAAAAATGCAATTGGAGTGTTGCTGGGCAATGGCTGGTACAATCACCAATCTACGGCCGTGTGGTTTTTTGATCAGGCACCATGGCGGGCACGACCTACCTTTTGTATGGACCTGCGCATCACCTATGAAGATGGCTCAGTAGAAACAATCACCTCTGGCGATGACTGGAAGACTTCCACCGGTCCGCTGGTTTTCAACAGCATCTATACGGCAGAACATTATGATGCTAGATTAGAGCAACCAGGTTGGAACCTGGTTAACTTTGATGACTCGAAATGGAAAGCAGCTACGCTTCGCGCTGCACCTTCACAGCATATTACGGCTCAGGTCCTACATCCGATTCGCCACGTGGAAGAAATAAAACCGGTATCATTTAGGAAAGTCAACGACACTACATTTATCTACGACCTTGGAAGAAATATTGCTGGCGTCAGTCGGATTGCAACCCAGGGTGCTTCAGGGACTATACTTCGTTTGAAGCATGGTGAACGGTTGAAGAAAGACGAGCATGTTGATCTGAGTAACATTGATGTGCATTACCGTCCCACTGATAACACGGATCCCTTCCAGACAGACATATTTATAGTAAGCGGAAAGGGTGAAGAATCCTTCATGCCGCGTTTTAATTACAAAGGATTTCAATATGTAGAAGTCACCACGAGTAAACCGGTTGAACTTAATGCACAAAGCCTTACGGGATACTTCATGCACAGTGATATTCCACCTGTTGGCAGCATCAATTCTTCCAACGAGATGATCAATAAACTGTGGAAAGCAACCAACAACGCATATTTATCTAATCTCTTTGGTTATCCAACTGATTGTCCGCAACGGGAGAAAAATGGGTGGACGGGTGATGCACACATCGCCATCGAAACGGGTCTGTATAGTTATGATGGAATTACCGTGTATGAAAAGTGGTTAGCCGATCACCGTGATGAGCAACAACCTAATGGCGTGCTTCCGGCCATTATACCTACGGGTGGCTGGGGCTATCAATGGGCCAACGGTCCGGACTGGACGAGCACCATCGCTCTTATCCCATGGAAAATTTATCTTTTCTATGGAGATACTAAAATACTGAAGGACAATTACCAGAGCATCAAATTGTATGTCGATCACATCACCGATGTTTACCCTTCCGGACTTACCACCTGGGGACTGGGCGATTGGGTGCCCGTTAAATCGAAGTCACCAGTAGAATTAACATCCTCGATCTATTACTTTATGGATGTTGAAATCGCGGCCAATGCAGCGAAGGTGTTGGGTAAGCCTGAAGATGAGAAAAGATATATAACATTAGCACAAAAAATAAAAGCTGCGATCAATGCCAAATACCTGAATAAAGAAACCGGCATCTATGGCACCGGCTTACAAACCGAGCTCAGCGCTTCGCTCTATGGTGGAATTGTACCTGAAGAATCAAAGGCATTGGTAGCTGCCAATCTTGCGAAACGGGTAAAGGCTGATAACTATCACCTGGACACGGGTGTGCTGGGAGCGAAAGCCATCCTAAATGCGTTGAGTGACAATGGCTATGCCGATGTGGCATATCAATTAGCATCACAGGAGACATACCCCTCGTGGGGTTGGTGGATTAAAAACGGAGCTACTACGCTGTACGAAAACTGGGACATTGAATCCGCCAACGATGTCTCACTTAATCATATTATGTTTGGCGAAATCGGTGCCTGGTTGTACAAAGGATTGGGTGGAATTTATCCCGACCCACAAAAGCCCGGATTCAGGAATACTATCCTACGACCCTACTTCGCTGCAGGATTGAATAAATTTGAAACTTCGTATCATTCAGCTGCTGGCAAAATTATTTCCAACTGGCGAAGAGACAAAACGAAGGTGTATTATCAGGTTACCATTCCAGCTAATACTACAGCTAGTTTATATGTCCCAAAGGGTTATCAACTTGTTTCCTCACCTAAACTATCCACCACAACTGGAGACTCTGTTAGGCTGCCGGCCGGGGTTTATGAATTTGTATTTAGTCCGAAGAAATAGCGAGAACCTGTCCCCTCAGTTTCCTGTGTTACGATAAAGTCTTATGGTAAAATACGAGAGAACTAAAAAGGGAAGGGATGAAAGTAGCACCTTTACACTGATAGTCAAAAGACCAATCAAAAACATAAACCCCAGCAGTAGCCCTATGCATACAATACCCACAAAAGTTAGAACTTTGGTTGGCTCTTTTAGAAAGAGTGTAACAACCAAGAGAAGTTGCCCTGCCATGGGTAGCAACGTGAATGGATGAGCCACTGAACCGGGTTCAGTAAAGAGCCTTGATAAAATATCGGCTTCAGCCTGAAATAGAAATATACTATTATTTCCCCCCCACTCAAGATAGCCGATAAGTGAAGTAAGAAGCAAGCCCAGATTAAAAGCTTTGCGTTTCATCTTCAATTTAGCTTAGACGCTCTTCCTTACGAATATGGATTTAAGACCCATCGCACCAAAGCCATCTACTTTGCAATCAATATTATGATCCCCGCTGATCAACTTGATGTTTTTTACCTTGGTACCGGCCTTAATGGCTTTGCTGGAGCCCTTTACCGGCAAGTCTTTGATAATGATTACAGAATCCCCATCCTTAAGCACAGCTCCATTAGCGTCTTTCACTACAGACGAATCACTTTCTTCTTCAACAGGCACAGTTGATTCGTTAGGATTCCACTCATGGCCACATTCGGGGCACATCATAGAAGTGCCGGTAGGG
>JBEBJH010000337.1:0-3721 GCA_040079965.1 Cyclobacteriaceae bacterium
AAATAATATCTGCCGGTGGTGGTGGTGGCGCAGAAGGGGGCAATCCCTCCTTTTTCTTATTAGCTGCATTCATTCCTTTAATGATAAGGAATAACACAAAAGCGACAATAACAAAATTGATTACAGAGGAAAGAAAGTTACCGTATTTCACGGTTCCAAACACGGTAAGCTCTGCGAGTTCAGTCAGGTTTGCAGCTTCCAGAGCTGGTTTTAAGGCAAGTGGAGTAATTACATCTTCAATAAAGGAGCCAACGATTTTACCAAAGGCACCACCGATGATCACACCGACAGCCAGGTCAACAACGTTGCCCCGCATAGCAAAGGCTTTAAATTCTTTTAGCATAATAATTTTGTTAGGTTAAGGAGCCCCAAAATAGAAAAAGAAATTGAAAAATTAACGCAGCAAGCTTAGCCTTCTACTTAACGATCTCTCCCTCCTCTATTAAAATTGCATACTTATACCCTGAACCAAAATCCTTATTGAGTACTACCTTACCAACCATAGTGACTGTATGCCCTTCGGGTATTAAAACACTGCTGGTGATGACCAGGTCAAAATCATCCTTGCTGCCATCCTTGAGATGCATCCAGTTGCGTCCCATTATGTTGGGATTAACCTTTGTGCATTGACCACTTATCTGTATCGTCTTTCCTGAATACTTTTTTGGATCTGCAACAAGATCAGCAATCTTAACAGAGCCTTTCACGCTCACATTTGCCTTATTTTTGGTGGTCACTACTTCCGTTGGTGTTTGCGCGGTGCGTAAAGCATGATCCGCTTCTACTACGCTGGAAACCAAATACATTTTTTCGAATACACGATTATGCTCTTTGCTTTCAAAGTTTGTCTTCAACAGTCCATCCCGATAAAAATAGGTTCCTCCAATAGTGACTTCCATTTTTGATGTGGCTATCCAAAATTCTTCCTGGCCCTCCTTAACCCGAAGGTAAACATACCGGGTGGTTGGCAATGCCTCTATAATAGTGACTGTATGCACATCTTCTACATTAGTGTTAGACGATTTGGGCAAATCCGTTAGTACAGGAAAAGGATTTTCTTCAGAAAGAATGCCGGTGCCTTCCGCAGTATTATCAGAACTCGCAGTGATGATTTTCGGCCCCTTACTACAACTCGTCAATATGATGAGGAAGCATAATTGGGCTAATCTTAAGAAATAATTCGTTTTCATTGACTTACTGTTTGTTAAAAGTTTTTACTGATTCTTGCATTAACCCTATAGTTGTCTTCTTCTGAAGACAAGGTTGATAATTCGCCTAAAACGCTAAGGGTCATTTTTTTTGCTACTCTATAAGAAAGACCCGCACCGTAATACTTTTGATTAGTTACCAATTCACGGCTTGAATACGTGTAGTTGGCGATTCGATAATAAATATCAGCATCAAGCCTGTCCTTAATGATTGTTCTGGAGTGCCTGAAAGAGAAAATTTTACTCTCCAGATAGGAAGACTTGTTATCATTGTAATTGATAAACAACATACCCCCCAACCCTGGCACTTTTGACCAGTTAAAATATGCATTAATATTATCCGACACATTTAAGTCGTTGCTTTGGAAGCGTCTGCTATAGTTTGCTCCAATGTTTATAAATTTCACAGGACGGAGATTTAGCCGGTACCGGATACCCTGCCGGGCCTCGTCATTATCAAGGATGCGTTCTATTTCGGTTTTCAGTGTTTCGTAATAAATGATCTGCTTACGTGAGTCATAGGATACATTAAGGTCAATCCATTTTGCTAACTGGTATCCTACTGAAACGTATAGATTGGTTAGCCTGACCGGACCCATAGAATCTGCATTTACTTTATTGTAAAGATCCAGTTCAAATGACGAAAATAGAGTTAGCTTTTGACCGATTGTACTGGAATGCTGAAAGTATGAATATCGCCTGTCAACGTTTCCATTATTATCCTGTTCCATCAGGCCAAGGGTGGTTTGAGAATACATCGTTTTATTTTCACTTTTTATGCCTACATAGCCACCATATTGAAATAAATCTTTGTTAAATGTATAATCATAAATATCAGGCCTGAATCCCACCAACATACCCATATAGAAATTACCAAAAAACTTTTCGGCTTGAAGCCCATCCATCGCTCCTAATGAGGATGCTTTTTGGTTTATCTTTCTTCCCAATGAGATTGACATCGTTGGACTCACATCATATCGCACAGCCAGACTGTAAATATTAAATATATCTTTGTCCCTGGTGGATATACTATCCTTAACTCGAAAAGTTTGCCTGTAATTCATATACGTCTCTACCGAAAATTTGGAATTATCGATGTGGTTTGCATCAAAAGAAAGGCGATACATGGTTCTATGAACATCTTCTTGCGCGGCCGAGAAACTGCTATAACTGGCTGCCGAAATTACACCTCTGTAATTTTTCCTACTTTTTGGCGTGCCAATGATTTTTGATCCGGTTGTGATCTTAACTGGTTCGTTATCACCCGGCTTTTCAACCCGGTTTGTTCTGTGAACGATTTCATCATCTATTCTCATTTCACACCCCTTAATAAGCTCCGCTACACAAGACATCGATGATTTATTTTTTACGATCAGGCAAGGGCTGTAAATGTTGCCACGGTATAAAAATAAGGTATCACCTACTTCTATGTTTTTTGTTGTTTCAAATTTGATATAAGCATTTATCGAAGTAACAAAAGTCACCTTTCCACGCATTGACGTGCTTTGGCCAAAACAGGCAGACACACCTGAAAGCAATATGGATAATATGAACAAGCGCCTTGCGATCATACCTAGTTACCTCTTGGATGGCAATTCAAACACGCATTGCTTGCGTAGACATAGCCGTTCTCACCCTTGTGATCGTTATCAACCTTAGTTTTATTATTATGCTGGTGACAATCAATACAACTGAACACCGCATAGTTGCTACTATTGGTGTGACATTCCGTACAGGAGGTCCATTCTCCTTTGTGCTTACCACTATATATTGGAAAATACATTCCATCATGATCAAAGGTTGATGGTGTCCAGGCAGTCTGGGTATGACACTGCTTACAATCATTTGGAAAGTGCGCTGCAGTATGACTAGGATTTGTTGTGGTGTTGTAATCCGTTAAGTGACAGCCCACGCAGGTATTAGGTGTATTCACATATCCGGCAGCATGACATTCTATGCAGTTTTTTGCAATAGTCTGATGAGCTCCCACTAAAGGGTAGATCGTGTTATGATCAAAATTGGATGGAAGCCAGGCCGACTCGGTATGACATTGTTTACAGTCCGTTGGGAATTGGGCCGTCTTGTGATTTGGATTTGTTGTTGCATTGTAATCCGTTAAGTGACAACCCACGCAAGTATTAGGTGTATTCACATATCCGGCAGCATGACATTCTATACAGTTTTTTGCAATAGGCTGATGGGCACCTACTAAAGGATAGATCGTGTTATGATCAAAATTGGATGGAAGCCAGGCCGACTCGGTATGACATTGTTTACAGTCCGTTGGGAATTGGGCCGTCTTGTGATTCGGATTGGTTGTTGCATTATAATCCGTCAAATGACAACCCACGCAAGTATTAGGTGTATTTACATATCCGGCAGCATGACATTGCACACAGTTTTTTGCAATAGGCTGATGAGCTCCAACTAAAGGATAAATGGTATTATGATCAAAATTGGATGGAAGCCAGGCCGACTCCGTATGACATTGTTTACAATCCGTTGGGAATTGG
>JBEBJH010000338.1:0-3704 GCA_040079965.1 Cyclobacteriaceae bacterium
TCATGATCCACTTCGGCTTTCGTCAGGTTTTTTTTATTCATTGTTAACGGAAATGCCAGGTTCTGATACACATCCATGCTATCATACAAGGCGCTGCTTTGAAATGAAAAACCCACCCGCAGGCGCAACGCATCAAGTTCTCTTCCCATGAGTTTGTCTACCTGCTTGCCCAGCACCTGCACATCGCCCGCATCCGGTTTAAGCAGCCCCACCATGATCTTGATCAATACTGACTTTCCAGACCCTGATTTCCCAAGCACGGCAACATTTTCTCCCCGGTACAAGGTAAAATCAACACCTTTCAACACATCCAGTTCATCGAATGATTTCTCCAGCCCTTTGATGGAGATCACTGATTCATCCCGATTGATCTGATGTTTGCCTTCTTTTATCATATTAAATGTGCCTGAACCAGTTGGTAACCTGAACAATAATCATTTCTTCGAGGAATACGAGAAACATGGAAACGACAACCGCCTTGTTTGCAGCCATACCCACGCCCCGCGTTCCCTGGCTTGCGTTGTATCCTTTGTAGCATCCCACTACCCCAATGGTAAAACCGAACACAATGGATTTGATCACCGAGGTATAGATATCCAAAAATGAGACCGATGAGAATGCATTCTGGTAAAAACTTATGATGCCAGTGGCCTCTTCGGAATGGACGTTTATATAGGAACCATACAGGCCAATACAAACGCAATACAACGAGAGTACAGGAATGGTAAGCGTGGTGGCTAAAACACGTGTAACCACCAGGTACTTGAATGGATTGATCGCGGATACTTCCATCGCTTCGATTTGCTCTGTAACTTTCATGGAACCGATTTCCGCTCCTATGCTGGAGCCCACCTTTCCGGCACAGATCAACGCGGTAACCAATGGACCCAAGGCGCGAATGATAGCAATGCCCATCAACGAAGGCAACCAGGAGGAAGCACCAAAATCCTCCAGCGAAGGGCGTGATTGTTTGGTGAATACCAGGCCAATGATGAAACCCGTTACGGTGATCAGGGAAAGTGACTTAAGCCCAATCTCGAACGATTGATTGATAATTTCGCGAACGTGGAATGGCGGCCTAAAGGCTTCTTTGAAAAAACGTTTCGTAAACGCATAGGCATTCGATACACCAGTAAGATATGAATCGATAGCCCGGTTAAATAAATAAGGCTTGGTTTCGGACTTACTCATAGCGTGCGCAACTGATTCTGCAAACAGCCTAATATGGCACTTTCCTTTCTATTTACAGTATTGTATGACATAATATAGGTGCAAAAGTAATCTGAGAAAATTTATGGTGCGATGATTTTTATCATAGATCACTGAAAGAGCATTAATCAACCTGACCCACAGTAAAAACGGCCAGGTGTTATTATCTTGCAAATACAAACTCACAATTTCGATTTATGAAAGCCACCTGCTTCCTTCTTTTCCTGCTAACACTCGCCTGCTCAACTGAATCGCTGTATGATGTAGGACAAATAAAAACCGAAAAGGGCGAAGTATTGATCTGGCTCTACGATGAAACACCCAACCACAAGGCAAGCTTTATCAAACTGGCCAATGCCGGCTATTGGGATACGCTCTCATTCAATCGGGTGATTAAGGATTTTGTCGCCCAGGGTGGCTGCCCGGACACACCGGCCGGGTTTGCGGATTCGCCCTATTTATTGAAGCCTGAATTTAATGATACCATCAGACATGTTTACGGGGCCTTTGCTGCAGGCCGTGACAACAATCCAGAAATGCTTTCCGCTGGCTGCCAGTTTTATGTTGTCCAGAATAAAAACGGGCTTGCAAGATTGGATAATAAATACACCGTATACGGTCGGGTATTTGAAGGTATGGATGTGATTGATGCTATCGTTTCAGTTCCTACTGATTCGATCGATGAACCCTTGAGCAAGATCATGCTGGATGTGAATATAATCAGGATGACGAAAAAGGAAATTGGGGCGAAGGGGTTTAGAGTGCCTGAACCAATTCACTAAGGGTGGATTAAAGGAAAAACATAGTGGTTTATCCGTTCTGGTTTGCTGGAACTTCTCGCCATCCTAACACTGACTTCTGCAACTTATTTATGAAATACTGTAAATAGGATTCGGAACCTATTACTCACCTTGCTATTTATTAATTATTAAAAATAGCCATTACTTGATCACGGAATCTCTATGAAACATGTTTACCGCTTACTTGAAAGGGTCTTTGAAAAGTTTACTTCGTTGGCAACTGCCATTCTGGGAAATTCAATCACTTTTATTGTTGCCTTTGGGCTGGTGATTTTCTGGCTAAGCAATAAGAAATTCTATGAGCAGGAGCTCTATGACAGTATTCGCGATCTTATCCATGGAATTATCTTCTTAAGCTTGTTTATAATTCAAAAGTCATTCAGCCATTTTACAACTTCGCTCCATATAAAAGTAAATGAATTAGTTGCCACGCATGAGCCTGCCAACAATGAAGTAATTACTGTGGAGCATAAGACAGAACATGAAATGGCAGAGCTTTCCAAAGAGTACACAGTACTGGCGAAAAAAAAGAATGATGGCTAATTCTGCCATAGGCCAGGTTGTGTTAAGTTGGACTAAGAGATTGTGTATTTAAATCCCCACTCGTATAAAGTTTGGCATGTTCGTATACAGCTGCACTGAAGATTAAGTGCATTTAACTGAATTTTAGTCTCAAAATCGATCATTCCCAACTTCGGCATGATTTTGACGCTGGTACGAGCGTTACAATAAACGGTAACCTCAACTTATAATGAAGAAATTCGGAAACTCTACAAACCTGGTCCTGCTGGTATTGATACTTACGATCAGCGCCTTTGGCTGCCAGAGTAAAAAGAAGGCAATGCAAGCAACTAATCTTGCTAACGAGAAAGCGCGTATGGAACAGGAAGCCACCCAGCGCAAACAATTGGAAGCCGAGACGGCAAGAAAAGAAGCCGAGGAATTAGAGAGAAGAAAAGCAGACATGCTAAAGGCAAATGAACCAGCCGAAGGAACAACCAACACGCGCGTTAATAATTATTTTGAAGCTATTGCAAATGCAAGTACAGTATCCGCTGCTAACAATAGTATTAGCGAAGCTCTTAAACTCTTTGCATCCCCGGAGACACCGGTATTAATTGTGATTAGCGAAGAGGGTGGTCAAAAAGACTATGACCGGCCGACAACCATTAGCGAATACCTTCATTATCTGAAGGATCAGAAGAAGAATAGTAATGTGCTTTCTGACTTTAAAATGGATGGCGCGGGAAAAATAACCGAAGTAGAGGTAAAGAAACCTTTATAAGTGGGTTTTTATCACGACCGAATTTTATACTACATAATGCTTTAACCATGAATAAATTTCTCATAATCACACTGCTTTTCTGTTTGTTGCTAACCAGTAATCTTACTGCGCAAACCGGTGAGGTAAGCCCGGCACGAAAGCAAGCCATCGATTCACTTGCCCTGGAAAAAGTACGAGACCTGAGTAAATACATCAGCATTATTGGAAATAAAAAAACTGCCTTCTCAGAGGCAACGCGCGTGATGGATCGGGCTGAAGAACTCTTTACACCTGGTAGTGAAATGGGAGTTTCTTCACTCTCAAGCCAGGAAGTGAAGTACTATAAAGTGCGCAAATATTTTGAACACCTGGTGGCTTTGAATTATGATCGCGTTACCATTAAGTGGTATGATATCTGTCTCTTATACACA
>JBEBJH010000339.1:0-3690 GCA_040079965.1 Cyclobacteriaceae bacterium
CTATGAAAATGCAATGGGCTTTAAGCTGCTTATCACCTTTGATGACAAAGACATCTCCACCGAATATAGTGCACTTATGTCGAAAGTTGTATCAAATGGAAATGGGTATATCAAATTTCCTATCAATGAACCCGCCCCTGGCAAAAAGAAATCACAGATAGAAGAATACCTCGATTTTTACCATAGTGCCGGAGTGCAGCACATAGCCATTGCAACCGATGATATCATCTTTACGGTTGGCGAGCTGCGAAAACGCGGTGTTGAGTTTCTACGAGTCCCTGATGTTTACTATGAAGATGTACTCGACCGTGTAGGGCACATTAATGAAGATCTTCAGGCTTTAAAAAAACTGAATATTTTAATCGATCGTGACGAGGAAGGTTATTTACTGCAGATATTCACCAAGCCGATTCAGGATAGACCAACTCTTTTCTTTGAAATTATTGAACGCAATGGCGCCAAGTCATTTGGGAAGGGTAACTTCAAAGCACTCTTCGAAGCGATTGAATTAGAACAAGGACTTAGAGGAAATTTATAAGGACTATACAAACTTTGCATAACTAATCTACTAATGGATTTACTCTCGCAATCAAAAAATCGGGCACACGCCTGGCTCAGTAGTTCTGTCATAGATGAAGATTCAAAAAAGAGTATCCGAAGACTTTTAGAGAATTCCGATACTAAGCAACTTATAGATAGTTTTTATAAGGACCTTGAGTTTGGCACCGGTGGACTGCGCGGGGTGATGGGCGTTGGGTCAAACTGCATAAATAAATTTACAATAGGAGCTGCCACCCAGGGATTGGCTAACTATCTAAAGAAAAGCATTACAGGTGAGATCAAGGTGGCGATTGCTTATGATAGCCGTAACAACAGTAAAACATTTGCACAAACCACTGCTGATGTATTTTCCGCCAACGGTATTTCAGTTTATCTTTTCCCAGAGTTACGTCCTACTCCCCTGCTCTCGTTTGCGATTCGCCATTTAAAGTGCCATTCAGGAATAGTCATCACAGCATCTCATAATCCGAAAGAATACAATGGATACAAAGCCTACTGGTCCGATGGCGCTCAATTGGTTCCGCCCCATGACAAAAATGTAATTGAAGAAGTTAATTCAATCGGAGGTTTCGAGAATATTAAATTCACATCTGATCCATCGAAAATCAATTTAATTGATTCCACGTTAGAGGATGCCTACTACAACGAAGTGGAGAAACTAATCCCCAGGAAGGAAAGTATTGCCCGCCAAGCCAACATACCTATAGTGTATTCGAGCATTCATGGTGCAGGTATTACCATGGTGCCTGAATGCTTATCGCGACTCGGTTTCAAAAATCTTATTGTAGTAGAGGAACAAAGAAAACCTGATGGTGATTTCCCGACTGTTCATTCTCCAAATCCTGAAGAGAAATCAGCCATGGAATTGTCGCTAAAGAAAGCGAAGGAAGTTAATGCTGAACTGGTAATGGCTACTGACCCTGATACCGACCGCGTTGGGATTGGGATTAAAAATGATCAAGGTGAATTTTTTCTCCTCAATGGAAATCAGGCCTTTAGCCTGATGATGTGGTTCATCATGAAAAATCTCAATGAGTCCGAAAAGAAAAGTGGCTATATCGCCAAGACTATTGTTACTACTGAATTAGTAGATGCCATTGCAAAAAAACTAGGCGTTGATTGTTACAATACCCTTACAGGCTTCAAATACATTGCTGAATTGATGGGCGCTATGGAGGGCAAAAAAAAGTTTATAGCTGCCGGAGAAGAGAGTTATGGGTATATGGTTGGTGATTTTGTGCGCGATAAAGATGCCGTTTCCGCGTGTGCTTTCTTTGCAGCCCTGGCAGCATCAGCCAAAGATGAAGGCCACACACTCTATGACTGGTTGATACAAATGTACATCGATTTTGGATTTTATAAAGAAGGGCTCGTTAATCTGGTACGTAAGGGAGCTGAAGGTGAACAGGAAATAAAACGCATGATGGAGAAATTCAGAAGCCAACCCCCTCATAAAATCGGAGGAAATAAGGTTGTGAGGATGTTGGATTACAAAACGGGCTTCGAGAAAAATCTTGTGAATCAAACTACCCTGAAAATTGAATTACCTAAATCGGATGTTCTTCAGTTCTACACAGAAGACGGGAGTAAAATCTCGGTGCGACCCTCAGGCACAGAGCCCAAAATTAAATTCTATATTAGTGTAAGTGCCAATCTCCGATCAGCCTCTGACTTCGATTTGATTAATGGGGAATTGGATAAGAAAATAGGTGCTCTGGAGAAGGATATCGTTCAATAACAGGATTTAATAAATCACGAATGAATTGATTAAATTTGCGACTTAATCATGAAAAAAGTCGCATTTTACACGCTGGGTTGTAAACTCAATTATTCCGAAACCTCTACGATTTCGAGAAAGTTTGAAGAGAAGGGTTTTCAGAAAGTAGATTTCACCGACCAGCCCGATATTTTCATTATTAACACCTGCTCCGTTACCGAAAATGCAGATAAGAAGTGCCGGAAGATCGTACGCGAAGCCCGAGGTATTTCTCCCAATGCATACGTGGCAATTATTGGCTGTTACGCTCAGTTAAAACCTCAAGAAATCTCTGAGATACCCGGAGTAGATGCTGTGCTGGGGGCAGCTGAAAAGTTTAGACTGGTAGAATTGCTGGATGGATTTGTCAGGCCTGAAACTCCAGCCATTTTTGCATCTGAAATTGACTCAGTCAATGCATTTAACACTTCCTATTCTCTCCACGATCGAACCCGCACTTTTTTGAAAGTTCAAGATGGCTGCGATTACTCGTGCTCGTTTTGCACAATACCCTTAGCCCGAGGGGCAAGCCGTAGCGATAGTATCGCCAACCTGGTTAATTATTCCAAACAAATCGCAGCAACGGGAGTTAAAGAAATAGTTTTGACTGGAGTAAACACCGGGGACTTCGGTTTGCAGCTAGGCGAACGAAAAGAGAAGTTCATTGAACTGATCAAATCATTAGATGAAGTTGATGGAATTGACCGTTTCCGGATTTCATCAATAGAGCCCAACTTGCTAACAGATGAAATCATTGAGTTTGTAAGTAAATCCAACCGTTTTGTTCCTCACTTCCACATCCCCTTGCAGTCAGGATCCAATACGATATTAAAACTCATGCGAAGAAGGTATCAACGCGAGTTGTACGTTAGCCGGGTTGAGAAAATTAAATCCGTAATACCTTCATGTTGCATTGGTGTTGATGTAATAGTTGGATTTCCGGGAGAAACTCACGAGCATTTTCTGGAAACCTACGAGTTTCTGAATGAACTCGACATCTCTTATCTACATGTGTTTACTTATTCGGAACGGGAAAATACCATGGCTACTACCCTTCCGGATTCCGTGCCCATGAAAGAACGCAATGAACGATCCCGGATGCTCCATATCCTATCCGATAAAAAGCGAAGAGCTTTCTACGAAAATAATCTGAACCAGGCATTCACAGTGCTATTCGAAAATGATCTTGAAGAAGGTTTCATGCATGGATTTACTGAAAACTATATTCGGGTAGCCGCTAAATATGATCCGCTCCTTATCAATGAATTAAAAAAGGTAGTCCTAACCAGCATTAATGAAAAAGGTCACGTGGAGGTAATGGAAGCTGAAACTGAACTATTATCTCATTCGCAGAATAATAGTAATTCCTGTCT
>JBEBJH010000340.1:0-3688 GCA_040079965.1 Cyclobacteriaceae bacterium
AGAGACAGGATTGGTGTAAACCTGGTTGACGCCACGGCAACCGGAGCAGCCGATGGGTTGAAGTTAGCCTTGAATATCGGAGCCATGTTACTAGCCTTCATTGCAATTATTTATGCTGTAAATTGGATACTCGTTGATTTTATCGGTGCCGTTACCGGCTTAAATGATTTTGTTATCCAGAGCACCAATGGTGTTTATCAGGGATTTTCCTTGCAGTATATTCTTGGTCAGGTATTCAGAATCTTTGCCTTTTGCATTGGGGTAAGCTGGAATGAATCATTATATGTTGGCAGTTTATTAGGTCAGAAGTTGGTGATCAATGAATTTGTAGCATATCTGGATCTTGCCAATCTGAAGAATTCAGGTGTTTTGAGCGAAAAATCAATTCGGATTGCAACCTATGCATTGTGTGGGTTTGCCAACTTCAGCTCCATCGCAATTCAAATCGGTGGTATTGGTGGTATGGCACCTAATCGTCAGGGTGATCTTTCGAAATTGGGATTTCGGGCAATGATTGCAGCCTCCTTAGCAACGATGATGACAGCCACTATTGCCGGAGCTATTTTTTAAGTATGAAGATCGTTAATTTCATTCTTGCATTGTTGTTTCTGGCATTCGCCTTTGTACAGGTAAATGATCCGGACCCATTGCTGTGGATCTTGATTTATGGAAACATGGCAGTACTGTGCATACTTGCGATGTTTCGGATGCAGTATAAGATTTGGATTATTATTAGTGGAGTACTATACCTTATCTATGCGGCAATTTTGTTTCCAGGAGCGCTCGAATGGTTTCAATCACCCGATAAGGCGCTCTTGTTTGACGACCTGGCCAAAATGCAGAACCTCTATATCGAAGAAACCCGTGAGTTCCTGGGACTAATAATTTGCCTGAGTGTTTTACTCTTTCATTACCTGACAGTCAGGAAGATCACTCAATAACTATTTTATACGTTTTTCTTTTTCCCTTTTGATCAATCACGAGAGTGTACATTCCCGGGGTAAACGACTGTGCATCATAAAAAATCATGGATTCAACAGGAGTATGTGTGGTTTGCGTTGTGGTTCTGCCAAGCATATCTACTGCTTGTATGCTAATCATTTCAGTACATTGGTCAGTCCATTGAATCACGAATGATTTGTCTTTGACTGGGTTTGGATAAACTGAAAATGAATCCTGAATCTCATCTCTAGCGTTGGTAATTAAAAAATCAACAAGACCGACTTCTGTAGGAGGTTGTTGAACTGACGTATAGATGTGAAATTCACCCGGGGCCAAAAAGAGCACTTGATTTAAGTTCGCGATGGTGACTGATACGTTGCCGAAATAATCAAACCAGTTTCCAACTTTGGTAAAAGAGACACTGGCCTCCTGGTAGGAAGCAGAAAAATTTCCGACTATAACAACGTCCACGGTTGGTGAAGTAATTTTTACACTTCTAACATTACCGGTAGGAATAAATTCGAGACTTCCACTCTTAAACACCGCCTTATTTGATGCAACTAACTTATTAATGGCAGCTGCAGTTTTATACAATCGTTGCCTGTCTGGATCCTCGTAATAATTTAAACTTCCAGATCCCCATGGCAACGGTTTGTTGTCAAGCCGACAGTTACTGCTTTCTGATCCGGAAGCACAGAAATTAATACTCTTATCATACCCTAACTCTCCAAACTGCCATAACATTTTAGGTCCCGGTAAGGTATAAAAGAAGGCAGCACCCATCTTGGCTCGATTTAAAGCAACGTCTATTGTCTTAATATCATAAGATCCAGTCGCTTGGCCATTCTTTAAAAGATTAACCAGTAATCTCTCCTCATCATGGCTCTCTAAATAATTCACATGTGTTAGTCGGTTTGCTGAACCCAGATTTGCATCACTATTTCCTTCCAGGGCACTAGCATAGGTACTTGTCATATTGCCCCACAAAATCATCCCATTATTTGCCAGCGTTGATTCTTCGGGTGCATCTGCAAAGTGCTCAAGGATTACATAGGCATTCGATTTTACATCCCAAATTGTATTAGCCATCCGGGTAAGAATTGAAATACGTGAAGCATCATAAGCTCCCCATGCACCAACATTAGAAGGATTGCTTTTTTGCGTAAAGCCTTTCGAAAGATCAAAACGGAATCCATCAAAATGATATTCGGTGAGCCAGTAACTGCAAACTGTATCAACAAAATTTTGAGTGTACTGACTTTCGTGGTTAAAATCATAACCAACACTAAAGGGGTGAGTAGCATCTGCATTAAACCATGGATTGTTGAGGGAAGGTTTATTGATTGTTTTATCAAAATACATTTGCACCATAGCGTTTTGTCCGAAAGCATGATTCAGAACCATATCCAAAATCACAGCAATGCCTTCTTGATGAGCTTTTTGAATAAAGTCCTTCAGGTCATTTTTGGTGCCATAGAATTTGTCGAGGGCAAGGAAGTAGGAAGGATTATAACCCCAACTTAAATTACCTTCAAACTCCATGATGGGCATAAGTTCAATGGCATTTATACCCAGTCGTTTAAAATATGACAGTGAGTCCGCAAGATCTTTGAATTTACGTGAGCCAATGAAATCGCGAAGCAAGACCTCATAAATAATCAACTCCTTTTTATCAGGCGCCACCCAGGTTGTTTCAGGAGTCAACCAATTGAATGGTGTTTGGTTTGTTTGAAGAACCGAGGCGACTCCGTATTGTGTTTTGGTATACACTGGTAAATTGGGATAGGTAGTTGCCGGAATTGAGGCATCCTGATAGGGATCTGCTACTTTATCTGCGTAAGGATCTCCAATTTTAACGGTACCTTCAACCCAATATTGAAATACATATTCTTGCCCTGAATTTAATCCAGAAATTTCTAACCAGAATCTTTCACCGTCAGGAGTCCTCTTCATAAAGTAGTTATCGCTAAGCTCCCAGTTTGTAAAGTCTCCAACCACATAAACGAATTCTTTTTCGGGAGCCAATAGAACCAAGGTTGCCCTGGAAGGATCTGCAGAATAATTAATTCCATCTTTTATGCCTGGGGGGATGGCTTCTTCAACGATCGAAGGCCTTATCTTAAAAGTATAGGCAGCAATTGATTCGACAGTGTTAGCGTTTATGGTTGCTTTTATTTTGATTGATATAGCCGAAGTAGTAGGAGTGAATGAGGTAGTTACAGTAGTAGTATTAGAGGCCGAGGCTTTGGATAAGTAACCATTGCCTTCATCAACAAGAATTTCAATTGAGGAGGCTTGAGATGAAGCTACGCCAGTAATTGTAATAGATCCTCCGGAAGGGATGAAGACCTCAGACCCGGAAGGTGAAATAATAGAAACAAAAGCTACCGCTGCTAATTGCAAAAAGATGTCTGGCGATGTTTGCTTTGATCCATTAGCGTTTCTAAATACCATAGCTAACCAAAATAGATTCGTTCCTGCAGGTATGCTGTAATACTGTCGCAAGGTTGGAGACAGCGAAATTTGCCATTTGTTTGTCTGGCCAGAAACCTGAGTCATTTGCCCGATACCATCATCCAACCCCCAATTCCCTTTCACAAATTTCCAGTCATTACTTCCTGGTGTTGAGGTATTTGTGGTAACTACACCGCTGTGCATGTAAACCTTGGTCTCACCTGCCAAAGGAGTGCCTGATACATCCAAAGTAACCGTCACCAACTGTTCCGAGGTGGGATTCGCTGGGGAT
>JBEBJH010000341.1:0-3688 GCA_040079965.1 Cyclobacteriaceae bacterium
GTCTTGCCGTATTTATTAATAAGGTTGTATTTAAAATCCAGGTACACAGCCTGCTTTGTTGTTCCCACGCCATAACCAGCATCACATCGTTCTTTTGCAGCTCTTGATGCTACGTCTCTCGGAACAAGATTACCAAATGCCGGATATCTTCTTTCCAAATAATAATCCCTTTCTTCTTCCGGAATATCATTGGCTTTCCGGGTATCGCCTTTTTGTGTTGGCACCCAGATACGTCCATCGTTTCTCAACGACTCTGACATCAGCGTCAGCTTTGATTGGTGATCGCCACTTACCGGGATACAAGTTGGATGAATTTGTGTAAAACAAGGGTTGCCAAACATGGCCCCTTTTTTATGTGCCTTCCAGATAGCTGTCACATTACTGCCCATCGCATTAGTGGACAAATAAAATACGTTTCCATATCCACCTGTGCATAATAACACAGCATGTCCAAAATGTCTTTCCAATTCACCAGTCACCAGGTTGCGGCAGATGATCCCTCTCGCTTTACCATCGACCATCACCACTTCCAGCATTTCATGGCGGCTGTGCATTTCTACATTACCCAATCCCACCTGTCGTTCCAAAGCCTGGTAAGCACCTATCAATAATTGCTGACCGGTTTGCCCGGCCGCATAAAATGTTCTTTTTACCTGTGTGCCACCAAAAGAACGGTTATTCAACAATCCGCCATACTCCCTTGCAAACGGAACACCCTGCGCCACACACTGGTCAATGATGTTTACACTCACTTCTGCCAGCCGGTGCACATTGGCTTCTCTTGCCCGGTAGTCGCCACCCTTTACGGTATCATAAAACAAACGAAAAACGGAATCGCCATCATTCTGGTAATTCTTGGCTGCATTGATGCCGCCTTGTGCAGCGATACTATGCGCCCTGCGTGGAGAATCCTGGAAACAAAATGCTTTTACTTTATAGCCCAGTTCACCCAATGCCGCAGCAGCAGAAGCTCCGGCCAAACCAGTACCTACAATGATGATCTCCAGTTTACGTTTGTTAGCCGGGTTCACCAATTTACAATGGCCTTTGTAATCTGTCCATTTATCGTCTAACGGTCCGGCGGGAATTTTTGACTCAAGCATAAACTCTGATTTCGCTGAATTATATTTTTTATGTTGCCAGGGTTCTGTTCCCTGATCATCGTCCCTTGCAGCCTGCCCCGCCCTTCAAGCGGGGTCGCACTCTTGTACACCTGTAACACTATTCATCTTTTTCCCCGGATTTCATCCGGGGTTATTCACGTTTGACCCCTTCGGGGTCTTTTATACGCAACGGGCTTCACCCGATGCTATTATTTGTCGCCCTTTCAGGGCTACTTAACATTAATCAACCTCTCCAAAACTTAAGACATCGTACTTCTTATTTCGTACTTGCCACTATATCCATCCCAAATGCATACTCACCGGCATCATCGCAAACGCCAATGTAATAATGACCGAATACCCGATACCGGCATTCCTGATCAAAGCCAGGTATTTCGAATTGCTCACCCCCACCGTCCGGAAAGCACTTTGAAAGCCATGGATCAAATGCCAGCATAAGGAGAAACAGGCAGCTACATAAGCGATCACCACCCACAACTCCTGGAAAGTGAATTGCATCAGGTTAAACATATTATGCATATGCACACCATTGATAGTTATTTCAGTCAGTTCCGGATGTCCGATGAAACGGGCAGGCACCCAAAAATGCCACCAATGGAGAATGAAGAATAATAAAAGGATGGTACCCAGTAAGCCCATACTACGGCTATACCATTTGCTGCCTTTGTTGCCCATCGGCACAGCATAGCCTTTTTTTCGCTTGCCCCGGTTTTGAAATTCCAGCATAAATCCCTGGATGATATGAAGGAAGATGCCCAGGAACAGACCGATCTCTGCAATACGGATAACTACCGTACTCCCCATGAAATGAGCCGCTTTATTAAACATCACACCGCCATCATTTGCCCAGATACAGGCATTGATACCAGCATGGACCACCAAAAAAGTAATCAGGAATAAACCCGTCAGCGCCATCACCCATTTCTTACCTACCGAGGAAGTGAACATTTCAGACCATTTCATAAGCAACATTCTTAGGGGAGTAATCTATTTTGGCAAAAATACTATCCAATGGCCAAAAAATGACAAAAGATTTGGTGATTAATATCAGCATTAAACGGGCTAAAATCAATTACCCAATCTTGCCATCAGTTCATTATCAATCTTTTTAAACAAATGAAATGGCTTATAGGTGCGCCAGTTATCCAGTTGCATCAGTTCTACAAAGCGATTCAGCTTAGCCTGTTTAAAATCGTATTGGGTTTGTTCCGGCATGTTTAAACAAACCACCCAGCCATTTTCATCGGTTACCTCTTCAAATAGTTCTTCATAATATTCTTTGCCATCGCTGTGATAATTGAGCACATTCTCTCCTACCAGAATAAATTTGAAAATACCTTCTTTCATGAATTTTTCCAGCACTTCCCTTTTCAGTTCCATGATGTCGTTTTCAATGGCATCATTCCATTCGCCTATCATTTCTATCACGGCGTACTTCTCCTCATAGTCGGCTATCAGTACCTTCAGGTAAAGGGTACGGCTGCCAAAATCATCCCACTGCGGATGGATATAATAATTATAGACGGTTTGGGAAAATTCAAACTCGGAATAGGTACGTCCGAAAAAAGGCGACTGCTGATCGTCTTCACTTATATAGATATACCGCCAATTGTAAAACGGTTCGATGTCTTGCATAAACTACTCTTCATTGCAAATATAAGCTAAGAGGGAAAAAAGGGAAAGGGGAAAAGAGATGAGAAATCCTAACGTAGCAGGTATTCCTTTAATTTGTTATAGTCGGCTGCCAGCAAGATGCTATGCTTCTTTTCGACCATCAAAGAACGGATGGAGGCAGGCATTTCTATTGCGTGTCCGGTAGCAGTTTCCACTGCATCGGGGAACTTGACCGGGTGGGCCGTTTCCAGGAAAATACCTTTTTGTGCGGGATGATCTGCAAGATATCTTTCCAAAGCCAGGTAGCCTACTGCCCCATGCGGATCGGCCTGGTAATTGCCGAACGGGCCGCCGAAGGTGAATCCGAACTGCTGGTACAGCTTCTGCGCTGGCAGAAAAGCCGGGTGCGACCCGGTCTCCAGGCTCAGCGTCCGATAGCCGCGCTGCTTCGCGACGCCGATCAAATGCGCCAGCACCGCTCGCCCTGCGCCGCGGCGCCGCAGATTTGCCGGCGTCCGCATCGACTTCACTTCGCCGTGCTGCAGCGTCAGTTCCTTGAGCGCGCCGCAGCCGAGCAATGCCTCGCCTTCCCAGACTGTCCAGAACGTGACGTCGGGCGCGCGCAGCCTGGTGAGATCCAGCGCAAAGACGTTTTCCGGCGGCGACAGCTCGTACATGTTGCTCAGATGCTCGCGCAGCAACGCCTGCACTTGCGCGCGCGACAGGTCGTCCAGTTCGATTCGCATGGAGGTCACGCTGAGTCTGTGGTGGCGAAGCCGACTCGGCCGCGCACGAGTTCCATCACGGCGTCGGCAAACACTTGCGGCACCTCTTGCGGCATGTTGTGGCCCACGCCGGGAGCGAGGCGGTGTGAGCGCGGCCCGCCGAAGCGGCTCGCGTGCTGCGCCGCGACGATTGCCATCGTGACAAGGCTGCGTTCGGGCCTGGCC